>CAZSBF010000048.1:0-33192 GCA_964605185.1 uncultured Planctomycetaceae bacterium
CTTGTCGTCATCGTCGTCATCCTCATCATCTTCCTTGGCTTCCTTCTTGGGCTGAGCCTTCTTCTCGACCTTGGCGGGCTTCTTGTCGGCGTGATCGTCATCATCGTCATCGCCATCATCTTCGTCGTCATCATCCTTCTTGGGTTTCTTCTTCTCAACTTTTTTGCCTGCCTTTGGCGAGCTAGCGTCGCGGACCTTGCTGACGATGGCGCGGAAGCGGTCTTCGCCGCGGATGGTTTTGAAGTCGCCATCATTGGCGAGTTGGTCGGCTTCCTTCCAGCCGGCGTCGACGGCCTTGTCGAGCCACTCGTAGGCCTTGTCCTTCTTGCCGAGGAGGCAGTTGAGACAGGCGAGGTTATACATGTGCGTGGGGTTGTCTTCGTCGAGTTTGTGCAGTTTCTCGCCGATGGTGAGGGCCTTGTCATACTGGCCGGCGCGGTAGGCGGCCTCCATTTCCTGGGCGAGCTTTTGCGGATCGGGATCATCGCCGGCGCGAACGGGCAGCGCGACGAAGCCAGTGGCGAACGCTAACAGCACTGTCAGACGGATGGGTGAACGCAGAATCGTGTGCATGATGACCTCCTGAATTGAACCGACGTTGGGCATGGGGCGAATCGTGCGATTCGTCGGAGGGCATTATAGCGATCGCGGGGGCAAGAATGAAGCCGGGTGGCCGGTGAACAACAGTGCGGCGCGGCCGTTGGTTTGGCGTACCATAGTTCGGCATGACGATGTCCCGGCTTTGTAACTTGATGATCGGTGCGAGGTTGCGAAGACTTCGCGGGTTGGCGGCGGTAGCGACGCTGGCCCTTTGCGGTTGCCCATCCCTTGAATCGCTGCCGACGCAGGCGCCGATCCTGGAGGCTGTGGAGGGCCGGACGCAGAAGCCCTATTTGCTTTACGTGCCGAGTCGATACACCCCGGCGCGGACGTGGCCGTTGCTGGTGCTCTGCCATGGGACGTGGCCGTATGACACGGCGCAGTTGCAGATGCGGGAGTGGGCGCTGTTCGCGGAGAATCAGGGGATCGTGGTTGCCGCGCCGACGCTGTCGGGCGCGAAGGGGGACATGACGCCGGAGCCTGCGAAGCAGATTGAATTGCAGCGGCAGGATGAGCAATTGATCCTTGCGATGGTGGCGGAGATCAAAGGCCGCTACAAGATCGCGGAGGAGCAGGTCTTCATGACCGGCTGGTCGGCCGGGTCGTTCGCGATTCTGCATACGGGGCTGCGGAATCCGGATGTGTTTCGGGCCATCGCCATTCGTCAGGGGTCGTTCGACAAACGCTACATGGATGTGCCGACGGATCGGCTGGATCGCTGGCAGCCGGTGAAGGTGATCTACGGCTCAACGGATTTCCTGCGCGACCAAACCAAGGACTGCATCAAGTGGTTGCGCGATGAGAAGATGTTTGTAGAGGAAGAGGAATTGCCGGGCCAGCATCGGCGGATCGAGCCGAAGTTTGTGTGGCGGTTCTTCGCGACGGTGACGAAGGAGCGGCCGTGGATTCGAATTCGGGCGCGGCAGGCGCCGGGAGAGAATCCGCTGGCGGTGCAGTTTGAGTTGCGGGCGATGCCGGAGGCGACGAAGCAGAAGTGGTTCTTCGGGGATGGCGGCGAATCGCGCGATGAGTCGCCGGTGCATGAATACAAGCAGCCGGGGCGGTATGAGGTGGTGGTGAACGTGGCGCTGAAGGGCGGGAAGAAGTTCACTCGGAAGAAGGTGGTGCAGCTTGATGGGCCGATACAGGCTGGGTCGTAGAATTCTTCGGGAAGTCGAACGAGAATTTCACATTCACTGACCCCACCCTTTCGGAGCTTCCTACACGGGCGCTCCTCAATCCCCTTCGTAAGGGGAGGGAATACGCGGCATACGAGTCAGCGGTTACCTGCGATTTAGACTGTTACTTCCAGCGGCTTGCCGTCCATGTTTTTCGGTACGTCGACGCCGAAGAGCGAGAGCGCGGTGGGGCCGAGGTCCATGAGGCGGGGGGATTCGCTCGTGACTTTGTGAGTGCAAAAGAGGACGCCGGGGATCAGGTCTGGGTCGATGCAGTGGTCGCCGCTCCAGGCCTTGGTGTTGTCGTGGAAGACGGCGTCGGTGATGGTGCCGATGGCGGTCTCCCAGGAGACGCGATAGCCACGGTTGTAGCCGATGACGAGGTCGGGCGCGGTTTCAGTGAATGGTCCCTGATAGGCGACATCTTTATCCTGCACGCGGACGATGGCGATCTCCTGCGACTTCGGGTCGACGAGTCGGGTGAGCTTGCCGATGATCTCGCGCTTCAGGCGCGCGGTCTCGTCGCCTTTCTCCACGATGCCCTGCGATTCGCGGCCCTTCTGATTGATGAACATGCCGGCGAGGCCGAGGGCGTAGGCCTTGGTGTTGGCCCAGTCGACCTGGGCGAGGAACTTGTTGGGGGCATCGCCGCGCTCGGCGGGGGCTTTTAGTTTCATGTAACCGTTTTCGAGAAGCCATGCGTTGAGGTCGAGGCCGCGGCGGAAGGGGGAGAAGCCGTGGTCGGAGATGACCATGAGCATGGTGTTCTTGTCTTTTTCAACACGATGCATGGTTTCGCCGACGAGGGCGTCCATGCGGGCGTAGTGCTCCTCGATGGTTTTTTCATGTGGGGAAGCTTTGTAGGCGGCGCCGAGAAGGTTGCGCGGGTGAGCCGGGTGGTGGTCTTCGAGGTAGCGCCAGTACATGTGCTGGATGCGGTCGGTTCCGTCGAAGACGCAGACGACGAGGCCCTGCGGTGTGTTATCGAGGGCGTCGAAGAATTGTTTCTCGCGCTCGGCGTCGATGGAGTTGCATTGTTCGAGGAAGGCGTCGTCGTCGATGAGTTGTTCGTTCAGCGCCCAGGTATCTTCCGCGAGACCAAGGGTGGCATACGGCCCGAAGCGTTTGGCGAGATAGGGGCTGTAGGCGGCGGGGAAGGAGATGGGCAGCGCGGGCTTCTCGGGATCGAGGTTGATCGGCGTGACGTACAGCTCGAACTCGGGTTCGAGACGGACGAGCATGAATCGGCAGATACCGGTGACGGTCGCGCTGGGGCCCATCTTGAAGCGCACGGTGATCCAGTCGGTGTAGGCGCTGGGGCGCAGGGCGTGTTTCTCGCCAGCGATTTCGAGGGTCGCAGATCGATTGTCCTTTGCGATGCGCACAGTGAACGGTACGCGGGCGTTGCCGGCGCCTTCCTTCACGCTGTTCTCGGGGCCGATGAGTTCGGCGCGGATGGTGTCGCCCTCGCGGCGGACGCGGATCTGCTCGCCGCCGGTACGTTCGTGGCCGTCGTCGCTTCGGGTGCTGTAAAAGGCGAAGAGGCCCTGCGTGCCGCGCAGGTCGGGGACACACATGGCGGAGAGGACGACGCCGCGGCATTTCTCCGGCGGAAAGGTGATCGGCACGCGGATGACGGAGGTGAAGATGCCGTGCTCGCCGAGGGTGTTCCAGAAGGGCTTGCCTTTGCGAAGGAGGCGGATCTCCGGTTTGTTCAGCGGGATGGTGTATTTGCCGAGGCGGAACGACTTCGTCGGGGCGTGGATCGAGACGGAGGAGAGGTTCGGCAGATAGGTTCGGCGATCACTGTTGAGGAAGTCGTAGATGTTATGCTTGCCGGGGTTGACGCCGGTGAGAAAGCTGGACCATGCGACGGGAGAGAGCGGCGGTGTTGTGGTGCCGAGAAGGCGGTAGCAGCCTTTTTCTTTAAGGCGTTTGAGGTTCGGCATCTTGCCGGCGGCCATGAATCGGTCGACGAGGCTGGGCTCCATGCCGTCCAGACCGAGGATGACGAGTCGGCGAACCTTGGCGCGGGCGAAAGCGCGGCGTCCTCGAATGCTGCGGATCACCCAACGGATGGGCCAGATGAGCAGCGTGAGAAATGCGAGGAACATCGTCCAGAGGATGACGCCGAGGGACGAGACGATGGCGAAGCCCGCGCCGGGGCCGATGTAGGCGTGGACCGGTTCGCTCGCGATACAGAGGATTAGCGCGGCGAGAATGAATGCAAGGCGTGCGGGTATCCGAGTTCGCATGACGTTGAAAGTCTGTTGATGTGTATCGCGCAACAGGTGCATTTTACGCGAGCGATACGACGAGACAAGTCGCGGGAAATGTACGTTCGAGGTCAGGAATCGCGGCGCGATAACATCGCGTGGGTTGACGTAACGCTCGGCTTGCCCGGTGCACGCCAACCCACGGCGGGAGTAGGCACCTCAAGCATACCATTCGTTTTCGGAGCGGGCCAAGAAAAAATCGCTTAGATTTGCAGGGAAGTGAGGGTACGAGAAGGGATTTTCGTACCAGCCTGCCAGAACACCGGTTGAAAACCGGTGCCACAAAGGGTGTTGCCCGCTAGCGACGCTCCCCTGGGAATAGCGTATGCATGTTCTGATGCTGGTCCCCGATTGTCAGATGATCGACCGGCGCGTCCTGCAACAGGCGCGGACCTTGGTCGGGGCCGGGACACGGGTGACGCTATTGGCCGGGTTCGAGTGCGCCAAGGCGGAGGAGTATGACTGGGAGGGCGTGCGGATCGTCCGCACGCAGTTCGACTGGGACGACACGCGGCTTCGGCGGATCCGGTCGAAGCTGCCGGACAATGACAAGCTGAAGATGGTGGTGAATCGCATCTGGATGAAGTTCATCATCCGGGCGCTGTCGATCAAGCCGTATGACACGTTTGTGCTGGCGCAGGCGGAGCGTTTCCCGGCGGACGTGGTTCACGTGCACGACCTGCCGCTGCTCAAACACGGGGCGATTCTGGCGATGCGGTGGAGCGTGCCGCTGGTGTTTGATGCGCATGAGATTTACTACGAGCAGGAGACGCTGCCGCCGCGGGTGCGACGGAGACTCGCGCGGGAGGAGGCGCGGCATGTGCCCGACACGTCGCTGTTCATGACGGTGAACGGGGCCATCGCGGATCACTACAAGACGCTATATGGCAAGCGGCCGCTGGTCTTGATGAATTGCGCCGACCCGCCGCCGAAGGGGTTTGATGCGACGAGCCGGGCGGATTTGCGGGCGATGGCGGGTGTGCCGGCGGATGCACGGGTGATTCTGTATCAGGGGTGGATAAGCGCGGAGCGGAACCTGACGACGCTGGTCCGGGCGGCGGAGTTTCTGCCGACGAACACGTATCTCCTGATGATTGGGTACGGCGTGCATGAGGCAGACCTGCGGGCGATTGTTGAGGGTAAACCGTGGGCGGAGAAGGTGAAGTTCCTGGGGCGGGTGGAGCCGGATCGAATTCTTGCGCTGACTGCCGGCGCAGATGTGGGCGTGATTCCGTATCAGCCGATCGATCTGAATCACACGTTGTGTTCGCCGAACAAGTTTTTTGAGTACGTGCAGTCGGGGGTGCCGATCGTGGCGCATGATCTCGTATTCTTTCGCGAGATGGGCGAGCGATATGGCGTTGTGGTGGTGGGGGATTTATCGACGCCCGAGGGGATGGCGAAGGCGATCAATACGCTCGCGGCGGATAAGGCGACGTTGGCGCGAATGCGAGCGTCGTGCGCGAAGGCGGCGGAGGAGTTGAACTGGGATGTGGAGGCGAGGAAGTTGTTGAATGGATATGGCGAGATGCTTGGACGGCCGATGAAGTTCTGATTATTCGTTGGGTTGTGAGCAGGGGGCGGGTGGGTCTTTCGGTTCCGAGATGAGTTGGCGGCGATATTCAAGCAGGGCTTCGTAGGCGGTCCAGTAGGCGGCCTCGGCCTCGTAGCCGTTGGTTTCTTCGCTCATTTTCTTCTGCTTTTCGGCGGCGTCCGGCTTCTCGTCGGCGATCTTTTCGTAATGGGTCTGGAAGTTTCTTATTCGTTTGATGGATGCGCTCAGGTGTAAGGCGACGGGCTCGGTGATGACGCGCTGAAGGCCCTTGTCGTCGCGAGTGCGGGCCGCAAAAAGGTCGCCGACGGCGATTGGGTTCTCATAGAGCATGTGAACGGCGCGTTCCATCAGGTCGGGATCGGCGGTGGTGAGAAGTTGAATGGCGGCTTCGACGCGGAGGGCGGGGTCGACGGGTTTGCCGACGATCTCCACGGCGCGGGAGGCGACTTCATCATCGGTGTCGGCGATGAGGGGGATGACGAAGGGCAGGGCATCGCCGCCGGCGCGGCGGAGTTTCTCCTGGGCCTGCTCGCGGACCTTGAAGCTTTTTGAGCGCAAAGCGACGAGTTGCGCGGCGATATCGGGTGGCGCGGGGCGTGAGGTCGGCGCGGACGATGTGGTCGGCCCGTCGGCCATGGCGGCGGCGCAGAGGAGAACCGCAATCCATGTAAACGCGCGTGCACGCATGATGCTGATTATATCAGTCGAACGGGCCCATGCGGTCCTCGTCTCGCGGCTCGGGCACCAGCGGAGGGGGCTCCCCCGGTTCGACGACGAGTGTCTGGGCGAGCAGATCGCCGGTGCGCTGGCGATTGCGCGTGACGATGACGATGGACATGATGGTGACGAGGAAGCCCGTCGCGCCGAGGGCGACCATGAGGGTGCGCACGGCGTTGCGGAGGAGGCATTGGCGCAGGCCTGGGTGCGAGCCGTCGATGCTGATGACACGAATGCCGAGGATGAGCTTGCCCGGTGTACGTGCGAGGAAGAGTTCCCAGATGAAACACCAGAGGCCGTACGCGGCGTAGGTGGCGTATCGCTCAAAGGTCGTCTGGTTGTCGATGAGGATCAGCTCCTCGGTTGTGAACGAGGTTCGTCCTTCGAGGCCGAGGGCAACGATTTTTGGATACCACCATGGAAGCGTGATCAAGATGGCGGGGACCATGTCGATCAGCCCCGCGATCACGCGCTTCCAGACCATGGCGAGGCGCAGGCCCTTCGGCAGCGGCAGGACTTGGACGGCCAGGTCGCGGCGCGTCCACATGGCGATGGTCATGACGACGAGGCACAGGGCGAGGGTGAATGCTTCGCCCCATTGGGATTGCGGTTGAAAATCGGCGCGGCTGATCGAGAGGGTGCTGAAGCGCATCGCGGGCGAGACGCCGAGAGCGGCGGTGCCGAATTCGACCTCGCCGGTGGCGGTTGGCCGGGCGACGGCGAGCTGACCGCGGGCGATTCCAATGCCGGCGGTTTCGGGATCGAGGATAAGTGATTCATTCCCTTCGCGGACCGCGCCGGCATCGGACCAAGCGCCCGACTTTTCGAGCAACAGGTGAAGCTCATAACGATTGGCGTCCAGCCGCTTGCCAACGATGAACGTTGCGCCGTCGGCGGACGTGCCGGCCCAGCCGTAGCGCAGGTCGGCGGAGTCGGTGGGGATTTCCTGCGGTTTGGACCAGTCGTCCTCGGCACGGCGGGCGGTGTGGAGTTTGCCATCGGCGATCCAAAACGCGCGGGGTGAGCCGGCACGGGATGTGATCCAGTGAGCCGATGCGCCGGCGGGGATGTCGGGCCCGTCGTGGCGCGTCCACTGGCCCGATTGAAGTTTGAGGAGGGTGAGGCGCGTACGTGGAATCGGGCGCACGACGACATCGCCGCTGCTGTCGTCGGTGGCAGCAGGCTTTTCCAGTTGTTCGGTGGCGACCAGGGCCCAGATGATGGACACGGTGGCATCGCCGCCCCACGCGAGTGGACGGCCGCGACATTCGCCGCGCCAGAGGGTGCCGGGGCTGTAGGGCCGGTCGCCGAAATAATCGCAGGCGGTGAGGTTGCCGTAGAGGACGCGGAGCGCCTGAGTGTCGGCGACGATTTGCAGCGGATCGCCGGAGACGGGCGGGAGGTAAAGCGATTGGGCGGGTGTGCCGTTTTCCTTTGCGGAGTGCCAGAGCTGCACGATCGGCAGGCCGGACGAACCCGCGTTTCGACCTGCAACCCAGGTGGTGTTGTCGGTGCCGGCGATCCAGAGTTTCGCGGGCTTCCACGGTTCGTCAGCAGCGACGGGCGCGGTGATTGATCCGAGGAAAATGAGGAGGGCGGTTCTGAGTTGGGAGAGCATTGATCGCATTATTCGTGCACGGGGGGTTCGGGTCAATTCGTGGGCGCGGTGGTGGTGGCGGCGTCGCAATCGGCATCGACCTGGATGACGTCGCGAACGCCGGCGGGAAGCTCGGCGGGTGTGGGTCGCTTGAAGGCGCGCGGGCTGACGGTGGTGCGGCCTTCGATGGCGAGGGCGGAGAGATTGAAGTTGCCGTCGTCGGCGGGCCAACTGATGTTGATCTGATGCGGCACCAACGGACCGCCTTCCCATGCGAGGCGATGGTCGTCGAGCAGTGCGCTCATCACGCGCCGGCCGAATTCATCGTAGAAGGCGACGAGGCGGATCAGATTTGGCGGTTTGCGGTCAATGAAGTATTCGCGGTCGAGCTGCCACGTGTCGGCGGCCGTGCGTTTGGAATAGGCGAGGATGTCGAACTCGCGGCCGAATTTTCGCGTGGGGCCGACGAGATCGCTGCCGGGGCTTGGCAGTCCGCCGAAGCCGAGGATGGCGGCGAGTTGATCGGGGCGGACGGGGATTTTTTCGGCGCACGGTTTGTCGGCATGAACGTGGCGACCCCAGCGGAGCAGGCCAAGGTCGGGTTCGATCCAGACCCAGTATTCGCTTTCGTTGGAGCCAATGCCCATGACGCGCTCGCTGAGGGCGTGGCGGAGGTCGATGCGGAGGTCGCGCGGGGCGCGGAAGAGGAGCGTGCCTTCGAGGTTGTATTCGTGCGGCTGTTTGCGGTCGTCGCGAATGCGGGCGTTGACGTTGATGTGTGCGGCCCAGAGGGCGCGGTCGAGCTTCGCGGCGTTTTCGTTGATGGTGGAGATGATGGCAGCGGTGGTTCGCGGGGGCGGCGGGGGGTTGTTTTGATTGATGCCGGTTTGCGGCGGGCAGCCGGTGAGGGTTATGAGAGTTACCGCGCTCACCAAAGTTGCGAGTAGTTGTTGAGGATAGCAACGGCGGTTTGCGGTGCGAGTACTCACGAAGGAATTTCTCCTGCGGGAGTATATCCAGAGATTGCGATTGCAGCTAAGGATGCGTTTGCGGATGGCCGGGCTCGGCGTCGCGGCGAATGATCAATCCTGGGACAAGTTCAAAGTGTCCGTCGGCGTTTACGATGGGGATGTTGTGTTGAACGCAAATCGCGGCAATCCAGAGGTCATTTGCAGGAATCGGCGTACCTTGTCGTCGCAGATCGCGGCGAATACGCGCGTAATACTCGGTGGTGTCGAGTTCAATCGGCAACACCCGACAGTCCATGATGAGCTTGTCAATTCGTTTGAGATTCTCGTCGACTCGATCCGAATTGAGCGCACCGAATCGAAGTTCGCCAACCACAGGTATCGGGAGATAGCAAACGGAATTCTCGGATATAAGGGCACCCGACGGTAGTCGTTTGTTCAGGACGGCGATTGCCTGATTGGTGTCAATTGCAAACTCATCGCCAGTCACGCGGGTCTACCTGCTCGAATTCCTCTTCGATAATCCGCATCATCTCAGCGGCATCCTCGTCGGGCATGATGCCGAACGAATTGACAAATGGGTGGCCCGACACCTGACACGGTTCTAAGTTGATCACGACGCGCGACGACTCCGCCACCCCCTCCAAGGGCGTCACAGGGCGCAATACGCCGTTCTCAAAAATCGCCTCGACCCGCCGAGTCATATCAAAAACCTCTGAACGACTGATACTACATTATACGGCGAGTTTGCGCCATCGGCCCATACCCGAATACTCGCTCGAATGCCCCTGACAGTTCATTATCAGACACCCGCCGCGGCCGCCTGCTTCGGGCGCGAGGCGGAGGGGACGCTGGCGCTGCCGCTGAATTCGGTTTTCCAGAGGCGTTCGATTTCTTCGGCGCCCTTGAGACCGTAGGTGCGCGGGCGCGGTGGGATGAGCGTGGTGTCCACGTCTTCGTACGACATTTTCGGGCCGCTGGGCGTGTGCTCGGCGATGGTGGTCTTGAGCCACGTGTCATTGCGTACTTTGAAGAGTTCGCACCACTTGCGGGCCTGGCCGGTGAGGTCGCCGGCGGCGGGGTCGAGGCCGGTGATGTCGAAGTCGGGTTTGTAGTGGGCGCCGCGGCATTCGTCGCGTTGGAGTGCGCCTTGAGCAATGACCTTGGCGAGAATGAGCATGTCGCCGAGTGCGCGGGTGAACGAGAGGTTCTGATTGGTCCAGTGGCCCTTGTCAGAGAGGGGGGCTTTTTTGAATCGCTCGCTGAGTTCGTCGATCTTGGTGAGCGTCTGTTTGATCTTGTTGTTGTGGCGCACGACGGTGACGTTTTCCGTCATGGTGCGGCCGAGTTCGGCGTGAATGTGATAGGGATTTTCCTCGCCGGTGCGGGCGATGAGAGCGTCGTAGCGTTCCTTGTGTTTTCGCTGGACGCCATCGAACAGACCCGCGGGCATGTCGGCGGCGCAGGATTTCTTGGTCGACTCCAGATAGTTCGCGATGCCCGGCGCGGCCACCAGCCCGGCGAAGATGCAGGAGAGCAACGAATTCGCCCCGAGACGATTGGCGCCGTGGTATTGGTAGTCCGCTTCGCCGATGGCGTAGACGCCCTTCACGTTGGTCATCTGATTTTTCGGCGAGCCTTGCACGAGGCCGCCAGTCTGCGGGTTCTTGTCATAGTCCACCCAGAGGCCGCCCATCGAATAGTGGACGGCCGGGAAGATCTTCATGGGCACCTTGCGCGGGTCGGCTCCCTGGAACTTTTCGTAGATCTCCAGGATGCCGTCGAGCTTGTGGTGCGTGGAACTGGGCAGGTGCGTTACGTCGAGATAGACGCATAAGTTGTCTTTTTCGACGGAGAGGCCGCCGTTGACGCAGACGTCGAAGATTTCGCGGGTGGCGATGTCGCGCGGGACGAGGTTGCCATATTTTGGATAGCGCTCTTCAAGGAAGTAGTAGCGCTCAGTCTCGGGGATGGTGAGCGGGTCGCGCGGGTCTTGCGGCGTTTTCGGAACCCAGACTCGTCCGCCTTCGCCGCGGGCGCTTTCGCTCATGAGGCGCAGCTTGTCGGCACCGGGGATGGCGGTCGGGTGAACCTGGATGAATTCGCCGTTGGCGTACTTCACGCCTTCCTGATAGGCGCGGCTATTTGCGCCGCCGGTGCAGATCATGGACATGGTGCTCTTGCCAAAGATCAGGCCGCATCCGCCCGTGCCGAGGACGACGGCATCGGCGCGGAGGGTGCGGAACTCCATCGAGAACATGTCCTGAATGACGCAGCCGCGGCAGACGCCGTGGTCGTCGAGGACGAGCCCGAGGAACTCCCAGTATTCGTAGAGTTTGATCTTGCCTTCGGACTCCCAGCGGCGGCATTGTTCGTCGAGGGCGTAGAGGAGTTGCTGGCCGGTGGTGGCGCCGGCGAAGGCGGTGCGCTTATACAGCGTGCCGCCGAATCGTCGTCGGTCGAGCTTGCCCTCAGGCGTTCGGTTGAAGGTGACGCCGAGGCGGTCGAGCAGGTCGATGACGTCCGGTCCCCAGTCACACATTTCCTTGACGGGGGGTTGGTGGTTCAGGAAGTCGCCGCCGTAGACGGAGTCGTCGAAGTGTTTGTGCTCGTCGTCGCCCTGGGCGCGGGTGGTGTCGTTGACACTGTTGATGCCGCCCTGTGCGCAGACGCTGTGGGAGCGTTTGACGGGGACCATGCTGACGAGGTCCACGTCGATGCCGATTTCCGCCAGTTTCATGGCGCCGGCGAGTCCCGCCAGTCCGCCGCCGATCATTGCTACGCGTTGCTTGGCCATTCCGCTTTCCTGCTGAGTATCCGGCAGCGACCCCTACCGATGTTTCAAGGTTCTTGGGACCACCAGATTACAGCAATCGACGAAGGGCGTCGACATGCGGTGTGCCGCTATCGATTCGAAGGATCATCCGCACCACGGCCGTTCCACAGGCGATTCGTTGCGTCACGGTTAATTCCATCCATATCAGGAATCACCACATTCCCCGGCCCCAGGGCGTATCCAAGCGAGCGAAGCGTCGCAGACTCCGCGTGACCGTCGGCGAAGGAAACCACGGCCTTTCCACGATGGCGGGCCTCGGCGGGCGAATGACGGATGGGGCCGTCGGAAGCATCGGGGCCGAACCGCCGGGCGTTCTTTTCCGTTGCGAGCCGTGGCGGGTCGAGCGTATACGAGTGTCTGCCGTGCTCGGGATGCGCCCCTCGGCTGTCAGCGAAGACGACGGTCTGGTCGGTCGCCTTGATGACGTTCTCGGATACCGCGAAGTTGTCGAACACCGGCGGATCAGCGTCGGTTCGCGAGTTGCCGAGATACTGGTAGTTATAGCCGTACGCCCCATTGCGAATGTCGCCCGCGCCCGGCCCGACGAGAGACGGGCAGATGAAGTAGTTGTTGTTCATCGTGCGAGAATGCGAGTCGCCCCACGACGCAACCGATGGCGACGGCGGCGTGATGATCGCTCCAAGTTCAAACGCAAGAAACCACTGCCACCGCGGTTGAGCTGCACCATACTCGTTCACGTAGGTCTGTCCATCGACGCTTGAAAGGCGAATCGGCGGATACAACCCGTCCGATTTCTCAAGGTAAAGCATGCAAGCCATGCCGACCCGCCGGAGATTGGAGAGGCACGCACCGCCCTGCGCGGTCTGCCGCGCAGCGCTCAACACGGGCAGCAGGATCGAGATGAGCAATGCGATGATCGACGTGACGACAAGGAGTTCGATAAGCGTGAACGCGCGCCGCGCGTGCATCGGAGGCAAGAATTTGACGAGACAAATCGTTGGTTGTTTCGTTCTCGCTCGCCGCATTTCTGATTGGTTGTTGAGGTATTGGCACATCGCGTTTCGTCCTTTGCCGGCGGCCTGATGGCAGCGAATGGAATGATATTGAGACTCAGTCTCAATATCAATATGCGACACGCGCGACGATAAGTTTTTATTTTTCAACAACTTATGCTAGATCTGATGATTATTTAATGAGGCCGCTTTGCCATTGAAGCCCATTTGTACGGGTGGTTCAATCGGACCTTTGCCTTTCGCTACCAAACGTCGCTGGCACCCACATCTACGGCAGTTTGCGCAGGCCGTGAACCACGTCGTTGCACATCTCCGCCCCCCTTGCGCCGGCGAGTGCCGCTTAATCCAGTTGTTTGCGGAAGCGTGTGAGGCTGAGCGTGAGAATCGCCGCGCAGCAGGTTGCCAGGCCGATGACGGCAGGGAGCACGTCGATGGCATCGGCGGCGCGGAGGATGACGGCGCGAAGGATTTCGATGAAGTAGGTGACCGGCAGAAGGAAGCCGACGAGGTAGAGGATGGTCGGCATTTCCTCGCGCGGGAACATGAAGCCGGAGAGGAGCACGGAGGGGAGCATGACGAGGAAGGAAAACTGCATCGCTTGCAATTGGCTTTTTGCGATGGTGGAGATGAGTAGCCCGAGGCCGAGGGCCGTCACGATGAACAGCGAGGACCATGCGAGTAGTGCCGCGAGACTGCCGTGAATTGGAACGTCGAACACGACCATCATCACCGTCAACACGATGAGTAACTCGCCAAAGGCCATGAGGGCATAGGGGATCAGCTTGCCAAACATGAGGCCGGCGCGGCCGACGGGCGTGACGAAGAGTTGTTCGAGCGTGCCAAGTTCGCGTTCCTTGACGATGGAGAAGCTGGTGAGGAAGACGAGCACGAGTTGCAGGATGATGGCGATGAGGCCGGGTACGAAGAAGTGCGAACTCTCAAGGTCGGGGTTGAAGAGGAGCCGCACGCGGGCGTCGAGCGGCATGGCAAACTCACCATGTTCATCACGGGCCGGGCCGAGCTGGGCCGCCTCGCCGACCATGCGCGCCCTTCCCATGGACAATCGCGTGACGACGAGACTCGTGGTGTTGAGTGCCGTCGTGGCGACCTGCGAATCGCTGCCGTCGATGAGCATCTGCACCTGAGCCTGCTCGCGGCGAAGCAACCGTTCGGAATAGTCGGCGGGGATGAGCAGTCCGGCCTTGGCGCGTCCGCTGGAGAGGGCGCGGCGAAAGGCGTCGGCGTCGTGGACACGATCCTGCACGCGGAAGGTGCGCGAAGCGGTCAGTGCTTCGACGATGCGGCGGCTTTCCTGTTTGCCGTCGAGATCGAAGACGACCAGCGGGATGTTCTCAATGGTGGTCTTGATGGCGAAGCCGAAGATGGTGAGTTGAAGTGCGGGGACGACGAATGCGAAGAGGATCGTGGAGCGATCGCGGCGGATATGGGAGAACTCCTTGAGCAGGATGGCGAGGAAGCCGTTCATGCCGCGTCCCTCGCGTGTTGCCGACTGAGGATGACGAAGGCGTCTTCGAGGGTGGGGGCAATGGGTCGGGCCGAGGCGGACGGATCGCCGGCGGCGATCTGCGCGAGCAGCGATTCAGTGGACACGGTGTCGTCAATAAGAATGTGAAGCGTGTCGCCGAACATGGTGGCGTCGCGCACGGTAGGGACGGTTCGGGCGCGGGCGAGGGCGGCAGTGGGGTTGGCGCAGATTATTTCGAAGCGACGCGTGCCCGTTGGCGTCACATTTGGCGCGGCCTTGAGGTCGGCCGGTTTGCCGATGGCGATTAAACGCTACATGTAGATGTAGCCGACATGGGTGCAGCGTTCGGCTTCGTCCATGTAGTGCGTCGTGACGAACATGGTGACGCCGCGATGCGAGAGTTCGAAGAGAAGGTCCCACAGGTCGCGGCGGGCGACGGGGTCGATGCCGGCGGTCGGCTCATCGAGGAAGATGACTTCGGGCTCGTGAATGAAGGCGCAGGCGAGGGCGAGACGTTGCTTCCAGCCGCCGGAGAGCTGGCCGGCGAGTCGCTCGACGTAATCGCCGATGCCCGTGAGTTGGATGACGGCGGCTTCGCGCTCGGCTTGTCGGGCAGGCGAGAGGCCGTAGATGCGGCCGTAGAAGCGGAGGTTTTCGATGACGGAGAGATCGGCGTAGAGACTGAACTTCTGCGACATGTAGCCGATGCGGCGTTTGACGGCTTCGGGGTCGTTGCGGATGTCGACGCCAAGTACGGAACCGGTGCCGTCGCTGGGGCGAAGGACGCCGCAGAGCATTCGGATGAGCGTGGACTTGCCCGAGCCGTTGGGACCGAGGAGGCCGAAGATGCTGCCGCGCTCGACGGAGAGTGAGACATCGCGAACGGCGACAAAGGAACCGAAGCGTCGTGTGATGTGGTCGGTCTGGATGACGGATTGGGTCATGGCTTCTCGCCCAGCAACACATCGGCCGCCATGCCGACGCGGAGGATGTCGCGGCCGTCTTCGAGCGTTGCCTTGATGCGGAAGACTTGTTTGCTGCGTTCTTCCGGTGTCTGGATGTTCTTCGGGGTGAACTCGGCTTCGCGGGAGATGAAGCTGACGCGCGAGTTGAAAGTGCGGTCGGGGAAGCTGTCCACGCGGATGGGCACGCGCTGATCGAGCCGCACTTCGCCGAGGCGCGATTCGGGAACATAGGCACGCACCCAGAGCTTGGTGAGTTCGAGCAGTGAGAGGGCCGGGGCGTTTGGGGCGACGATGTCGCCGGGGCGAAGGTCGATCGTCTCCACGACGCATTCGGCGGGCGAGGCGACCGTCAGTTCCGTCAATTGTTTCTCCATCGCGGCGACGCGGGCGGCGGCGGCGTCCTCTTCCGCGGCGGCCTTGGCGATGTCTTCTTTGCGATTGCCCTGCTCCTGCAACTTCACGACCTGATCGGCCTCGGCCAGCGCGGCTTTGGCTTGAGCGAGGTCTTCCTTGCGCGTGCCTTCAACCAATAGGGCGAGTTGCTTCTCGGCTGCCGCGACGTTTGCTCGGCCGGTTTTCAGCATTCGGACGGCTTCGTCAAATTCTTTTGGTGCGGCCTGCGACTCCTGCTTGAGTCGTTCGAGGCGGGCGTATTCTGATTCGGCGAGTTCGAGGGAGGCCTGTGCGACTTTGAGTTGCTCCCGGGCGATTTCGATTTCCTGCGGGCGCGGCCCTGCGGTGAGGCGTTCGAGCGTTGAGCGGATCTGGTCGCGCTTCGCACGGGCTTGTTCGACTTCTTCGACGCGATAACCGGCCTTCAGGCGTTCGTGGTTGGCTCTTGCGGCGGCGAGCGTCGCGCGGGCCTGGGCGGTTTGCTCTTGCAGGTCGAACGGGTCGATGCGAAAGAGCGGCTGGCCGGGAGTGACGCGCTGGCCTTCGACGACGAGCACTTCGGCGACGCGGCCGCCGACGCGCGAGCCGACGCGGATTTCATCGGCCTCGATGAAGCCGGAGACGACGAAGGGTTCAACGCGGCTCTTTTTGTAATAGATAAAAGAGATCAGGATGGCGGCGGCGAGGATGGCGATTGCAATGGGGCGTCGCATTGGAGTATTGAACATCCTAGGGCGGCTTCGTGAAATCATCCATTCTCCAGGGATGACTGATTTACGAATGAGGTTTAGTGATCGGGAGTAAGTACGTTAATACCGGGCGATTCTGATGCGATGTTTCCAATGTAAAAATTCGTGATCAGGCTGAAATAATACGATCGTGCCCATGCGGCGAAACCGACGTGGCCGCCGCTGGGGAGGACGAGGCCGGCGACGTTCGGGTTCCTTATCCTGTCGAACAATTCAGCCATGGCCTGCGGCGAGGCGAGCGGGTCGTCGGCGGCCTCAATGATGAGCACCGGCACCTTCATGTCGGCGAGTTTGTTGCCGTCGTCTTTTCCTTTGTAGGGCAGCAGTCGATGGAAGTCGAAGACGTCGCTGGGCGCTTCGGGGTAATCGAGCGGGGAGCGGGCGAGTTCCTTTTCAATCAACGAGCGCAGGCTGTGGTTGGGGTTGGTGTGCCTCTTGTAGACCATTCGATTGCGCACGGTGCCCTGCAGACTGGCGTACACAGGGTGCATCAAGGTGGTGTGCGGTGTATCCAGTGCGTCGACCACGTCGTCCCATTTCAAGACTGGTGAAAACGCCATGACGCCCGCCGTGAAGCGTCGTGCCGCCGGCAGGTTTGGCATCTTTGCTGCAATGCGATCGGAGATGCAGGGGTGGCGGCCCTCCACGGAGTCGTACCACGCGGCGATGATCGCCTCGTTCGCGCCCCAGCAGAAG
Source organism: uncultured Planctomycetaceae bacterium (assembly GCA_964605185.1). Lineage (GTDB taxonomy): Bacteria > Planctomycetota > Phycisphaerae > UBA1845 > UTPLA1 > JACRIM01. The sequence continues at coordinate 16,991 of CAZSBF010000048.1, forward strand.
CCGATGAGGCCGGTGGCGGTGATGTGCGGTTTGGCGGTGAGCCAGTCCGACACGATCATGAGGTCGGCGGCCTCCAATGCGCCAAAGGTGTAATACACGTCGGGGTAGCGCAAGACGGTTTGGCCGTGAGAGGCAGTCTCCAGAGCGAGAGTGTGTAGGCCGCTCGCACGAATCGCGCTACATAGGTCGCGCGTGCGGAAAGTGTCGTTGCAGCCGAGCAGGCCGGGCAGCACGATGACGCACGGGGCATCGAGCGCGACGCCGTCCTTCGTGGCGAGGCCGAGGCTGCCGTGGAGCGAGAGGCCTTCGCGGACGGGAATCCAGACGTCATCGTAGTTGGTCCATTTGAAGCGCGCCGGCTGGCCGGAGTAGTCGGGGCCGGAGAGCTGCGCCGAGTAGGAGAGGCCGTAGAGATTGGTGAAGAAGCTGTCGGGCTTGGCGGGGTCGACGTTGAAATGTTTGCACACGTCGACGGGTTTGCCGTCTTTGTCGGTCAGGTCTTCGGTGACGAGCGCGGTGGGGGATTTTGTGGGGAGCAGGTGGCTTAGCTGTGCGTGGGTTTGTCGGAGCCAGTCGCGTGTCGTTCCCGCGACAGGTTTCTCAATGCGGACGAGATCGCCCTGCCGCATGGGGTGGGCATGCTCGGAGAAACAGCCCGCGCAGAATGTGAGGCAAATTGCAACGATCGCGCGATTCATCAGCGGAATGGTAGCAAGCCGGGGCTATCGCGGTAAATGGACTGGGAGGGTTGCTGAGAGTTTGTGCAGGGCCTTCTCAAAGTCGTGAATGGTCGGGCAATCGATGACGGGTTGTGATTGTCGATGGTCGAGCGTGGTGCCGGCGACGTTTTTGGCCCATCCGCCGCTGGAGGAGAGGGCGATGATGGGGCGTTCGTACATCCAAGCGAAAGCGATCTCGCTGAGTGTTCCGGCCGCGCCGCCGATGACGACGATGATGTCGCCGGCGATGGCGGTGATGACATTTCGCGCCCAGCCGAGGCCGGTGGGGATGACGTAGTGACAGTATTCGTTGGCCTCGTTCATGCTGGTGCCGGGGACGACGGCGAGCACCGTGCCGCCGGCGTCGGCGCAGCCTTTGGATGCGGCCAGCATGATGCCGTCGCGTCCGCCGGTGACGAGGGCGAAGCCGAGCTTGGCGACGACGGCACCGGCCTGTGCAGCGAGTGTCAGCATGGCGGCATCGGCTTCGCTGGAGCCGATGATGGAGACCTGGGGGCGGCGGATGGATTTCGTCATCTTGATTATTCCATTGTGTCGTCAGTTGTTAGACCGCATCGCTGCGATCTTCTTCTCGATCAACTCGCCCGTCAGTTTCGGGTCGGCCTTGCCTTGCGAGATTTTCATGACTTGGCCGCGGAGGAAGCCGGGGGCGGCCTTGGATTTTTTGGGGTTGTCGCTGAGGGCGTCGGCGACGGCTTGGGGGTTTTCGGCGAAGGCCTGGTCGATCCAGGCTTGCATGGCGGATTCGTCGCGCTCCTGGATGAGGCCGGCGGATTGGGCGATTTCAAGGGCGCTGCCGCCATTCTCGCAGAGTTTCTCGGCGACCTGCATCGCGGCGGAGGCGCTGATGGTGCCGTCGATGACGATCTTGGCCAATTCGACGATCGACGACTGCGCGACGCCGAGTTTGGCAATGGTGGATTGGCGCGCGGAGGCGAGGTGGTTCCAGATGCCGACGAAGTGTTTGGTCAGCAGCTTGGCGTCGGCGACCTGTGCAATGGCGTCGTCGTACAACTCGCTGGTCGCGCGGTCGGCGAGGATCACTTCGCAATCCTTCGCGGTCATGCCGTAGGTCTCGATGAAGCGGCGCTGGCGGGCAAGGGGCAGTTCGCCGACTTCGGCACCGAGACGGGTGAGCGTGGCGTCGTCGACGGTGACGGGCACGAGGTCGGGGTCGGGGAAGTAGCGGTAGTCGTGCGACTCCTCCTTGCCGCGCTGGAATTCGCTGGCTTCTTTGGCGTCGTTCCAGCCGAAGTTCATCTTGCCCTTCTTGGCGAGCGTGTAGTCGTGGTCGGCCTTCCATGCCTCGACCTGGCGGTTGATTTCGTAGGCGATGGCGAGGCGGACGGAGCGGAAGCTGTTGAGGTTTTTCACCTCGCTGATCGGCGTGCGATATTCGACGCCGCCGTCAGTAATGGCGACGTTCACGTTCGGCTCGAAGCGCATCTGGCCCTTCTGCATGTTGGCCTCGGAGATGCCCAGCCATTGCACGAGGCGCTGCAGTTCGACGCAGAAGGCGTAGGCCTCGTCGGCGTTTTGGATGTCCGGCTTGGTCACGATCTCCAGAAGCGGCGTGCCGGCGCGGTTGAGGTCGACGCGGGTGTGGTCGAGGCCTTCGTGGAGGTTTTTGCCGGCGTCTTCCTCCAGATGCGCCCGAATGATGCCGACGCGGCGGGTGGTGCCGTCGGGTTTTGGAATCTCGAAGGAGCCTTCGGCGCAGATCGGCAGGTCGTACTGGCTGATCTGGTAGTTCTTCGGCATGTCGGGGTAGTAGTAGCTCTTGCGATCCCACTTGCTGAAACGGGCGATGGTGCCGCCGAGGGCGATGCCGGCCTTGATGGAATACTCCAGCGCGGTGCGATTCATCACCGGGAGGGTGCCGGGCATGCCGAGGCAGACGGGGCAGGTGCGGCTGTTTGGTTCGGCGGCGAATTCCAGCGGGCAGGCGCAGAACATCTTCGTGCGCGTGGCGAGCTGGACGTGAATCTCAAGGCCGATGATCGGTCTGATTTGCATGGAGGCGCGAGTCAAGAAGCCGCCGGGGTTTCCGCTGCGAGGCCGCATTCGGGGCATCGCCCGCTGGTGATGCCGGCCAGATTGTATCCGCAACCTTCGCAATATGCCGGTGCCCGCTGGACGACATCCACGCGGCGGAGGAACGGGATCAATGAATAGAGGGCGATGAGCGCGGGGTGCGGGGCTTCAAGGCGAAGACGCAGGATCGAGCCGCACATTTCGCACGGCCACGAGCGAATCACGCGCAGCAACGTGCGCGTGCGGCATCGGCAGACGGGGCAGGTCGCCATTCGTGGGATTCTAGGTTAGTTGGCGGAAGCGTGTTGTTACGCCGATTCCTTGCGGCGCTCGCTCAGCGGGCCGGGGGAGGCGACGGATTCGCCGCGGACGATGGAGTCGGTGATCATGTAACGACCTTCCCGGCCGGGATCGGGCAGGTGGAACATGATGTCGAGCATGATGTCCTCGATCACGCCGCGAAGGGCGCGGGCGCCGGTGTCGCGGGCGAGGGCCTTGCGTGCAATCTCGTGCAACGCGCCGTTGGTGAACTCCAGCTCGCTGCCGGACATTTCGAACATGCGGGCATACTGCCGACAGAGGGCGTTGCGCGGCTCGGTGAGCACGCGAACGAGGGCGCCTTCATCGAGCGGGCCGAGCGTGGAGACGACCGGCAGGCGGCCGACGAACTCGGGGATCATGCCGTATTCGATGAGATCCTCCGGCGCGACCTTGTGCAGCAATTCCGACCGCGCTTCGGTCGATTCCATCTCGCCGGCATCCTCGCTGGCGAAGCCGATGTTCTTGCCGCCGACGCGGCGTTTGATGATTTCTTCGATGCCGCTGAAGGTGCCGCCGCAGATGAACAGGATGTTGGACGTGTCCATCTGGATGTACTGCTGTTCGGGATGCTTGCGGCCGCCCTGCGGCGGGATGTTGGCGACGGTGCCTTCGAGCATCTTGAGCAAAGCCTGCTGCACGCCTTCGCCGGAGACATCACGGGTGATGCTGACGTTGCCGGCCGAGCGGGCGATCTTGTCGATTTCGTCAATGTAGATGATGCCGCGCTGGGCTGTTTCGAGGTCGAAGTCGGCACACTGCAGGAGGCGCAGCAGGACGTTCTCGACGTCTTCGCCGACGTAGCCCGCTTCGGTGAGCGTCGTGGCATCGCCGATGGCGAGGGGCACGTCGAGCAGCTTGGCGAGCGACTTGGCGAGAAGTGTCTTGCCGGAACCGGTCGGGCCGATGAGCAGGATGTTGCTCTTTTCGATTTCGATGTCGTCGGCGTCGGCGATGTCGACGTGGGACAGGCGCTTGTAGTGATTGTGTACGGCGACGGAGAGGCTTCGCTTGGCGTAGTCCTGGCCGACGACGTAGCGTTCGAGGTATTCGTTGATCTCGCGCGGTGTCGGGATCTTGGTGAAGATGGGCTTCACGCCACCCGAGCGGCGCTTCTCCTGCCGGATGATGTTGTGGCAGAGATCGACACAGCTTGCGCAGATGAAGGTGTCGTTCGGTCCTTCGACCATGGGGCCGACTTCGCGATGGGTCTTTCCGCAGAAGCTGCACGTGCTGGAGCGACGGCGCTTCATGTTTCCGCCGGTGCTGCCGGGGTTCTCCGGTCCGCGAGGCGGTTCGTTCCCACCGGGGCCGCCGTTTTTTGATCCGTTTTTCAAGGCGTGGTTCCTGTTGGCTGTCGGCGATTCCAATCGTGGAGGATTGGGCCACCGCGGACATTCTAGGCGATGGCAGCCAAGTTATCGACTCTGCTCAGGGAGGGTCTTGACCTGATTCGTGTTGATGGGCCTTTCTGTGGGGCGCGGATGCATCCGGGCGATCTTTGCGCGGCGCAGGACTTTCGGGAATGCCGAGCAACGCGGCCTTGAGCCGGGCGAATTCAGCCTCGTTTATTTGGCCGGCGGCGAGCATGTCGCGCAATTGCTGCAACGAGAGAACCGCCTCCGGCGACTGTTGCCGGTCGCTGAACAATCGGCGTCGGATGTAAAAGACAAGAACCCCGAGAAAGGCGATGCCGCCGATCAGCACGAGGCTCCAGAGCACGGCGTCGGCCGAGGATGTGAGACCCGACGCGATCAATGCAGATCAATCCTCATTCAACGGCGGCGGTTGCGACGTCGGCGCGATGCAGTGACCAGCATCGCCGCGGTGAGCAGACCGGTCGACTCGAAGCCGAGCAGACCGCACGCGGGGAAATAGGTCGTGAACGACGGGGCATCGACCGGCGTGTTCACATAGGCCTTGCCGGTGGTGTCAACTTTTTCTGAAACCATTTCGGCGAGCTGCACGCCGCGATCGTCGCCCTTCACGCGCGAAAGCACCGAGCCGAGACCTTCCTGCGGCGTGCCGAAGACGGCGGCTGCGCCGACGCCACCGGGCGTGGTGAAGACCTGGCCGCGAACGGTGAGTTCCAATTCGAAGGGCTGGCCGACGATGATCTCGTAGTCATAAGGAAGATTCACACCGGCAAAGGGCAGGGCGCGAACCACGGGCAATTCGGGGAGCTGATCGGTGAAGTCCACGATCGGCAGGAAGATGGTGGCGAGCGCGCCGCCGGCGTTTTGCACCTGAGCATCGCCGGTGGCCGTGCCGGCCAGCGTGACTTCGCCGGCGATGGGCGTGGTGTCTTCGCGGCCTTGCTGACGGAGCGTGACACTGAAGGCGAAATTGGTGCGGACGCCGGAAAGGTCGGCGCCGGACTTGGCGGAGGTAATGAGCAGGACGCCGGAGAGAAGAATGCGGCTGCGGACTTTCTGGACGGAGCCGTTGGCTGCGTCAGGGCTGATCTCACCGGGGGCGAGTTGCAGGGTGCGGACTTCGTTTACGTTGCCTTCGATAAACCAACCGGTGAATTCGTCGTCGGAGAATGCGCCGAGATCGAGACCGGCATCATTCGGCGGGCCGGAGGTCGGATCGGCGGGTTGATCGAAGATGGCGAGCGCCTGGCCGGAGGCGGTGATGGTGCCATCGGTGAGCAGGCGATCGAGTTTGGCGCGGGCGATGGCCGGCGGCAGGGCTTTGGTGCCGGGGACGAGTTCCTGATTGAGGTCGGTCTGAATCGGGAAGACGCCGGCGAACTGAACGACGCTGGCCTTGGCGCTGCCTTTGACGCTCAGCACTTCGGCGGAGGCGGGTATGGCGGCGGCAAGAAGCAGGGATGCGGCGCAGACAGAGACGATCCATCGTCGAGGTATGGCGTTCATGAGGGACCCTTTTCCATCTGGCGCGAGGAGGTGCCGGGGGGATCGACCCATGAAGATCACAATCCTCCAAAGCACGCCTATAAGTGTACCATTCTTTTGCGGAAAGTCCATTCTGGTGCTGTAACCATCGGGTAAATCGACATTAACGCGGCAAAGGTTGCCGACGCCGGGCTGGGGAAACCGCTTGTTTGTCATGGGTGCGGCCGTCGATCGATCCCCAATTGGATCGGCTGCGGGCCGTCGGGGGTTGGATTGCGGAGTGATTGGCTGGTCGGGCGGTCAAATTCGGAGAGGTCCGAAGGGGTGGGGATGGTGACCTCCAACCAGGTGCAGGGGGTCAGCGTTTTCAAGCGGCCCTTTTTCATTGCCGCGGGGAGCACGACGACGTCGCCCTTTGCAAAGGGTTCGCGCTGGCCGGTGCCGTAGGCAATCTCGCCGCGGCCATCGAGGATGATCCAGCAGACGAGTTCGGCATAGGGGATGTCCTGCTCGAATTGTTCGACGAAGCGGACCTTCTCAATCACGAAGCTCGAGCAGGTGATGAGCCGCGTGACGGTGGTGAAGATGCTGGTGGTGTGCGACCTGCGCTCGGCGGCGGCAATATCAGAGGAGGACTCGATGCAGGCGAGGGCTTGTTCAATATGTAGACCGGAGTCTGCCGCCGGTCGCTCGCGGCCCCAGTCGAAAAGGCGGAAGGTGGTGTCGGAGGGTGTTTGCACTTCGGCGACGACGATACCGGCGCCGAGGGCGTGCATTGTTCCGCCGGGCACGAAGACGTGATCACCGGCCTTGACGGGTATTTGTTGGAGAAGGGATGGTAGCTGCGCGGGATCGCGCGAGTGACAGTCGCGAATGGCGGCGAGGTCGACGCCGGGGCGGAGGCCGCGGTAGATGATCGCGTTTGGATCGGCGTGAAGGACGAACCAAGCCTCGTTCTTGGTGGCGTGAGGAAGACCCATTCGTGCCGCAGCGGCAGCGCTGGGATGTATCTGTATGCTCAGGGGCTGTGCGGCATCGAGAAATTTCAGGAGCAGGGGAAAGCGGCCGTCTACGGTCGGCGCACGGCCAAGCATGTCGGCACCCCATTCACCGACGAGTTGATGCAGTGTTTGGCCGGCGGCCGGTCCGCGAGCGACGACGGAATCGACGGTGGGCAGGTCGACGCATTCCCACGATTCGCCGATGGCGTCTGTGTCGGGGAGAGCTTTCCCAAGCAGGTCGGCGAGACGGCGACCGCCCCAGACTTTTGGGCGGAAGATGGGTTGGAAGATCAGCGGGCAGGGCATCATCTAGGGTTAAGGATAACGGGATGGAGGCAATGAGGTCCAAAGGGATCAGGGAACAGGGAACAGTGAGGGCGCGCCACGTTGCCAAGTCTCGAACGAATCAAGCGATGTTGCCGCGATTGCCAATTGTCAGGTGGCAATTGACAATTCGATTTGAGAGATTTGTCCAGTCTGCGCGAGAGTGAATGAACGACGCACCGACATTGAAGGGCCAGCGCGATACGGAGTCGCCCGTCGTGGCGCTGGGCGTGCTGGCGGTGGCCATCGGCGTGCTCGGTGTTCATGCGTGGAGCCATCTGCCGTTCATCTCGGACGATGCGTTGATCTCGCTTCGCTATTCGCAGCGGCTTCTCGATGGGCACGGGCTGACGTGGGCGTCGGGCGCGCGGGTGGAGGGGTACACGAATCTCCTTTGGGTGCTGGCGTGTGCGCTGCTTGGGGCGATCGGCATTGACTTGATCGACGCGGCGCGGGTGTGGGGCTTTGTCGGAATGAGCGCAGCGCTCGCGGCGATGGTGTATGCCTTTCGGCCGCGCGATGCGCGGAGCGCGCTTCCGGCACTGGTCGGGGCGGTCGGGCTGGCGCTGACCGGGCCGATGGCGGTGTGGACGATCGGCGGATTGGAGCAACCATTCGTCGCGGCCTTTCTGGCGTGGACGCTGGTCTGGTGCATGAAGCTGGTGGAGTCGCCGGCGCCGACGTGGCGCGAGGCGCTGCCGGTGAGTCTCATGCTGGGGTTGATCTGTCTGACGCGCTCGGACGGCGGCGTGCTGTGCATCGGTGTCGCGCTGGGGTTGATCGCCGCGCGGGGGTTCGATGCCCGCGGAATGAAGTTGGGTTTGGCGCTGGCGATTTTCCCGGTGCTCTTGGGCGGCGGGCAGATTTTCTTTCGACTGGCGTACTACGGCGAATGGTTACCAAACCCGGCGCACGTAAAGGTCGCGTTCACGATGGATCGCGTGCGCGACGGGTGGATGTATGTTCGGCAGGCGGGCCCGTACCTTGCGGGGCTCATGATTCCGACGGTGTTTGCGGTGATCTTCGGGGTCGGGCTGCGTGAGTTGCGACAGCGCACGCTCATGGTGGGGATTCCGCTCGGTGTGTGGCTTGTGTATGTGGTGATGGTCGGCGGGGATATTTTCCCGGCGCATCGGCACTGGATCCCCGCGCTAATTTGTGCGGCGTTCGTGATCGCGAATCTGGCGCGATGGACGCAGGCTCAGCCGGGCCACGCACGATCGGCTGCATGGGTTGGCGCGGTATTGGTGGCGGCGATTACCTACATGGGGCAGTCGCGCGATCCGGAAGTGAAACGCGCCCGCGAGGAGCGTTGGGAGTGGGACGGCAAGTACGTGGGTGAAATGTTGAACACGGCGTTCGGCGAGTCGAAGCCGCTGATCGCGTGCGACCCGGCGGGGTGTATTCCATATTTCAGCAGGCTCGATGCAATCGACATGATGGGGCTAAATGACTACCACATTGCGCGCGCGCGGACGGCCGATTTCGGAAAGGGCGTGCTCGGCCACGAACTTGGTGATGGGAAATACATTCTCGAACGCAAGCCGGATTTCATTCTCTGGACGCGGCCGGCCGGGGCGAACATTCCACTCTTCACCAGCGCGCAACAACTCAACGCCGATCCCGCGTTTCATCAGGTCTATCGACTGGTGATGTTCCGAACGCCGCCGCCGCAGAGCCTGCTTACCGTGATCTGGGTGCGCATCGACAGCCCGAAGGTCGGCATCCAGATGGAAAGCGGACGGATCGTGATTCCGGCGATGTTTGCGGCGAGTAACGAGTACACGCCAGCCGTTCTCGATGACAAAGGCACACTCGGCGTCTATACGGCGCGCGGCCGATTGGCATCGCTGAATGACTTCGGCCCGCCGCCGGGAAAGTGGAAGGCGCGTGCAGAGGGCGACAAACCGATGCTGCTCGCGGTGCGCGTGCCGAATCAGGATGATCCGATTATCGATGGGCTTGGTGAGGTGACGTTCACCGCGACGGCCGGGACGTTTTACACGTTTCAATTCGCGCCGGCCGGACCGGAGGCGACGCTGTTGCGGCGGATCGTGCTCGAACCGGTAACGCCGTAGTGGTTAGTGGCGGCGCGGTTGCGGGCGACGTGGAAGGCCGGTGAGGGATCGAAGCGGATCAGCGAGTCGAAGGGATTTGCCGACGGTTTCCGTGATGTAATAGTCAAGAAGTTCGAAGGCCTCCCTGGCTTCGCGGGCTGGCGCATCGTCGCGGCGGACGACGTCGGTTTGCGTCGAGAGCCACCGAAGGACATCGCCGCGCGTGCGGCGCTTCTCAATCACCGCGGGTTCGCAGTCCCGGCAAATGGCCCCGCCCTGTCGGGCGCTCAAATAGATCACGGTGTCCTCTGCAACCGGTCGGGCGCAGTTCATGCAACGGCCCAGCTCGGGGCGCAGTCCGATCTCAGTGAGAAGCGTCCAAAGATAGGCGTCGAGGATGGCCAACGGGTCGCCGGCATCGAGCAAGGCGAGGAGCGATTTGAACGCGTCGAAGAGCGCGGGGTGCGGGTCGTGGACCTCGGTGAGGTGCGACGTGGCTTCGGCGGCGTATTGCGCGGCATAGCAGCGCGGGAGATCGCGGCGGAGGTGGGGGAAGTTTTCCTCCTGTCTCCACTCGGTGAGCGCGGCCAGGACGTCCTCTTTGCCCGGGCGCGATGAGAACATCACCACGCCGAGTTCCAGCAAGTCGATGCCCGTGGCGGCGCGGGTCTTGGTGCCGCGTTTGATTCCCTTGGCGATCAAGCGCTGCTGGCCGTGGTCGCGCGTGAAGAGGGCGAGGACTTGCGATGACTCGCTGTAGTCTAGTCGGCGCAGGACGATGGCTTCATCGCGGACGATGCTCATGGCAATTCTGTCGCCGTTTGGACATTCATCGATGAGGCTCCCCCGACATGCGAGAGCATAAACCCGTGAATCAAGAGACACATCGGAAGCATGAAGGATTACCGCTTAGGTTTCAGGAATGCGGCGAGCACGCGCTCCTGCTCGGCGTGCATTTTTTTTGCATCGGCGGCGCGGCGGTCATCGTACCCGCATAGGTGCAGGCAGCCATGCACGACGTAGCGAAGCAGTTCGTCGCGCAGGGTTACGCCGAATGCGGCTGCCTGTTTCTTGGCAATCGCGGGGCAGATGATGATCTCGCCGTCAACCTCGCGGGGGGCCTTGCGGGAACGACCGCCGAGATCAAAGGTGATTACGTCCGTCGGCGAATCGTCGTCGAACCACTCGGCGTGCAGTTTGCGCATTTCCTTCGTGCTGACAAAGGCAACGGAGACAGCAGCGCGACCTATTCGCTGCGAGGTCAAGGCAAACGTTGCAACACGACGAACCGTGGCCGCCAACCCGCGCGGCGCGCTATTCACATCGATTTGAATCGCGGCGGATGGCCTCACGCGCCGACCTTCACGCCCGGCCGATGGTCGGGTGTCGGCCGCTCGGGCTCGTTGCTTGGCGCGGTCGGGTAGGCGATTCGGCCGTGGTGGATGGAGCAAAGGCTGCGGATGAGACTTTGCTCGACGCGGGCCAGTTCCTTGAGCGTGATGTCGCAGTCATCGAATTGGCCGTCCATGAGGCGCTTGCTGATGAGGTCGTGCACGACGGCTTCGATTCGACTGGGTGTCGGCTCGGCGAGCGCCCGAACGGAGCCTTCGACGCCGTCGCAGATCATGAGGATGGCCGTTTCGACGGAGCGCGGCTTCGGGCCGGGATAGCGGAACTCGGTCTCACTGACTTCTCGTTCGTCGCGGCCGCTGGCTTTGGCCTCTGCCGTGGCCATGGAGTGGAAGTATTTCACGACGGTGGTGCCATGGTGCTCGGCGATGAACGGGTGCAACGCCGGCGGCAGGCCGTGTTCGCGGGCGAGGGCGAGGCCATCCTTTACGTGCGCGAGAATGACGAGCAGGCTCATCGTCGGTGCGAGGCCGCGGTGGGCGCTGGTTTTGGTGGCCTGGTTCTCGACGAAGTAGTTCGGTTTGGCGGTCTTGCCGACGTCGTGGTAGTAGGCGCCGACGCGCACGAGCAGGCCGTTGGCGCCGATTTCCTCGGCGGCGGTTTCGGCCATCGAGCCGAGCAGGTGGCTGTGCTGCCAGGTGCCGGGGGCCGACTCGATAAGCTGGCGAAGCAGCGGCGTGCTGGTGTCGGCCCATTCGAGCAGGGTGAGGCTGGTCGTGATGCGGAAGGCGCGCTCAATAAGGGGCAACAGCACGAGCACGATGCTGAGGCCGGTAAGGGCAGCCAGCGCGGCAATGGCGGAATCCTTCACCAACAGTCGAAACGGCTGCTCGGCCGTGAGCCCGACGAGGAATGTGCTGAGCCCGGCCATGATCGCGGTGATTCCGCCGACTTCCACCATTTTCAGCCGCGTGCGGATTTCCTTTAGGCAGAGGATGGTGACCGATGCGACCGTGAAGAAGACGAGGATGGTGCCCAGCGGCGCCTCGCGCGAGACGACGATCAGCAGCGCCAATGCGCCGGTCGCGCCGATCGCGAACATCTGCGAGTAACTGATCGTCATGATGGCGGCGGCCATAACGATGCAGGCGACGCTCCACGACGTGGAAGTGCCGATGCCGATCAGGACGAATCGATCCAGCATGAGGAGAAGCAGGAGCAAAAGGGCGACGCCGACGGCTCGCGGTGCGCGCGTCATGGCCCGTGGCTGGGCACGATAGCCATAGATCGCGAAGCCCGCGACGATCAACATAACGACGCCGATCAGGCCCATGCGTTCCTTGATGAGGCCGCCGCGCAGCTCGGGATTGGAAGAGCGCTGGCGAAGATACTCATCGTGTTCGGCCTTGAGCAGGGCGATGGCCTCACCGTCGAGGATGCCGGGCTTCACGAGTCGGTCGCCGGCGCGATAGGCGTCTTTGACCGGCGGGAGGCTCGCGGCGTCCTTCAACTTGGCCTTGGTGAGTTCATCATCGTAGACATAGATGGGGCGCAGAACCTTGTCGGAAGGCTCCACGGCCTTGTGGACAATTGCGGCAATGGCGGGGCGGATCTCGGGAACGAAGAGATCGCGCGGAACGCCTCGGGCCAGAGCGTCCACGTGTTCACTGTTGACCGCGTAGGTCAGCTTTTCCTTCGGCCATGCGACAAACGCACCCGTGCCGCGATCAAGTTCGACGTCGCTGGCAGTGCTGCGGATTTCGCGGTCGATGTCGGCACGCTCGACCATCTCTTCGTCAATCAACCGGCGGATGGCCTCGTCAAGGTCGTGCTGGAATTGATCGAGGCCGGTGCCGACGGTCAGTCCCTTCAGGGCGGCGAAGGCAGCGGTGTCGAGCGACCAGTGATTCGCCGGCGATGATTTGTACTTTTCGAAACTGTCGGCCGATTTGACCGCGGCGTGCAGGTCGCGAATCTCGCCACGCACGGCGTCGACGAGCGTCTTGTTCAGCCGGAAATAGTTGGGGACATCCTGCTGCGCCTTGGTGAGCAGCTCGGCCGTGCGGTTTTCGTTGATACGCTCGAAATTGACGCGGGCCAGGACAGGCTGCCGGATGGACTCATTAAGGGAATAGGGCATTCGCGCCCGACCCGAGAGGACCGTCCACGATGCACCGGCCCAGAAAAGGAAACCGATCACGACGGGCCAGCAAAGGAACACGCGCACGCGTTCGAGCCAGGAATCCTGCCCATCGGACAGTTTCCGGCGAAGCTCAGCCTGACGTAGAAAGCGGGATTGACCTAGTGCCACGTATATCGCGCTGTCGCGCTCTCGCGGCCGCGGGGAAGCCGTCCTCCACCTGGACGACGACTCCCATCTTTCGCGGTCGGCAGGATTATAAGCCGACACGGGCCGCGGCAAGTAGACAGATCGCCCGGCGGCCGGGGGGTACCTAACCAATTTCGGTGTTCGGGAAAATCACAAGGTCCTGGAGGCGACACGTTGGTGTAAGTTGTTTATTTACAATATGTTATGGTCAATCAAGAATCGCACGTAGTTTCTGCCCGTAGCCGAATCGGAGGGCCAGCGACGAGAACTTGGACCACAGTTCATACTGATCCGGGAACGTCCGAGAACATTGCATGGGTCTAGGCCCGATCCGTTTGTGATTTCCGACGCTTCGAAAAGTACCATTCGCCGACACGGTTGTGACATGGCGACCCGGTTACCGCGATCGCCCGTCGCAGGGTAGATTGCCATTCGCTCATGGCCACCGTCACCTTCACGACTGACTTCGGCGAGGCCGACCATTACATCGCCTGCATGAAGGGTGTGGTGTTGCAGCTTGCGCCGGCGGCGCGGTTGATCGACGTGACACACCTGATCGGCCCGCATGATGTGGTGCATGGGGCGTTCGTGCTGCGACAGGTGTTTGACTATTTCCCGGATGGTGCGATTCATGTGGCCGTGGTGGACCCGGGGGTGGGCACGACGCGACGGCTGATTGCGGCGCGTTATGGCGGGCAGGTGATTCTCGCGCCGGACAACGGGCTGGTGACGCTCGTGCATCGGGATTTTGTGCTCGCGGAGCTGCGCGTCATTCAGAACGAGGCACTGTTTCGATCGCGGATCAGCGCGACGTTTCATGGGCGGGATATTCTCGCGCCGGTCGCCGGGCATCTGGCGCGGGGACTAACGCTGGATCATGTCGGGCCGATGATCGACCAGTTGGAATTGCTGAACCTTGAGCCATCGCAGCGATTGGCGGATGGTTCCCTTCAGGGGCAGGTTCTATACGTCGATCACTTCGGCAATCTGATCAGCAACATCAGCGAGGAAGAGCTTATCCGCCACGGCGGCGCCGACCCAAGAATGAACGTGCACGTCGGCCCCTTACGGATCGGCCCACTTCGGCGGACCTACGGTGACGTGTCAGTGGGCGAGATCGTGGCGATCATCGGTTCAACGGGGATGCTGGAAGTGGCGATCAATCAAGGCGACGCGGCGGAAAGCCTGCGGGCCGAGCCGGGGACGGTTGTGGTGGTGCGGTAGATTAGGGCACCCCTAATAACTGGCCTCCAGTGCCTTATCCACCGTCGCGCGAATCTTCTTCGCTTCTTCGCGCAGTGCGTCTGCCTTGCTCTTGATCTCGGTGCGTTTCTTTTCGTCTTTGATCTCCGGCAGATTGATGAGGACATTGAGCCGGGCGCCTTCGAGGCATGCGTGCGCCAAGAAGGCCGCCACGCCCGCGTCGGACAGGCAGTTCTTCTTGCTCTTTTCCAATCCCACGACGGCCATCTTCATGACATCAACCGCTCGCTCCATCGTTTCGAGCGGCGTGAGCGTGGCCGTTAGTTGTGCCGCCTGTTTGGCAGAGTCTTTGTTGGGATCGGTGTCGGGTAGCTTCCAACTTGCCACGACGGCGTTAAAGCTCTCGGCGTCCTCGCGCACGAGTGAGTTGAGACGGCCCATCAGGGCTTCGGCGGGGGCGATGCTGTCGTGCAACGGGCCGTGTTCGCCGGATTTCTTGTCGTTGAGGCGGCCGACCATGCTGCATAGCGCAGCGCCCAATGCGCCCGCGTAGGCACTCGCGCTGCCGCCTCCGGGCGTCGGCTCGCGCGAGGCGAGATTTTCCAAAAAGCCGGCCATCGTTTCCTGCCCGAGCAGCGCCGTCTCGATGATCTGGCTCGGCTTCCATCGCTCAATCTGCAGGTAGTACTCCGCCGCGTCGCTGATGGCGAAGAGCGGGGCCATGCCGACGACTTCGCTGCTGGTGACGTTTACGCCGTATCGTGCGGCCTCGCGCTTGACGGTTTCGAACACGCGGAACATGGGCGTTTTGGCCGGGCTGGTGAGGTTCATCGACACCTGCACGCAGCCGCGATCCTTGATTTCAAAGCCAGCCGCCTTCACGAACGCGAAACCTCCCGACGAGGCCCGGATGCCCTTGGCGATGTTCTTGGCGATCTCGATGTCGTTTGTGTTGAGGTAGATGTTGTAGGCGATGAGAAAGTCTCGCGCTCCGACGGCCGTCGAGCCGGCGGTGCGGTGGACCTGCTTGGGGCCGAAGTCGGGCGATTTCTCAACCGACTTGCCGATGACGTCGCGCATTTCCTCGAAGCCCTTGCCACGGACTTTGGCGAGATTCTGTCGCGAAGGGTCGGTTGCGGCGTATTCGTAAAGGAAGGTGGGGATGGCGAGTCGGTCACTGATCTCCTGCGCTACGCGCTTGGCAAGCGCCACGCACTCTTCCATGGTCACGCCCTGAATCGGTACGAAAGGCACCACATCGGTCGCGCCCATGCGCGGGTGCTCGCCGGTGTGCGTGGTGAGGTCGATCAGCTCAGTTGCCTTCACACACGCCGCGACGGCTGCTTTGGCGCAGGCCTCGGGCGAACCGATGAAGGTGATCACGGCACGGTTGTGATCGGCGTCCAGCTCTTTGCTAAGCAGCGTCGCGCCGGGGATGGCGGTGATTTCGGCGACGATCTTGTCGACGACCTCGGGCCGTCGGCCTTCACTGAAATTGGGTACGCATTCAACGATTCGGGCCATTGATGTCTCTCGTTTGATTCTGAATTGGGGAAGTGCGATGAGTCGGCGGCAGGTCGGGAGTGCCGGGAGACACTCCGGGTCGCCGCCCTCGGCAACGGCACTTCATCATTAAGGTATTGTTTCCTCGCGGTAAATTGCAACTACCGCGACCGAATGTTACCATGAAGCGCGCGAGAATTGAATCAGCTCGCCGAGTCCACTGCACCCATTGCAATCGACGGCTCGAGACTCCCGGGGAACCTCTACGGGAGATTGTCGGTGTCGGACAATCCGAATCACGATACTCCGCGTTCATCGGATGCGCCACCGACGCGCACGCGCGCTGGAATCAGCGGCGTCGGCACGTTTCCGGAATCCTCACTTCCCGCCCCGGGTACATTCTCCGGATATGACATTCTGTCGGAACTCAATCGTGGTGGGCAGGGTGTCGTTTATCTTGCGCGCCAACATGGAACGCTGCG
>CAZSBF010000049.1:0-30739 GCA_964605185.1 uncultured Planctomycetaceae bacterium
GGTCTATGCTCAGGACGGCCCGGCGATTCGCGTGTCAGGGCTTGGCGACACCTATACATGGCTCGACTCCGGCGATGCGAAGGCGCACAACGCGGAGGTTCATGACCTGCTCGTGCAAACGATCGACGAGGGGCTTGCCAAGCGCGGCTTCACAAAGGCCGCAGGGGCCGCCCCGAGCTTCTGGATCGAATACCGCGTGACCAAGGAGAACAAGACAGACTCCAGCGTCAATCCGCACGGCGTGGACTACCCCATCGGCACGCTCATCATCCGGCTCTTCGACCCAGCCACCAAGAAGAAAATCTGGGCAGCTTCGGCCACGGCCCGCATTGTCGCCAACGCGCCGCCCGATGAACGAAAACACCGCGTGCAGGATGCCATTCACCAGATGCTGAGCAAGATGCCGCCGCGACAGAAATAGCCGCCTTGCCGAATCGAGTGTGGATTCGTAGCATCGGACTTGTAACAACCAAGTTGGTTGGCTGAATTGGCGGTCCCCCCATGACATGGCTCCAGCGGTATCGCTTCCGAACCTACGTTCGTAGCTCCATTTGGATCCTCCCCGTAACCGGCATCCTCGCCGCCTTTGTATTGGCGCGGGTCGCGAATTGGATCGACGAGAAAATGCAGTTGAAGGGTTTGGCCGACCCGGGGGCGGCCCGAGAAATATTGGGGGCCCTTGCGGCGTCGATTTTTTCTCTGATTGTCTTTATTTCGTCGGCATTGCTATTGGCCGTCCAACTGGCCAGCGCCCAGTTCACGCCACGAGTTATTTCCCTGTTGTTCAAGGATCGGGTCACGAAATTCGCGCTGGCATTCTTCGCGTTTACGTTCACGTTTACACTCGCGGTACATGTCTCGATTCGCGATGCCATCCCCGTTGTGGCCACTCGCTCGGCGGCATACGGCTGCATCCTGTGCATCGCATTTTTCTTGTACGCCATCGATCATGTCGGCAAATTCCTGCGGCCCAGCGGCATCATGCGCGTGGTATCCCATCACGGGCGGGACGCGATCAACACGATCTATCCGAAGCCGTTTCGTCTGGCCTCGGTCGAACCACCCACGCCATTCGCCGACGACGCCAAACCAGTGCAGATCATTGCGAGCGACACCGTAGGCGTCATTCTCGCCATGGATTCGAATGGCATCGCGGCAATCGCTGAAAAAGACAATTGTGTCATTGAGATGCTCCCGCAGGTCGGCGATTTCCTTGCCCTTGATGAACCTTTGTTTCGTATTCGCGGCAGTTCGTGCGACATTGCCGAACAGAACTTGCGTCATTCTGTGGCCGTCGGAGCGGAGCGAACGATCGAGCAGGACCCGACGTTTGCATTCCGGATCATCGTGGACATTGCATCCAAGGCACTCTCGCCGGCCGTGAACGACCCCACGACGGCCGTGCTCGCCATCGACCAGATTCATCGACTCCTTCGAATGGTCGGAAAGCGCGAACTTGATGAGGGGCGTGTTCGCGACAGCGCGGGGCGCACTCGGTTCATCTATCCGACGCCGGACTGGGAAGATTTTGTCTACCTCGCGGTCACGGAGATTCGCCATTTTGGCGGAGAAAGCATCCAAGTCACCCGGCGGTTGCGCGCCATGCTCGAGAACTTGATTGACACGCTCCCGGCGGAGCGCACGCCCATTCTTCGGCAGGAATTAAGCCGCCTTCAACGGTCGTCTGATCGGAACTTCCCGGACCTCGACGACCGAACCCTCGCCGAGGAAGGCGATTCTCAGGGGGTCGGCGGCAAGAGCGAGAAAAGCCGCGCCAACGGCACCAAGGCAACCTCGTAATCGGCCCCGCGCGGACCGACGATTCCAGTGCATTACGCCCGTTGGGGAATGAATCGCCGATTGGCCAGCGAGGCGATGTCATCATAGGCATCGCTCTTATCCCGCTTGGGAAGTTCGACCTCTTTGCGCTTGATCGCCTTGTACGGAATCAGGCTGAGAAAATGCGCGATGCAATTCAACCGAGCGCGGCGTTTGTCGTCCGACGGCACGATATGCCACGGCGCCCATTCTGTGTCCGTCGCGTCCAGCATCTTGTCCCGTGCGCGCGAATACTTGTACCAGCGTTCCCGCGACGGAAGATCCATGTCACTAAGCTTCCATTGCCGAATCGGATCTTCGATGCGGGCTTCGAAACGCCGCTTCTGCTCATCGTTGCTGACTTCCAGCCAGTACTTCACGATCCTGATTCCGCCATCCACGATGTAGTGCTCAAATGCCGGGCACAGCTCAAGAAACCGCTCCTGCTGCTCTTTGGTGCAGAAGCCCATCACTGGTTCCACACCGCCCCGGTTGTACCAGCTTCGGTCGAAGATCACGATTTCGCCCGCCGCTGGAAAATGCTGCATGTACCGTTGCACGTAAACCTGGGTCTTCTCGCGATCGTTCGGCGCCGGCAGCGCAACCACCCGAAACACGCGCGGGCTAACACGCTCCGTCATGCGCCGGATCAGTCCGCCCTTGCCGGCCGCATCGCGGCCTTCAAAGATGACGATGATGCGAACCCCCTCGTGCTTGACCCAGTCCTGAAGCTTGACCAGCTCGAGCTGCAACTGCTCCAGCTCTTTTTCGTATTTCTTTCGGGGAAGTTTATCACGGGTGCTGTCGTTCGCTTCGCCGCTCATGATCCCTCCTCCTCCCGGATTATGGCCCTGTGCTCGGCACGCTTGCCTCAATCATACCGCCCCAGTCGGTACGCTGCTTCATGCCGTCGGTGATTGACGCCGGAAGGAACTCCTGCGTCTCACGCAATTCCCACCCACCACCGAGGGAGCGATAGATGGCGATGAGATTAAGCGCGACAGCGCCACGCGTCGCCACCCACTGGGATTGTGCCGTCGTCAGGAAATCCTGCGTGTTCAACACGCGCGTGTAATCCGCGATTCCGCCGCGGTACTGCTGCTCCGCAAGGTCCACCGCTCTTTTGGCCTCGTTGACACTCTTGCCGAGGGCCAGCGCCTGCTGTTGTGCACCGATGTAGCCCGCGATCGCCGCCTCGACCTCCCCCTGAGCGCGAAGCACGATGTACTCATATTCGCTGATCAACGCCTGGAACGCGGCATCCTGCACACGAACATTGTTCTCAATCCTGCCATAATTCAGTATCGCCCATCGGAACGAAGGACCGGCAAAGGCGTCAAAGCTGTTGCCACGCCAGAGGTCGGAAAAATGCTCCGCCGAAAGTCCAAGTTCTCCGTTCAGCGAGAATCGTGGATAGAGTTCTGACTTTGCAATGCCAATCAGGGCCGATTGTGCCGCAAGGGTTCGTTCAACCCGTCGAACATCCGGCCGACGACGAAGCAGGTCGGCCGGAATGCCCACCGAAACTCGTTCCGGAGCCGTCGGGATCGACGCAGCACCGCCGATGAGGTCGTGCAGATTGTTTGGAGGCAAACCCAGCAGAACGCACAGAATCGCTTTCGTCTGGCCGATGCGAGCTTCAATATCCGCCACCTGGGCCTCGGTCTGATAGAGCAACGCGGCGGCCTGCGCGGGGTCAAGCGCCGTGGTCGTGCCGCCCTTTAATTTGGCATCTGCCAGTTCATATCCCCGGCGTTGAATAGCCACGTTTCCCGTCGTGACGACAAGTTGCTCCTCCAGCGAACGCAACAACACATAACTTGTCGCCACTTCGGAAATAAGGCTCACCAGCACATCGTCGTAGTTGGCAATTGTCGCAAGGATCTGAGCATCCGCTGCCTCAATGCCGCGCCGATACCGGCCCCACACGTCCAATTCCCACGACGCACCGAATCCGAATTGCCAATTCTGAAACACATTATCAATTCCAGCCTCACCGACGGCCCGTCGGACCGCCGAACCGCCCGGATCGGACAGGAGTCCAAGCCGATTGAGAGTCTTGTTACTTTCCTGTGTCGGGCCGCCGGCGTTTTCACTCGATTGGTTCCACGAGTAGCCGCCGGTTCCCTCCTGCTGCTGCGGAAACAAGAATCCGAACGCAACAGCCCGCCGGGCCTGCGCCTCAACCACGCGAACCGCCGCCGCATGGAGTGACGGATTTTGTCGCGAAGCCGTTTCGACCAGTCGATTCAGAACGGGATCATTCAGGACTTCCCACCAGCGCTTCACAATCGCATCACCGCGTGCCAGTTTGGGATCGGTTTCCGCCGTCCATTGATTGGAAAGCGGAGCGCGCGGCTCTGCATAGTTCGGGCCGATCATGCAACCGGCTCCGCCAATGAGAACCGTCCAACACGGGACAGCGAAAATAAAGTTGCGCAAGCCGCGACCGGGCGT
The DNA here is from genome assembly GCA_964605185.1 of uncultured Planctomycetaceae bacterium. Lineage (GTDB taxonomy): Bacteria > Planctomycetota > Phycisphaerae > UBA1845 > UTPLA1 > JACRIM01. The sequence continues at coordinate 4,276 of CAZSBF010000049.1, forward strand.
CGTCATGCGATATCTCCTTCGGGCTTGGCCTTGGCAGCGTGTTGTTCCATGGGCCCGCCGAATTTGCGAATCGTCGAATAGAAAACCGGCGTGAAAAACACACCGAAGGCCGTGACGCCGATCATACCCACAAAGACCGCCAGCCCCAGCGCCACACGCATCTCGGCGCCGGCTCCTTTCGCCAGAACAAGCGGCAAGACGCCCAACGTGAAGGCGAACGATGTCATAAGAATCGGCCGAAGACGCTGCTTGCATGCCTCAAGTGTTGCTTCGATCCGGCCGAGGCCGTGCTCTTCCTGTTGCTTGGAGAACTCGACGATCAGCACCGCGTTCTTTGCCGCCAAACCGATCAAGACCACGAGTCCGATCTGCGTGAAGATGTTGTTATCCATTCCCGCAGCCCATACGCCGGCAATGGCCGCCACGAGACACATCGGCACGATCAAAATAATGGCCAGCGACAACGACCAGCTCTCATATTCCGCGGAGTGAACGAGGAACACGAGAATCGCACCTAGAATAAACACGTAGATGGCCGTATTGCCGGCGAGTTTTTGCTGAAGCGTCAATTCCGTCCATTCGTAGCCCATCGACGACGAAAGTTCCGTTCCGCAAACGCCTTCCATCATCTTGATCGCCTGACCGGAACTCACCCCACGCGCCGTGCCGCCGTTTATCTCCGCGGACGGATACATGTTGTAGTGGTTGATAATCGAGGGGCCGCTGCTTTCTTCGATCGCCAACAGAGCGCTGAGCGGGACCATCTGCCCCGCGGAATTCCGCACTTCCAACCGCCCGATGTCATCCGGGTCTAACCGAAACTCCGATTCCGCTTGAACGTTGACCTGCCAGTTCCGTCCAAATCGCGTGAAGTCGTTGGCATACGACGAGCCCAAGTAGGTCTGAAGCGTATCGAACACATCGGTCAGCGCCACGCCCTGAGTCTTCGCCTTGGTACGGTCCAAATCGACAAAAACCTGAGGCTGATTCGCTCGGAAGCTGCTGAACAATCCAAGCAGGCCCGGCTGGGCGAGCCCGGCCGTAACCACACCGTCAACTGATTCCTGAAGCGCGGCAACGCCCACGTCCCCGCGGTCCTGAATCTGAATCTTGAAGCCACCGGTATTCCCGAGTCCATCGACCGGCGGCGCGCCGAAGATAGAGACGACTGCTTCCTGAACGCCGCTGAATCGCTTTCGAAGTTCGCCCGCAATGACGGGTCCGGCGAGACTTTTGTTCGCCTTTCGATGTTCAAATGGATCGAGGATGACGAAGACGCCGCCAAGGTTCGCCACGTTGGTCGAATTCAGAATCGAGTAACCCGGAATCGCAATCGTGTGGGCCACACCCGGCGTTTCGTTGGCGATCTTCGCAATCCGCTCCACAACGGCTTCCGTTCGTTCGAGACTCGCTCCGTCGGGAAGCTGCGTGTTCACCACCAGGTATCCCTTGTCCTGCTCGGGAATAAATCCAACCGGAACGGCCATGAAACCCTGGTAACCCAGATAAAGCAATCCAACATAGGCGGCGAGCATGACCACGCTTGCTTTCAGTGCCTTGCTAACGGCTCGCGTATAGCCGCCGACCAACCACTCAAACGCCGTGTTGAACATCTGGAAAAACGAACCGAGAACGCGATTCACAAAGCCGCTGAGGAACCAACCTGCGACCGATCCTATGATGAACGCCACCGCCCGCGCACCCCAGAGGCCGGCGCCGCTGCCCGCGTGCCCACCGTGTCCCTCCGCGCTCGTCGCCGCCACGCCAAAGAGCGGCCCAAGGTACGGCGTCAGAATCAAATAACCGATCAAGCCCATGATGAGCACAATGCCAAGCCTCGGGAGGGCCTCGCGGTACTTTGATTTGTCGTCGCCGTGCGCGTGGGGTTTCAGGAGAAGTGCGCACAACGCCGGACTCAAGGTCAGGGAGTTGAAGGCGGAGAGCAGCGTGGCCACCGCGATTGTCAGAGCGAACTGTTTGTAGAACTGCCCGCTTATGCCACTAATAAATGCGGTCGGGACAAACACGGCGCTAAGGCCGGCCGCAATTGCAATCAACGCCACCCAAAGTTCGAGCATTGCTTTACGCGTTGCATCACGCGGCGACAGGCCGGCCGCCATGTGCGCTTCCACGCTTTCGACGACGACGATGGCGTCATCGACCACGATGCCAATGGCCAGCACAAGGCCGAATAATGACAGGTTGTTCAGTGAGAAACCCATCAGCGCCATCACCGCACACGTGCCGATGAGCGACACCGGGACAGCGGCCATGGGAATAATGCACGCCCGCCAATTCTGCAGAAAAACCAGCACGACGATGAATACCAGCACGAATGCTTCAATCAGCGTCTTATAGACTTCGTGGATCGACTCATCGATGAAGACGGTCGTGTCGTACACAATTCGGTAGTCCATGCCCTCCGGGAACCTCGCCTTGAGTTCGTCCATCGTTGTGCGGACGCCCTCAGCGGTCGCGAGCGCGTTGGAACCGGGAAGTTGAAACACCGCCAAGGTGATGCATGGCTTGCCATCGAGGAAACTGTTGACGTCATAGCTCTTCGCACCAAGCTCCGCCCTTCCGACATCTCGCAAGCGAGTTACCGCTCCGTCGGCGCCCGTCTTGATGATGATGTCCGCGAATTGCTCGGGCTCGAGAAGCCGGCCAAGCGTGCTGATCGTCAACTGCAACGCCTGGCCTGTGGGCGCCGGCGGCTGCCCAAGTCGGCCCGCGGCCACTTGAACGTTTTGTTCTCGAAGTGCGCTGGTTACGTCGCCGGTTCCCAGTCCGCGCGATGCCAGTTTCTCCGGGTCCAGCCAGATGCGCATGCTGTAATCCCGCGCACCGAGAAACGTCACATCGCCGATTCCGGGGAGTCGGGCCAGCGCGTCTTTCACCTGAATCGTGGCATAATTGCTCAGATAGAGCTGGTCGTAGCGTTCGTCGGGCGAAATCAGATTGATGCAAAGCAAAATGGAAGGCGACTTCTTTTTTGTCGTAACGCCCTGGCGCTTGACCTCATCGGGAAGTTTGGCTTCAGCAATGGCGACTCGGTTCTGCGTAAGCACCTGAGCCATGTTCAAATCGGTGCCGACCTTAAACGTAACATCCAGATACATCTGGCCGTCATTCGTCGATTTGGAAAACATATACAACATGTTTTCCACGCCGTTGACTTCCTGCTCGATCGGCGTTGCCACGGTGTCCGCCACAACCTTGGCATTGGCACCGGGATAGTTGGCGGAAATTTGAATGGTCGGCGGAACGATCTCGGGATATTGCGCGATCGGGAGCGAAATAATGGCAACCGCGCCCAGCAGAATCGTGACAATTGAAATAACCGACGCAAAAACCGGGCGATCAATAAAGACGGTGGCAAACATTAGTCGTTTCCTTTAGTGGCTGCCGCTTGCCGACGAAGTCGAGTCGGCCGGTTTGGACGTCACGGGGTTCGTATGCGCACCCTTTCGGAGAACGGGCATTTCGGCCCGCTGAGGCGTGACGGGACGTCCCGGCCGACACCGTTGAATGCCATTCACGACGATCCACTCGCCCGGTCGCAAGCCCTCCGTGATCGCCTGTAATCCATCATCTTGTTGCGACCCGGTCGCCACGAAGCGTTTCTCAACGACCGATTGATCGTTTACCACAAGAACATACTTTTGGCCCTGCTCTGTCCCAATCGCCGTTTGAGAAACCAAGAGTGCGTCATAGGGGCTGCTCATTGGTACACGGATTCTCGCGAAAAGCCCGGGCTTGAATGCGCGACTCGAATTGTCAAAACTCGCCCGAACGCGAATGGTCCCGGTGTCCGGATCGACTCGATTGTCTGCAAAGTCCATCACCCCGTTGTGAGGAAACCCGGTTTCATCCAGTAGTCCAAGGCCCACCGGAATCTTGAGATCCGCAACCGTTGTCGGGCCGCCCGGTGTGTTACCCGGTCGATTCATCTTGCGGAATCTCAGAAGCGATCGCTCATTGACCGGGAAGTAAACGTACATGGGGTTGAGTGAGACGATGGACGTCAGCAGGGAATCCGCTCCGCCTCCCGCCTGGACCAGATTGCCCTTCGTAATCAACGCCCGCCCCACCTGCCCGTCAATCGGCGCCGTGAGCTTGGAGAATTCGAGATCCAGCTTGGCCCGATCAATCGCCGCTTCGGCGGATTGAATCGCGGAACTCGACTCACCAAGATCGGCCCGCGCCTTGTCGAGGTCCTGCGCACTGGCCGCGCCGGTGGGTACCAGCCCTTCGTATCGCGTCACATCGGCCTGGGCCCGCAAACGCTTGGCCACCCATTGGGCCTTCTGCCCTTCGGCGTCTTTAAGCGCAGCCTCAAACGTCCGAGGGTCAATGTCGAAAAGCGGGGCCCCCGCCTTAACTTCTTGCCCATCGACAAAGTGCACCGTGTTGAGATAGCCGCGGACGCGCGCTCGTACGTCCACCGACTCCACAGCCTCCATGCGGCCCGTGAATTGGTCGTAGTCCGTCACCGACCGCTGAACGACCTGACTGATGGTCACGTCAGGCGGCTTAGGCGCGGCCGCCGCGCCCTCCGGTCCGGACCGGCATGCCCCACCGCTTCCCACGAGGAGGGCAAGCAGCAGCCCGCCGCCGAATAGCCTGAGATGTCGAATTGAGTTGGTTGCCTTCATGGACGTCCTCACCTTGCTGCGCGCAGACCGACTGATCAATCGGGGCACACTCGTAGCACCGCGCGTCGTCGTTGTCGAGCCAGTCTATGCCGGACACGCGGCATGAGCCTCGAACTCGTGAAGCGTTTCTTCACTGACAAAGTAATGCATCCGGCCGTCGCGCTCCAGCTTGGCACCGGCCAGGAGCTTCGGGAATCGCGTACCCGAAACCGGATCCACGACCATTTGATCCCGGAAGTAAAATGGATTCTCGTGCAGGGAAACGTAGGTCTGCACAAATGACAGGATTCGCTCGTCAATCCAGCGGCCGATGGCCTCTCGGTCGATCTTGTCCACCGGCATTTTCAACTCCGCGTGCGAATCAAACTTCATCAGGATCGGAATGATGTGCAGGTCATAGTTCAGGATGATATTCTGAAGTTGGTCGTCTGTCGTCGCCTGAAATTGGAGGTTGATTTTCGCCACATCCGACTTAATTTCCAACTCGACGCATCGTGTGGACGGCGTCAATTTCGGGGCCGCCGACACTTTATCGCCAAACTTCTCAATCAGGACGTCCAGGCGCGGCTTCCAAACGTCACGAAGACTGTCAAAAACCCCGCCAAGGCGCTCCAATCGCTTTTGCCAGTCCAAATGTTTCTGAGTCTCATCCGTCTGGAACTTCTTTCGCTTCTCATTCATGGCGGAGAACGCCGAGTCAATGCCGCTTGCAAGCTCTTTCGTGCTCATCATGGCTGTACTCCTTCTCTTTTGTTATCTCGAATCACGCAGCCGCGGTCGTCTGTTCGACCATTCGTTTCGTATGGCGCGCAATAATCAATTCTTCATTCGTCGGGATCACCCAGACCGAGACTTTGCTGTCGGCCGCACTGATGCGCGGACCTCCGGCGGCATTGGCGGACTCATCCAGTTTCACGCCGGCCCACGATGCATCCGCGCACACACGCGAACGGATCGCCGACGACCGCTCGCCGATGCCGGCCGTGAACACGATGGCGTCGAGACCACCCAGGGCGGCAACCAGCGAGCCCAGTTCGCGGCCGACGCGATAGACAAACACGTCCACCGCCAGCTTGGCGCGCGGGTCGTCACTGGCCAGCAATGCACGCATATCACTTGAGATGCCCGAAAGCCCAAGCAGACCCGACTGTTGATACATCAGTTTCTCAATCGAGCGGGCATCCATCTTGCGTTGATCCATCAGGAACAGCAGCACGCCGGGATCGAGCGATCCACTTCTTGTGCCCATCGGCAAGCCGTCCACGCCCGTGAAGCCCATCGTGGATGCGACACTTGCACCGCCGCGCATCGCGCACATGCTGGAGCCGCTGCCCAGATGCAGCACGATGGTTCGCCCCGATGCTGCCGCGTGGTCATATTTCGCCAGGACCGACGCTATGTATTCGTAGGAAAGACCGTGGAATCCATAGCGCCGCACGCCCGCCTCTGCATACTCTAGAGGCAGCGCAAAGAGCTGCGATACCTTCGGATTCGTATGGTGAAACGAGGTATCGAAGCAGGCGATTTGCGCAAGTTGGGGCGCGCGTTCCAGTATCGTCTTGATCGGAGCGAGGTTGTGCGGTTGATGCAGGGGAACAAGGGGCACAAGCCGTTCCAGCGCCTCCATCACGCCGGCGTCCACGCGAACCGGCTTCGTAAACTTCATGCCACCATGAGCGACACGGTGCCCGACACCGATTAACCGATGGTTCGCGAGTTCTTTTCGAAGGTAGTCAAACAAGTGTTGAATACCACCGTCATGCCCGAGGCGTGTTCCTTCTCCCCAGGCGCGTTCACTCACCGTGTGGCCGGTCCCGTCAATCGCGACAAACCGCGGCGACGTGAAAAGCCCCTCGATCTGCCCACGCAGGAACAGTTTCAAGTCGTCCCGCTCGCATACAAACAGCGAATACTTAATGCTCGATGATCCGGCGTTGAGAACGGCAATTGCATCAGACATGGGAGGCTCCTACACCAATGATGCGGCACTTCCCGACTTGCTCCGCGCGTGTGCGACCAATGCCAGGACCGCCGTCGACGCCAGCCGTGTGCGCACGGTGTCCGCTCGACTGGTCAGCGCAATGGGAACCCGCGTGCCCAGCACGATGCCCGCGCTATCGGCGCCCGCGAGGTATTGCAACTGTTTGGCAATCATGTTCGCGGCTTCCAGATTCGGCGCGAGCAGAATATCCGCCTCGCCCGCCACGGGCGACTCGATCTTCTTGATCTTGGCGGCCGTTGCGCTGATTGCATTGTCGAAAGCCAATGGACCATCAAGTATGCCGCCGACGATCTGCTTTCGATCCGCCATCTTGCAGAGTGCGGCCGCATCGATCGTTGACGGAATGTCGGGATTGATCGTCTCCACCGCCGAGAGGATCGCGACCTTGGGGCACTCCACGCCCAGCGTGCGCGCCAGATCAATCGCGTTTTGGACGATATCAACTTTGTCTTTCAACGACGGCGAGATGTTGATGGCGGCATCGGTAACGATCAGCATTCGTGAATAAGTAGGGACATCAAGAATGAACGCGTGACTGATCCGGCGGCCGGTCCGCAACCCCGTGGCCGACGGCACCACCGCCCCCATCAATTCGTCGGTATGCAGGCTCCCCTTCATCAGCGCTTGCACTTCGCCGGATCGCGCCATCGCCACCGCTTTCACCGCGGCGGCTTCACTATGTTCCACCGAGATAATTCGACAGCCGCTCAGGTCGGCGTTATTGGCCGCCGCAACAGCACGAATCTTGTCCTCCGGCCCGACCAATATCGGCTCGATTAATTTCCGGCGTGCGGCTTCGAGTGGGCCTAGCAATGAATCTCTGTCACAGGGATGCACCACCGCGCACTTCACCGCCGGGAATCCTTCGCACGATTGGATCAATCTCGCAAAGACGTCGGACCGACGGAAGATCACTTCCGGCGTCGCAAGGTCGTTGTACACAATGGATTCAGCGGGAGCGATGGCGGCAGCACTGCCCCACGCCACATCTTCGCCGGACTGATTCGTGCACCGGCAATCAAATACAACTCGACCACCATCAGCCTGCTTTTCACGAACGGTCAGCGTCGCAGTGATCGTGTCGCCGATGCGCAGTGCTCCACGGAACTTCAATTCAACGGATTCGATGCGCGTACCCGGTCCGGGAAATCGCCGGTTCAGGATGTAGCTGATGAACGCCTCCGACGCGACGGCATCGGTTTCGAACCCGACCTGTCCCGCCCCATTACCGTCGACGTGATACGGATCCAGGTCGCCGGAGACAAATGCCAGCGCTTCGATGTCTCCTTTCGAGAGCGTCCGAGTTACGGACTCCTTCTGCCCGACGCGAATCTTATCTCGCGTCGTATTTGAAAACGCGTTCATGGCAATCTCCCATGCACACTAATGCATCACCGGCTTGGCAATCGGTTTGGAAGCCGGCCTGGCTCCCGCGCCGAGCACCTTGCGAATCTCGTCAAGTGTTTTCCTCTGTTCAACCGTCGGGTCGCCCGCCTGAACCCGTGGATCGTCCAACAAGCGGTCCAGAAGTTTCACAAGTCGCGCCCGATCCGCCGGCGCGGAAAGCAGTTTCGTGAGCGATGCCATCGCCTTTTCTGGCTCGAAGCGAACGATAATCTCCTGCACACCGCGAACACGCCGCCACTCGTCCGGAGAAATGTCCGGCAGCAGGTCTCGATAATCGGACGCAACTTCCTCGCGAAGTCGCAGCCGCCACACGGGCAGCGGTTCGTTCTTGCGTTGCAGCATGTATGCCACACGGGCAACGGCCTCGGTGTATCTCCCTCGGTCAATCTCGCTCAACGCACTCTGCATGTACGAAAGAGATCGCGGATCGGCACTTCGCTCTACGCCGTCGCCTACAGCCTCTGATTTTTCCGGCGGGTTGAAAAGGAACATGTTTCCATACGTATGGAAAAACGCTGCTTCACTCGAGGCATCCCGAAGGTCGCGATAGAGATCGAACGATGCGCTGATCAGCTCCGACGCGAGGCGTTCCGACCGCCGCATCGGCTGCTTCGAATCACAGGACTGGCGGTTCTCGACCACTGTCTTGGCGGCGGACTCAAGCCACCACATTGCCGGGTTCAAATCGGACATGGCCCAGCGCGTGAATCGAAGCGGATGGAAGAGCCGACCCATTTCCGCCGTAATATCATTTGACATGGCCTGCACAAACGGCCGCGCAAACGTGGTGTAAAGCTCCTGATTCAACTCCGAGAACTTCGCCGCGGCTTCAAACGGTTTTTCATCCTTACGTTCGAATCGGTTGAGTCGGGCGACCACCTCTTCCAGCGTTCGCTCGCTGAATTGAACGTCGTATTCCGTCTTGCCGTCGGCCCCTTTCCGTTCCTGGATTTCCATCGCCCAAAGCCCCGGCGGCAACCGCTCAATCGACTTGAGTACCGATACGATTTGTGCGTGTTCCTTCTTGGCAACGCGCCCCGAGACGAAGATGCCGAGGTGCCCGATGTCGTGGTGCATCAGGCCCACAATGGTCTGACCGCGAGCCTTAATCTCCTCGGTCGATCCATAAATGTCCGCCACCCAATTGAACGCCTGCTGCGGCGGCGTGATGTTGTCGCCCATCGAGGCAAACAGCACGATCGGAACCTTGATGCTGCGCAAGTCAAAGGCAACACCCGATGAATCCTTGGCAGCGCCGTCCCATAGCTTGTTTCCAACGAACAGGTTCTGCACGATCCATTCGATCTCCTCGCGGTTCATCAGATAGAACCCGCCCCACCACCGTTCGAACTCAAGGAATCGCGGCGGCTCCTTATCGACATTGGCAAACAAGTGATAGTATTTGTCCCAGAACGTGTTGGCCGGATTCAGGTTCTCAAAGTTCTGAACGAGATGCGCGCCATCGAATACGCCGTTCCCCATGTCCGCCGAAAGCGATGCCAGCCACGAACCGCCGAGCAGTCCGCCGGCATACCGCATGGGGTTGTCCCCCGCATCGTCCGCCCATGCCCCACCCCAATACGACATCGGAGCCCCGTTGATCACGATCGGCCCCGTGTCGTTCGGGTTTGACGAGGCAAGCATCATCGCAGCCCAACCGCCCTGGCAGTTGCCGACAATCGCCGGCTTCGGGCTGTCCGGGTGCATCGCCCGCACCTTCTTGACGAATTGCGCCTCCGCGGAACAAACATCAGTCATCGTCTGCCCCGGCTGAGGATCCGGGAAGAAAATGACGAAATAGACCGGATGCCCCTCGCGCAGCGCGACTCCGACCTGCGAATCATCCTTAAAGCCGCCAATCCCCGGACCGTGCCCGGCACGAGGATCGATGACGACATAGGGACGCCGCTTGGGGTCCACGTGAACGCCCGCGGGCGGTGTGATCCGCAGTAACGCATAATTCACCGGCCGTTCAAACGTCCGGCCGTCCGCGACCATTTCGTATTCAAAATGGAGAACCGGCGGCTTTCCCGCGCGCTCATGATCGTTGTAGGCGTTTCCCCGCTGTCGAAGCGTGTCCCAGAAGAGGATGGTCCGCTGACCAAAGTCCACGCAGTAATCCAACCAGTTCTTCCACAGCGCCATCGGCGCGAACTCAGCCGAGGACGTCGCGTCGGTGCATTGATCCCACGCAAGGCGCGTTCGTTCCGTGAACCGTTTCTGTGCCGATTCTGCACGGCGCAAGAGCACCGCACTGATCTTTTGTGACAAATCAAAACTGCCCTTGGCTTGCTCCGTCAACGGATTCATGATGGGACTCCTTCCGACAAAATGACAACTCCTGGTGCATGGGCGCTTCACCGGTTCGCGGCATGGTTCGATCGGCCCGCAAAAACTCAATTGGAACTCTTGGAGAAGGAACCGTCACCGAGCGATGCGGTGGCAAATGAACAACACTCGGGCGGGCGCTGTCCGTAACCGGCTTAGTGTGATTAAAATTGGAATGGCCAGCCATACTATTGCCGTCCAACGCCATCGGCCCGGAAAAAGACACAGTCTCTGCGGGAATTTCCGCTGTCCAAGACCATTAGCGCGGCACTCATCCCCCTTTTCGATGCCGTACGTGCAGTTTTGCAACGATCCGGCGTGGGGAACCCAATGGCCACGTAGTTATGTCAGGCATTGTGCGTGCCAGAAATCCGCACACGCGGTTAATGGGTATCGTAAGGACAGGCAGCCAGGCATGCTAGCTCCGCGTCTATTAAGAGTCGATTAGTTACATTCTGAAAGGGAAAAAGAAAGTTGGGTGTATCAGGATTGCGAACCCAACCACTCGAGACTACAGTATGATGCAGGTTATCAACATGCCATTTCCCAGCAGCCAATCGGCGCGTGAAGCATCGGTGCAAACCGAAGTCGGCGCTCAATTGGTGCCGCCACCCTCCATCCATACGATTGCGCTCGACCGACGACTTTCAAGGGATCATGATTTTCGTCCGCCGGAATACCGTTAGAATGCCAACCAGTGCCTCTTTGCGAGGCGTTGTCGCCTGAGAATCTATGGGAGAACGATATGAAGTATCGAACAACTGCACGAACGTGGGGTTTCGCAATTCTGGCCACATCACTGGCCGCAGCCCAGGCGTTTGCAGATCCGGCTGAAATGGCCAAGCGATTGCCGCCCGGCGCCAATTCGATCGCCTACATCAATGTCGACGCAATGTTCAGCAGCAAACTCGGCCAGGCGGAAAAGTGGAGCGACAAGTTGGCGGACGAATACGCCACACGTCCCCTTGTCATCCCGCCAGATGCCAAGCAAGTGATGATGGCAGCCTGGATTGAACCCACAACCACCGAACCGATGTGGGAAGTCTCCCTGATTCAGGTCTCCAAGACGATTGCCATGGACCGCATCGCCCGCGCCGAAGGCGGTTACACCGATTCGCTCAGCGGAAAGATGGCCGCATGGTCGCCAACGAACGCATACTTCGTTCGGCTCGACAAAAACATGCTCGGCGTGGTGTGCCCGGCCGATCGACAATTCGCCGTTCGCTGGATGGCGCGCGAGTCCTCCGGCGACAACGGTCTCTCGCCCTTCCTCGGATCGGCCTTAAAGCAGATCACTCCAGAAACGGGCTATCTCTTCGCCCTCGACCTGCAGGACGTCGTCAGCGAAAAACGCGTCCGTCAAAGGCTGGCAATGGACGAATTTGAGTGTCTGTCCGAGAAGAAGATCGACGCATTCAAGTTCAGCGAGGCCATCGCCAGCGTCATGGGCCTCACTCTGACCGTTAACGTAAAGGACCTCATTGCGGGCCAATGCGTAATCGAGTTTGGCCGCCCCATCGCGGACGTGGCACCCTATGCAAAGCCGCTTCTCCTCGAGATCCTCGATAAGTCCGGTGCCAAGCTGGAAGATTTCGCCGATTGGAAATTCACGTCGCGCGACAAGTCGATTATCGCGTCCGGCAAACTATCGACCGATGGCCTTCGCCGCCTCTGCAGCCTCATCGACCCACCCTCCCCCGCCGGATCGGATGATGCCGCCCCCGAAGCGACGAAGTCGGCTGAGAAGCCTGCCTCATCGGCCGCCGCAGCCGCTGCATCCAAGCGTTACTACCAGGCGGTCTCAAAGATCGTCGATGGCTTCGGTTCGCGAGTCCGCTCGGCCACCTCACTGACAACCAGTGCGACCTATTTGGCGCGAGACGCTCGTACCTTGGCTCGCCTGCCGATTCTCAACGTCGACCCCGATCTGATTCAATGGGGCAACACCGTTTCTCAGCAGCTCTTGAATATCGCGGCCACAGCAGGAGTCGGCGGCCTTCAAGCGCAGTCACGAACGGCAAACATCCTCGAATCAACATCCCGCGACGGAAGCGGTTCGTACTGGATTACAGATTCAGACGCCGACCCCATCGACGCGGTGGAGCGGCGAAACACCTCCAGACAGCGCCGCGCTGCAACTCTTGAAGAAAAGACCAAGGCCGTACAACAAGCGAGCCAGGTCATCATGGAACTGGAAGCCAGCCGCACAATGATCCGGACTGCAATGACAAAGAAATACAACATCGAGTTCTAAGAGGCGAGCCAGACCAGTCAACTCGCCCTCGTACAGGAGTGCGCTCCAATGAAATCAACTCAACGGTATACCCTTCGATTCGGCCTTTTCGGTGTCGCCGCCGCTGCGATGTTCACGGGCTGCGCTGCACCCGAGCCCAAGATCGATGAAAGAGCCGATTCCGCATTCAAGAAAATGTGCAGTACGCTCGATGGTGTGCCGGCGATGAAACTCCGCGTACAGGCAACCATGGATCGACCGGTCGGTACAGGCCAGCTTGCCCAGTTCCATCGCACCAGCGACATCACCATGGCCCGCCCCGACCGATTAGCCGCACACACCAAATCCGATGACGGTGTCTGGTCGGTCTGGTATCACGGTAAGTCGCTTACGATTCTGGATTCTGAAGACAACATCTTCGCAACTGAAACGGTCCCCGGCCGCATCGGCGAGATGTTCGACTACCTGGTTGATACTTACGACATTGTCATGCCGATGGCCGACTTTCTGGTGGGCAGAACGGACGACTCCCTGCTCGCACAGGTCGAATCAGGAGAATACCTCGGGGTTCACAGTGTCGGAGACAACGATTGCCATCACCTCCTCTTCAGGCAGGAGAGCATCGACTGGCAAATCTGGATCGACACCGGTGAAAAGGCGGTGCCGCGAAAAATCGTCATCACATATTTTGAAGAACCCGACCAACCCCAGTACGTCGCCGTCATGGATCACTGGGAATTGTCTCCCGCCATCGCAGACAACACGTTTTCATTTTCGCCGCCTTCCGGCGCGAAAAGCGTTTCCATGTCCGACTTGGTCGCTAACCGGTAATGAGGATCATCATGTCCACGCGCCGTACAATCGGATACCTCGTCATCGCCTTCCTCTCATTTGTCATTATGGCTGAGCCGTGCTTCGCCGGCCGCGGTGGTCGCGGAGGCGGCGGTGGAGGTCGTGGAGGTGGTGGCGGCTCTCGCGGCGGCGGTGGTGGGTCTCGTGGCGGAGGTGGCGGCAGCAGCTATCGCGGAAGCAGCGGCGGAGGCGGAAGCCGCCCATCCTATTCGGGGAACGGGAGCGTCCGTTACTCTTCCCCGCGTCAATCATCACCTTCCAATTCCCGGCCGTCGTCGCCTTCCTATTCACGGCCATCGTCACCTTCTTCCCCCTCGTATTCCAGACCAAGTTCGCCTTCCGGTTCCTACGGTTCAGCAGCCGCACGGCCGTCGCGACCGCCGACTCAATCGGGCTCGACAGGCGGTTATCAACGACCCGCCGGTTCGTATGGTTCCGGTTCGTCGATGACGCGTCCCGCGACAACGCCTTCCTATCGTCCGTCTAACAGTGGTTCGCTTGTAAACGGCGGGTCCTACACAGGCCCGCGCGGCGGCACGGTCGCCGGCGTTCAGGGGCCCCGCGGTGGCGGTGCAGTTGGCATTCAAGGCCCCGGCGGAGGAAGTGCCGGCGCGATTCAAGGTCCACGCGGCGGCGGAGCTGCCGGAGTCCAAGGTCCCGGCGGAGGCAGTGCAGCCGCTGTTCAAGGCCCGCGCGGTGGAGGCGCCGTGGGTGTTCAAGGTCCCGGCGGCACAACAGCAGGCGCTGTGCGTGGTCCGCGCGGCGGTGCCGCGGCAGGAATCGTTGGCCCCGGAGGCGCGGCAGTTGGTGCGGTTCGCGGCCCTTACGGTGGAACCGTCGCCGGCGCCGTTGGCCCCTATGGCAATCGATACGTGTCTACCCTGCCGGTCGGCGCTGCGCGCTATGCCTGGAATGGGAATGACTACTGGCATTCCGGCTACGGCTGGTACAGACCTTGTTGGGTTGGCGATGCAATCCACTATGCGCTGAGCTACCCACCCGTTGGCTACTACTACCCATCTCTTCCCGATGACTCCGATACCGTGGTGATCAACAACACCACTTATTATGAATCCGAAAATGTGTACTATCAGGAAGGCGAACAAGACGGCCAAAAGGGCTACAAAGTTGTTGAATCTCCAGTCGCAGTGGATAGCACTGCAGAGGCGCAACAGGCCGAGGACCCCTACGCACACCTCAAGAGCATGTGCGATTACGTCGCCGGCCTCGACAAGCTGAGCCTCACGGCCGACACCACCAGCGATCAATTGAGTGAAACGGGCGATCGAATTCAGGTCTCCGGTCGCCGAACCGTCAGTGTCAGTCGTCCAGCCAGCATCGCCATCAAGGTCAAGGATGATCTGGGGGAGCGTCGCGGCGTGTACGACGGCAAGACCGTCACGATTCTGGATACCACCAAGAACTATTACTCCGAAATAAAGGTGCCCGACACCATCGACGGCGCGCTCGACACACTCGCCAGCGACTACGGAATCTATGTCCCGCTCGGCGATCTGCTCTACAAAGACCTAAATAGCCGTTTGCTCACCCGGATCACGTCCGGCCAGTATCTCGGCCTGCACCTCGTCGGCGACACCAAATGCCACCATCTGGCATTTGCGACCGATACGTCGAGCTGGGAGTTCTGGATCGATTCAGGCGACAAGCCTCAGCCTCGCAAAATCTCGATTGATTTCACACTGCGCGGCGAGCGGGCCCGCTATACGGCCGAAATCGCTGAGTGGTCCTCGTCGCCGGATTTTGTGAGTGCGACCTTCGATCTCAAACTTCCGGACGGCGTTCGACGCATGGAACTGCCCACCAAGGGAGGGTAGAGCCACGCTGCGGGCCAATCGGCACGGCGTCGCCCGATTGCAGAAATGCCCGGCGCTGACTCTCCGACTACCGTGGAGTCAATCCAGGCCGCGGACTGAGTTCGAATGCTCAATGCGAAAAACCCTTCGCATGAACAGGCAGATTGCCCGCGCGCAGGTAGAATACACCACAATGGTGTCGACCCAACTATTCGAGCGCGCCCAAAGGCTGGCCTTAGCCCTTGCGGGCATCGAATTGGTCGAGCGCCACCGCGACCTGCTGGAAAACCGCTGCCGACGCCTGGGAATTCTCGATAGCGATGGGTTTGATGCACTTTTGATTCAAGCCGAAACCGGCGATGCCCGGGCCGAACAAGTGCTGTTAGGCCTGATGACGACCAAATTCACAGCGTTCTTCCGCCATCCTCAACACTTTGATTTGGCCGCCGAACACGCCTTGCAAGCTTGTCAGCGCCACGGCCGAGCGACCATCTGGTCGGCGGGCGCGGCCACGGGAGAAGAGCCGTGGTCCCTTGCCATGAGACTACTCGAAGTTTTTCAGTACAAGGAACCGCCTGTCGAAATACTCGCGACCGACGTGGACTCGGCCGCGATCGATTTTGCCCTTCGGGGAGAGTACACAGAATCATCCCTAAAGGCAGTAAGTCCGGAGCGGCAGGAGCGTTTCTTCCACCCGATGAATGACGCGCGGCGATTCAGAATCACCGATTCCCTGCGGCAGCTCGTCCGATTCCAATGCCTCAATCTTGCCGACGACGGCTGGCCCATCGAAGGTCCCTTCGACGTAATATTCTGCCGAAACGTCCTGATGTATCTGAACGCCGACCATCGCCGGAAAGCGGCGGAACGGATGGCATCTCTGATGGCCCCCGACGGCATTCTCATGCTCGACCCGGCCGAATACATGGCGGACTCAAATCAGTGGTTACACCCCGGCTGCGATGGAATCTACACGCTTCGATCAACGAAGGAAAGCGGCCAACGATCGGTTTCAACTGCGCATTCGTGAGACTCTTCGTATGACAATCGCTAAACGCTTGGTTGTTCTGCTCGCCGTGCCACTGGTGGCACTTGGCGGGCTTGCCGTTTTTGTCCACATCCAATTGGAGGAGACAGAATCCCGCACGCACTTCGTGGCGGAGATTCAGATTCCGACCCTCGCCGTTCTCGGAAACTTATCCCGGAGCTTCGCCGAGCTGCGGGTGAATTTGCGGGGCTATCTGATCGCTCCCGATCAGGCCCAACGAGACGCGGCAAGGGCGGCGTTTGAAGAGGACGAGCGAGTCGTCACCGACCTGCTCAAGAAATATGGCGACAGTCTTATCACGGGCGAGCGAGACCGCCGGTTATACAACGAATTCCGAGACTTGAGCCGGGAGTGGATTATCGGTGCGAAGCAGGGGCTTTCACTCGCCGAAGCGGGTCGAAGGGACGACGCCATCGCCATGCATGCCACCGAGCTCGCTGAAATAGGCGTCCGGCTGAGCAAAGTCTCCAGCGAGTGGATCCAGCACAACGAAGAAATGGCAGCCGCGGCCGGCCGGGATGCCGAGACTACGATCGAAACGACGCAACGGAGGATGCTGATCGCAAACGCCGCTGCCCTGCTTCTCGCAGGTGTTCTTGGATTCCTGACCTACCGCCGAATCGTTGTGCCTATTCGGGCGCTTGAATCGTCGGTAAAAAACATCGCCGAAGGCGATTACTCCCAAGACATACCGTTCAGAAATGCAATGGATGAAACCGGCGGTCTGGCTCGCTCGATCGACGTGCTTAAACAGGGTGCTGCAGCAATGGACGAGCAACGCTGGGTCAAATCCAGCGCCGCCCAACTCACCCAGGACCTCCAGGCCGCGGCGTCGCTTCCAGAATTCGGGGAGCGGCTCGTTTCCGGGCTTGTGCCGATGCTGGGGGGAGGCGTCGCGGGATTCTACGTTCTTGAAGAGAAGACCGAGCGACTTCGGCGAATTGCTGCTTACGGATTGGTCGAGAATGCGGGCAATGCCGAGTCATTCGACATGGGCAAAGGCCTCGTCGGCCAGTGCGGGAAAGAGCGCAAGACAATCACGTTAACGGATCTCCCACCGGATCATCTCCACATCGCATCCGGGATGGGATCGTCGGCGCCGGCTCAGGCAGTCGCGTCACCTCTAATCTCCAAGAACGCTTTGCTCGGCGTACTGGAGATCGCCTCGTTCCGGGCGTTCCGCACCGCGGAGAAAGCGTTGGTCGAAGAACTGTTGCCGATCGTGGGGATGAGCCTGGAGATTTTGCAACGGAACATCCGTACGCAGGAGCTTCTGGCGCAAACCCAGGAACAGGCCCGCGAGCTGGAGGAGCACACCGAAGAACTGACCCAATCGCAGGAAGAATTGCTGGCCCAGCAGCGCGAACTTACGGCACAGCGCGAACAACTCCAGGTGACCGAAGAGCGAACGCGCCTCATTCTCGAATCCACCGCCGAAGGCATTTTCGGCACGGGAACTGATGGCCGCATCACGTTTGTAAATGCCGCGACCTGCCGGCTGCTTGGATTCTCCACTGACGAGATGATCGGCCAGAAGGTTCACGCGCTGATTCACCACCACTATCCCGATGGCACTGACTACCCCGTCGAGAAGTGCCCGATGTTCGCCGCCTACACAAAGGGAGAAGTCCACCGAATCGACAACGAGTTTCTCTGGCGCAAGGATAGCTCTGGGTTCCCAGTCGAATACAGCGCCACGCCGATTCGCAAGGACGGCGCAATGGTCGGCGCGGTCATCAGTTTCTCGGACATCACACTGCGCAAGGAAGCCGAGCGCCGAATTATCGAAACGGAGCGTTTCTTCCGCAGCGTCCTTGAATCGGCGCCTGATGGAATGATGGTCGTCGGCGCCAACGGCCATATCCAACTTGCCAACGCCCAAGTGGAGACTCTCTTTGGCTACACCCGTGACGAACTCGTGGATCATCCCATCGAAGTTCTCGTGCCCGATTCGATCAAAGAGAGCCACGTCGCGCTTCGAAACTCGTACCTGCACGACCCGTCCAAGCGCGACTTGAGTGCCGGCAGGGAACTCTTGGGCCGACGCAAAGACGGTTCCATGTTCCCGGTCGAGATCGGCCTCAGCCCCATTCCGGGGCGCGAGCAGACCCAAGTCGCCGTCTCGATCCGCGATGTCACCGAACGCAAGCAGCAGCAAGTCTTAATGCAACAAGCCAAGGAAGCGGCCGAAACGGCAACGCAAGCCAAGAGCCGCTTCCTCGCAACGATGAGTCATGAAATCCGCACGCCGATGAACGCCATCATTAACATGACCGGCCTGGCGCTGGAAACGGATCTAACGCCGAAGCAGCAACAGTACGTCTCCGTCGCCCACTCCTCCGGAAAGAATCTCCTTGGCATCATTAATGACATCCTCGATTTCTCGAAGATCGAAGCCGACAAGCTCGAACTCGAGCAAGCCGAGTTCAGCATGCGCCAAGTGCTCGAAGAAGTGACCGAGATGTTTCGGTCTAAGGTCATCGAAAAGCATGTCGAATTGGTCGTACACGCGCCATCGCATCTGCCCGATCGCTTTGTCGGCGATGCCCTTCGGTTCCGCCAGGTCATCACGAATCTCGTGGGCAATGCCTTCAAGTTCACCAGTCAGGGCGAAGTCGTTGTGCGAATCGATTCCCAAAACGGCGCGTCGCTTCCGGATGGAATGGCCGAGCTGCACGTAAGCGTCCGCGACACCGGAATCGGCGTCCCCAAAGACCAACAGGACCGCCTGTTTCAGGCCTTCTCGCAGGCCGACAGCTCCACCTCGCGTAAATTCGGCGGCACCGGTCTGGGCCTTGCCATCAGCCGGCGACTCGCACGCATGATGGACGGCGACCTGACGTTTGAGAGCGAGGCCAACGTCGGAACAACCTTCCACTTCACGGCACGCCTCACCTTGCCCCAAAAGCAGGAATCTCACCTTCGCAGTGTTCCCACCCCGGTTCGCGAACACCCGGTCCTGATCGTGGAAGACACACAATCGAGCCGCGAACTACTGGAGATGCTCCTCACCGGTTGGTCGATCCCCGTTACAAGCTTCGCCACGGCCGAAGAAGGGCTGGCGCTCCTTGAGAAGCGAAATCGTGCTGGCGGCACCGACCCCTTTGGCATGGTGATCCTCGACTGGATGCTCCCCGGCATGAACGGCATCGACGCCGCCGAGCGCATTCGCGCCAGACCAGAGACGAAGAAGCTGCCCATCGTGATCGTCAGCGCCTACGCGGGCAAAGAAGAGGAGGCCCGCTGCGCCGAAATCGGCGTCAACGTGTTCCTGCCCAAACCGCTCACCGCGTCGTCGCTGTTCGATGCCATCGTCGATGCCCAGGGTGCCCGCGTCCATGCCCAACGCCGTTCGCTCGACGGCCCGCTCAAAGAGGAATTCAAAGGCGTCCGCGCATTACTCGCCGAGGATAACGAGGCCAACCAAATGGTTGCCACCGAGTTGCTTTCGCGATTGGGCATCGAGCTCGACATCGCCGCGAACGGCCGCATCGCTGTCGAGATGGCACGCAAACACCCGCGCCGCTACGCCGCGATTCTCATGGACATGCAGATGCCCGAAATGGACGGCCTTGAGGCGACGCGCACACTCCGCGCCGACCCGCAATTCTGCGATCTCCCGATCATCGCCATGACCGCCAACGCCATGAAGCAGGACCTCGACGCCTGCCTCGCCGCCGGCATGAACGACCACATCACCAAACCCATCGACCGCAATGCCATGCTCACCACCCTGCGCCGATGGTTGCCGCGCTGCGAGCCGGATGCCGAACAACCAATGGAAAATCAACAGGCGGCGCCTTCGGCCGACCCATCCCTTCCGAATCTCGACGGGATCAACGTTGCCGATACCCTTGCCCGACTTGGTCTCGATTTCTCAAGCCTCCGCAAAATGCTGATTCGTTTCGCTGATGGCCAGAAGCAGACCGTGACCGACTTGGCCGCCGCCGTTGCCGCGAACGACCCGGCAGCAGCCGCCCGCCACGCCCATGCACTCGCCGGCGCTGCCGGGAATCTTGGCGCCGATTCCCTCCGCGTGGCGTCAAAGGCTCTGGAGCAGGCCGGCCGCGATGGCCAGAAAGACATGCACGCCCTGCTTCAAACCGTGAACGAACTTGCGACGACGGTCTTTGCTTCGATCGACACGTTGCGCGATAGCGCCGTTGCCACGGCCCCTGCCTTCAGTGGACCCTTCGATCCGGCGGATTTCCGGGACGCCCTCGATCGACTCTCGGCGGCCCTCTCTTCGTTCGACTTTTCCGTTGCCAACGAAATCCTTGCCGGCCCGCCCTTCTCCGCCGTTCCCGCGAACCTCTCGCCCGACGTGAAGAATCTGCGTGAACGAGTCGACGGCTATGAATTTGAAGAGGCGGCGGCTATCGTCGCCCGACTGCTTAATTCGATGGAGATGGCCAAGTGAAAAATCTCTCCGATTGCCGCGTGCTGATTGTGGATGACGTCAAGGCAAACGTCGACGTGCTGGTCCAGGCGCTTCGTGACGATCACAAGCTTAGCGTCGCCCTCGACGGCGAATCCGCCCTGCGCAGCGTCGAAAAGACTCCGCCCGACCTTGTCCTGACTGACATCATGATGCCCGGCATCGACGGCTATGAACTTTGCCGACGTCTCCGCGCCTCCCCCGCCACCCACGACATCCCGGTCATGTTCCTCAGTTCCCTCGAAGAAGTGCGGAGCAAGACCATCGGTTTCGAAGTCGGAGGCAACGACTACCTGACCAAGCCGTTCGAAATTCTCGAAGTCAAAGCCCGCGTTCGCTCCCTTCTGAAGGCCAAGGCCTATTCCGACGCCGTCAAAGAGAAGATCGCCGCTGAATTGGCCGTCGCACGTGATATTCAGCTCGGCATCCTTCCATCCAATATCGCCGAGATCACCGCGAACATGAACCTCGACGTCTGCGCCGTGCTGGAGCCGGCTCGCGAGGTCGGCGGCGATCTTTACGAGGTCCTGCGCCTCGCCGATGGCCGCCTGCTCGTCGCCGTGGGCGATGTGTCGGGCAAGGGCATCCCGGCCTCGCTCTTCATGGCCGTCTCGACCACGCTGCTCCGCTCCATGGCCCGACACTTTGCCCAACCCGACGAGATTCTCCGACAGGTCAACGACGCACTCGCCGTACAAAACCCGCGCGGCATGTTCGTCACGCTGATCTGCATGATCATCGACCCCGCCACGGGCAAGGTCACCTGCGCCAACGCCGGCCACCCCTCGGCTGTGCTGCTTCGACCCGGCGCAGCCCCGAGCATGACACTTGGGACAACCGGCATGTTGTCCGGCATCATGGCCGGCGTTGAAATGGAGCGCGAAGAGATCACCATGCAGCCCGGCGATACACTGGTCATTTACACGGACGGCGTAACCGAGGCCTTCAACAAGGAAAACGAGTTGTATGGCGATGACCGCCTGATCCATAGCCTGCGCGACGCCGCGGGCCGAACCGCCGAGAAAACAGTGGCCACCGTCGTCGATGCCGTCCGCCAACATGCCGATGGATTCCCCCAATCCGATGACATCACCGTCGTGGCCGTTCGTCGTAACGCGTGAATCCGTCAGAGCTTCGGTTCCTGGCAATCGAGCTTCGCCGTCCGCCTGCGATGATGCATCTCCGTAATGCTGCACCTGCGACCGAAGCCGCCACACCGCACAATCTTCTTGAAAGAATCGCACCGTCCTCATTTCCGCGACTGCCATTTGCATTTGACCGGTCCGAATGCTAATAATGAGTCAGTCAGAGCGGGGATGTCCCTGCCATGTTCGACCACGGAGGTCCAATTTTCTTGAACCGATAAGCTTGAACCCACGGGCGTTGGCCGGTGCATGTCTGCCGGGCGAACTCCGCTAGACGGAGCGGTCCAGCCTTCCCGCGAAGTGCCCACCTTTTAGAGCGGGTTCAAGAAACCATCCTCCGAACGGCATTGCGGCGGAGACATTCTCACTGATATGCAATCCGGTGCGCGATTGTAATCCCGCACCCGCGAAAGCAAGACCCGCTTCGCCTCGGCGAGGCGGGTTCTTTTTTTTTGACTCAGCCTTATAAGTGGAGCGGGCGTCTCCAGTGGTGCGGGCGTCCCTGCGCGCTGCTTGCGTTTCGCCCCGCAGGGCCACGTTGGTTGCCAGTGACTTCAGTCACTGGATCGTCCCATTGCAATCGCTTCCCAAGGTTCCCTCCCTCACCGCCCCGCCTCATCGATCCCCGTCTTCTCACTCGGCGGGCTGAACACATCCCACACCACCGTGTCCTCCACCGCATAGGCCGAGTGCGGCACACCCGACGGCAGGACCATCACCTCCCCCGCCCGCACCACGACCTCGCGTGCCGGTGCCGTCGCCGTCGCCCCAATCCCGAACCGCAGCGCACCCCGGATGATGCACGCCATCTGCTCGTTCACGTGCGAGTGCATCGGCACATCACACCCCTTCGACAAATGCACCTCCGAGATCATCGCCTGCTCCCCAATGATCCGCTTCCGCTCCAAGAGCGCCATCGGCCGATCCACCGGCCGCTCATCCCAGCGATATACCACGGCGTCCATTTGTCATTTCCTCCAAAGTTCGGCTCAATCAGAATGAATCATCCTATCTGCATGGCCTGACTGTGAAAAATTCCTCACATCTGAGCAGAATTTTCCACATGTCCGAACTGTGCAAAACCACACTGCCGCGCACGTGTTCCTACTGACCAATTGGGTGTGTGCATACCCGCAAAAAGGTGTCAAATGACCCATCGGTTGCAAAAAGCACGGATCTTGGGAAACACTCCGAAGAAACTGGTTTGGCATGTTACTTGCATGGTTGAACGGCGGCGAGACCCGCGGTCAACGCCGACTCCAATAAAAAAATCTCGAACACGGGAGTGATCCTCATGAAAAACTCAATCGCAATTTTATTCCTACTCCTCTCATGGCATGCCTCTTTGACACACGCACAGCCTCCGCCAATTCAAGACTTGGGAGTCCTACCCGGCGACACAGCCATCGCGCCTGCAACCAACAGCCAGCAGGATCTTGCGATCGCCGCTGGCGGCACCCAGTTTCTCGCTGCATGGTCCGACTACCGCGGGCGAAGCGCCGGCAATCAGACCATCCAAAGCGACGGCGACATCTTCGGCATTCGCCTCGACAGCGCTGGCAACGCCATCGACCCGATGCCATTCCTCATCGCCGGCGGCATGGGCCTGCAGAACCGACCCAAGATCGCGTGGAACGGCGAGAACTGGTTGGTGCTGTATCAATCACAGGATCCCTCGGGCGGCTATTACGATACTTTCATTCGCGCCGTGCGCGTCTCCTCGCAAGGACAGACACTGGACGAAACGCCCCTTGCCTTTCCTCCTGATTTGTTCTCGCCAAGCACCATTGGCCTGACCGTTGCTGGTCAGGGCGGCCAATGGCTGGTCGCGCGGTGCGTCTATCACAACGATGGCTACGGGACGTTCCTCGCCGGACAGCGAATAGCCGGCGACGGAACCCTTATCGATCTCGCACCGGTCATGCTTAACGACTGGGTCTACGGCCAACTGACCGTAATCGTCTCAAGTGGAGAATACTCGGTGGTTGGGCCCGAGTGGAACGATGGCTCCATGCTCAAGGCTCGGCGAATCAGCACCAGCCTCCAGCCCCTTGCCCCTTCCTTCACACTTCCCCCCGGCGTCGAGAATTTCGCGGGCAATGGCAGCGAGTACTACGTCACTTGGATTTCCGGCTTCGTCAATCTCGTCGGCTCGCGGATGACGGCAACCGGAACACTTCTGAACCCGGCGGGAACCCTGCTCGTGCCCAATGTGGCGGGATCCATGTCGCTCCAACACGATGGCACGAATTGGTGGTTCGCTCGCAGCGTCTCAAACCTCGCATGGACCATGCGCATCAGTGCGGCCGGAACCGTGCTTGATCCTGGCGGTGTCCAACTCCCCATCACTGTCACAGGAAGCGTAAACAGTCTCTATGACACGCATATCGCTCCGCGCCCGGGTGGCGGCGTCCTCTTCGGATGGACAGACTATAGGGCCGCCCTGGGAAACGATAGCAACTCGTTCGCGATACCGGTCTCTCCGCTAAATGTGGCGGGAACCGAACATTGTCTTACAACCAGTACACGCAACCAGCGTAACACAGCCATAACCTCCGGCCCCGGCAACACACTGGCGGTCGCCTTCATCAGTGAAGCCGCAAATGACGATCGCGTTCTCGTCCATCTCCTCGACGACGCAATGACGCCACTCACTCCTGATCCCATCGAAGTCGTGCAGGCGCCTTCCATCGGTTCATGCGGCATCGCCTGGAACGGTTCGCTTTTCATGATTACATGGGACGGCGGGTCCGGCGGAGCCAACACCAACAAAGTCATGGCCCGACGAATGAATCCCGACGGCACCTTTGTCGATGCACCCACGCCCATCATGAACGGCATGGTCCCGGCCATCGAAGCCCTCGGCGAAGACTTTCTTATCGCGTGTTCGCGATTCGCCACCTATCCCCAGTTTATTGACCTTTGGGTCAACCGCATCGACGGACCGACCGGCACCCCTCTGGATGGTGCCAGCGGCATCATTTTGGCAGGCGGATACGTCAACGGCCTGCCACGTGTGCGCACCGACGGCACCCAATGGCTTGTCGCGGCACACTCCATGTGGACCCACGATTCCAGTCAGGGGGATGCGATTCTCGCAAAGGTCCCCCCCGTCGGCACCCCGGCGCTCGCCTTCAACCCGACGCCGTTTTCAGGCGCAAGCGGCGACCTCGACATCGCCTTCTCGGGCAGCAAGTACTTGCTCGTCTGGCGAATGAACTCTTTGGCAAATGCCAACAATTACATCGCCGGTCGAATCATGAACGCGGACGGCACCTATCCGCCGGGGTATTTCATCATCGCCGAGGCAACGGGCCGACAACTCCGCCCAACGGTGACATGGGACGGTACGACATTCATCGTCGCATGGGATGACCAGCGCAATCAGGCCGCCTTCTTCGATGCTCGCACCGACATTTATGGTGCCCGAGTGACGGAAACCGGTTCGGTGCTCGACCCTGCTGGTTTTCCAGTTGTCGCGGGGTTGCAATCGGCTGCTGCAGCCATACTCAGTAGGCCCAATGGCGTTACAAGCGTCGCTGCGACTCGATTTCTAACTACACCACCGTTCGATTCGTATCGAATTCAACTCGCCCAAATCGGCGTAGCGCCGCTTTCAGGCGATATCAACGGCGACGGATTCATCAACGCGACCGATTTATCGATCCTTGTCGAAGTCTTGCTCGGCAACAGCGTCAACCAGACCCATATCACGGCCTGCGACCTGAATCACGATGGCCTTGCAAACGGCGACGATATCCCTGGGTTCATCATCGCTTACGTTCAAAACCCGTAAGGCGCGTTGTACCTAATCAATGGTCCACACCGAACACTGGGCGGCGGCGGTCCGCCCGCGACACATAAGTCTGGTTGAATTCGAGCCGACAAACCACTTGGATAAACTCAACCCAAGAGGCAAATCCGCGCCTCGTGTGACGCCAACTCCTTGCATCACAGACACATATCGCAATTCGCGTCCGAAGTGAAACAGCGAGCAAGAGTGATAGGTAAGCAAAACTCTAAAGTCCGCCGCCGCAAACCCAATCCGCGACGGCCGCGCCCCTTCCGCGCACTGCTCTTTGACATCTTGCCGACACCTCTCCTTTCAACTCTCCACAGCTCTACCCTCATGGCAACGCCCCGTCCCAGTTACCCTGGGAAAATCCCAGCTAATCCCACCTTTTTTTCTTTTCCTCCCCCAAGTCCCAGGTCGCAAATCCCCATTGAGGGCGACCTTCAAATCCTTGGCCCCTCAGACCCCCGAACCCTCGGCCCCTTGGACCCTAACGCCCTACGAACCAATGTCAATCTGGAGAACCTGTATGACCTGCAACAAATCAAAAGACCAACTGCCGCAACTCCACAGCGCCTCAGAGCTCACCACCTCAAGGCCCAAGTCGAAGATCCGGTGCGGCGGGACTCGTACTGCGTGCCGGCAAACGCCAGCAGACGCCAGCTGTTTTCCCTTTCCCGCCCAGCGCAACCCAAGACACGACAAAACCAAACCCACCCACAAACAACCACCAACCACCCCCAACCCCC
>CAZSBF010000050.1:0-30394 GCA_964605185.1 uncultured Planctomycetaceae bacterium
GACGGCGAACTCTATCGTCTACAACGACTTAACCACCAGGGCGCGCTTTGTTGTTTGTAAGGGGAGGGGACAGGCGCGGACCGCGCTTCGAGAGGCGCGGACCGCGCTTTGAGCGGAGATGGGCGCGGACCTCGCTGCAGGCTTGGAACAATCGATCGGGATTGGTGGAGTTCCTACTGCTTCAGCCGCGGATTACGCGGGTTTGGCTGGAGGTGGGGATCATCATGGGCATGGCCACGCGGTCGGGCCAAGTGCGGATGTCGATGTAGGGGCGGTTCACCGAGAGGCGGCCCCATTGTTTGTAGAGGGTTTCGAGCAGCGTCACCTTCTGCGTTGCGGAAATTTCGATTCCCTGTTCGCGCTCGGGCGGGCGGCCCCACCAGATGCGGGAGCCTTTGGCATCGGTGACCAGTTCGATGTGCGGCCGGTTCTTGTCCACGCGGCCATCATGATTCGAGACGTTGACGGCGGAGATCTCCCGTCCGAATGGCTTGGCCGAGAGAAGGGCGACGGTGCGAATGCCGTCGGCGAGTTCGGATGCGGGCCAGCGCTGGCCGACGCCCGGGGCCTTACCGCGGACGCCGATGATGGTCATGAGTGATGTGCCTTTGCAGTCGTCGGCGGCGTAGCGGCCGGGCAAGCGGTAGCACTCGTCATCAACGAGGTAACACGATGAGCCCTGTTTGACCCATGCATTGGGCTTTCGGAATTGGCAGCGGATGCCAATGACGCCCTCGGCGCGGATTTGGATTCGATCAACGGCCTTAACCCAGCCAACGTCGGAAGTGGTAAGGGCGCTGCCGATGCGATGGGATAATTCGGGATCGAGCATCCGGTCGGTTGGTTGCAGGTCCACACGGGCGACGAGGTCGTCGAGGATGTGACCGTTATCCGGGAGCATGAGCCAGTCGGGCAGGTTTTCCCACTCAAGGACAAGTGGCCGGTCGTATTGATCCTGGCCGTGGACGAATTCCTGCATGCGCTGCATGGCGCGGCTGCCGAAGAAAAATAGCAGCGTGGCGACAACCGTTACGCCTACGCCCTGCCAGAGTAGGCGGCGCGTGGAATCGCTGATGGAGGAAATACGATCACCGAGCCAGACGGACACGGCGTCTTTGAAGCGGAAGATCGCGGATGGTTGTTTGCGAGCCACGATTGGTTCAGGCCTTCTCCGGGTGACGAGAGTCTAACGCGAGAACTTCCGCTTGATGGCCATGTCGATGATTGCCTGGCACATCTCGGCCATGGGGAGCCCGGCACGCTGTGCGGCTTTGGGGACGAGGGAGTGCGAGGTTAGACCGGGGATGACGTTGGCTTCGAGAAGAAAAGGATTGAGGCACGAGTCGTCCACCCTCCAGTCGAGGCGCGAGAAATCCCGGCAACCGAGACCCTTGTGTGCGGCAAGGCTCATATCCATGATCCGCTCGAGCAGGTCTTCGGGCAGGGTGATGTCGAAATCGTACTGCGTATCTTCATCGACATATTTCGCGGCGTAGTCGTAATAGTCGCGTTTGGTGCGGATTTCGAGGGGGGGAAGGGGTGTCGCGCCAAGAATGCCGACGGTGAGTTCGCGACCGGGGATGTACTCTTCGATCAGGGCTTCGCCGTATGCGTCAATCACCTTCTCCACCGCGGGGCGGAACTGGGAAACGTCGCGGACGATATAGCAGTGAATGCTGCTGCCTTCGCTGACGGGCTTTACGACGACCGGCATGGACCAGGCCGCGACGGCTTCGCGATAGGTCTTGGTCGTGGCGACGTCCCAACGCGGAGTGGGGATGCCAAGTTCTTCAAACCGCTTCTTGGCGGCGACCTTGTTCATGGCGAGGCGACAAGCCTCGGGACCGCTGCCGGTGTAGGCGAGGTTGCGGCGTTCGAGGATTTCCTGAACTTGGCCGTCTTCGCCGAAGGTGCCATGGAGCGCGATGAAGACGCAGTCCACTTGTCGCGCGAGACCTGCGAGGTTCTCTGGATTGATGTCCTCGACATAGACCTTGTGGCCGAGCGTCTCCAGGGCGCTGGCGACGCACTTTCCACTGTCGAGGCTGACATCTCGCTCGCCGCTGGGGCCGCCGGACAGGACGGTGATGGCGAGTTTCTGTTGAGTGGGAATACGCGTGAGTCGCGTAAGGTCGAATCGCGTTTTGGTCGCAGCCACGGTTTGCCTCCGTGCAAACAGGATGTTGCGTACACGCCGCCGACGGGGGCGACGTGGGTGTTCTACCAGATTTTCACTTCGGGTTCGAGTCTGATTCCGAACCGTTCGTTTACGGTGTCAATGATAGCGTCGATCAGTTCGAGGACATCGCCGGCGCGTCCGCCGAAGTCGGCTAGGACAAAATTGGCATGGCGATCGGACACGTAGGCCGTGCCGATACGCCTGCCCTTGAGGCCGGCCTGATCGATGAGTTGGCCGGCGGAGTGGCCGTCGGGATTTCGGAAGATGCAGCCGACGCTCTGGCAGCCGAGGGGCGGCTGGGTGTTTTGTTTGTACATCCAGATCTCGCGGAAACGACGGTCGAGCGTTGCCGGGTCGTCTTTGCGAAGTTGGAAGGACGCGCTCAGGACGCAATCGTCGCCAAGGGCGGAGCGGCGGTAGCTGAAGTCCATGTCGTCGTGGTCTCGTTCGTAGATTTCACCGTCGCGGCCGATGACGCGGACGCTGCGGACGGCGGTTCCGATCTCGCCGTAGCGGCCGCCACAGTTCATGGCGATTCCGCCGCCGACGGTGCCGGGAATTCCGGCGATGTTCTCTAAGCCTGCGAGGCCCTTCTTGACCGATGCGAGGACGAGCTTGGTCAGATCGGCGCCCGCGCCTGCGGTCAGGCGGTCGCCGTCGAAGATCATGCGGGTGAAGTGGTCGGCAGTGAGACGAACGACGGCGCCCTTCACGCCTTTGTCATTGACGATGACATTCGCGCCGAGACCCAGAAAACGGAGCGGTGTATTAGTATCGCGGCAACGGCGAACCACGCCGACGAGTTCATCCTCGGTGCGTGGTTCGATCAAATACTCAGCGGTGCCGCCGAGCTTGAACCAAGTCAGCGGCGCAAGCGGGGCGTTTGATTGGACGATATCAGGCCAGTCGTCGAACAAGTGCATCGGCGATTTTCCAGACGTCCCCGGCCCCCATGGTGAGGACGATGTCGCCGGGGTGAGCGTGCAGCACGATATGTTCGACGATTTCATCATGATTGGGAAGGTACTGGGCATCGACGCCGTGCGACCGGACCCGTTCGACAAGCTGCTGGCTGCTGACGGCGGCGCGGTCTGCGGCGCTGTCCCGCACGAAATAGATATCGGGAACCAACAGGTGATCGCATTCGCCGAAGCTGCGGGCAAAATCGGCCATGAGGAATCGGGTGCGGGAATGCTGGTGGGGCTGGAACACAACCCACAATCGGCGGTCGGGATAACGCTCGCGAACGGCGCGAATGGTCACGCGGACTTCGGTGGGGTGATGGCCGTAATCGTCCAAGAGCAGGATGCCGCGGACATCACCGCGTTGCGAGAGACGGCGATCGGCACCGGAAAAGGTCTGCAGTGCGGCGGCGATGGACTCTCGATCGATACCGGCATGGGCCGTCAGGGCGGTGGCGGCGAGGGCGTTATAGACCTGATGACGGCCGGGGAGCGCGTTCATGGAGGCATACAAAAACTCTTCGCCATTTCGGAGGATGTTGAACGAATAGCAGCCTTGATGATGGCGGATGTTGGTGGCCCGCCAGAAGGCGTTCTCTGCGATTCCGAAGGTCTGCACCGTGCCGCGTGCGCCGCGAAGGGCCTTGGCGACCTGCGGGTCATCACCATTGGCAATGACGACGCCGTCTTCGGGCACAAGGGCGACGAAGGCGCGAAACGCCTCGGTGATGGCATCCAGGCTTTCGAAGCAGTCGAGGTGATCCTCTTCGATGTTCAGGATCGCGGCGAATTTGGGTAGCAGGTTCAGGAAGGAGCGGTCGTATTCGCACGCTTCAACCACGAAGTGCGGGCCGTCGCCGACGGCGGAGCTGCTTTCGAGCTGCTTGACCACGGCACCGACGACAAAGGTCGGGTCGGCCTTTGCCTCTTTTAGGATATAGGCGGTCAGAGCAGTGGTGGTACTTTTGCCGTGCGTTCCAGCGATGGCGATGCCGGTGCGGAGGCGCATCACCTGGCCTAGCATTTCGGCATATTTCATTCGGCGGATGCCGCGGCGTTTGACTTCGGCGAGTTCGGGGTTGTCGTCTTTGACCGCTGCCGAGTAGACGACAAGGTCGCAGTCGGAGGGGATGTTGATCGGGGCGTGGCCCATCGTGATGGTGGCGCCTAACTCCTGCAGGCGGGCCTGTGTCTTGAATGGAGACAGGTCGGAGCCGCTGACAATCGCGCCGCAGCGTAGCAGGACGCCGGCGAGACCGCTCATGCCGGAGCCGCCAACGCCGATGAGATGTACGCGTCGCGCGGCGTATGGGCTGGTCCAATGCTGGTGGAACACGGTGGAAGTTCGTCGTGCAGTTAGGAGCGAATCTTGTTCAAACCCGACTCGGCTCGAGGAAATCAATCCTGACATGTCGTCCTCACCTCCGTGTGAGTCTTGTTCGGTGGTTGTGTGCGAGTCGGCCTCAAGATGAGACCGGTCGCTTCAATCGGTACCGAGTCGGCGTCCCCCAAGCATGGCCATCGCCGCCGAACCCTTGAAATCCTACTCGCATACGACGCGAAGTCGCAAGCGGTTCTCTGGGTTTATGCATGAAGCGGCGATGCGCGCACTCCAAGATTGGGAGATTGCCGCTTGAATGGCGATTCCCAATGTTGATATCGGGAAATACGGGAGCAGGTCTTGAGGCGGGCAAATCATATGAAAAGACAGTGAAAGTGGCCTATCGCGTTGAAATCGCGCTGACGAATCGGGTATAACCACGCTAAACGGATTGACCGCTTTTTTTCACATCCGAGCGGGGATGGTAATTTGATCGGGAGGGGAACATGCAGAGGTCTTTTGGGGTTATTGCGTTGCTACTGACAATGGGTGCCGTTCAATCTCAGCCGATTTTCGCGGGGGACCTGAACCCCCCGGCCGGGTCGGTGGCACCGACGATGAAGTCGCTCAGCGATGTTGAGCCGCGAACGGCGATTAGCGCCGCCACAACGCCGGGCGATGGCGACTCGACTTTTCGAATCGCCGTTCCCGGGTCTTACTACCTGAAGGGAAACGTTGCGGGCGAGGCTTCGAAGGCGGGTATCGAAATCGCGGCATCGAATGTGTCCGTGGACTTGATGGGGTTCGAATTGCAGGGAGTGGCCGGTTCGCTGCAGGGCATCCGCGTTACCGTTGTGAACACGGTGAATGTGAGCATTCGAAACGGGGCGGTGCGTGGCTGGGGCGGCGCGGGCGTCGATACGAATTCGGCCACGTCGAAGGTGATAAGCCAGCTTCGAGTGTCCAATTGCGGGGCCAGCGGATTTGCCGTTGGTGCCGGCGCCGTCATTACGGATTGCGTATCCACGGTCAATACCGGCGCGGGCTTTACGCTTGGTGTCGGTGGCGTGATGTCCAATTGCTATGCGGCCAACAACATGACATTTGGAATCAGCGCCAACACCGGAAATACGTTGACGAATTGCACATCAATTTTTAACGCAACGGATGGGATCTCCGTCGGGCAGGGGAGTACGGTCACGTTTAGCATTTCCCGTTCGAACTCAGGGAATGGGATCGTCGGAGGCGCGGCGTGCACGATTCAGCAATGTACATCGTCCTCGAATCTTGGAGATGGAATCCTGGTAAGCGTCGACGCGCGCGTGATGAACAACTCATGTGACGGCCAATCCGGCGGGGCGGGTATTCGTGTCACCTCCGAAGACAATCGTATCGATTCCAATCACGTGACGGACAATGATCGAGGAATTGAAGTGACGGCGGGAGGAAATCTGATCATTCGAAATTCTGCAGCGGGTAATGCCTCCGATTACGACATTGCCGGCGGCAATAGTAAGGCTGAGGTGTTGACGCCCGGGGATGATTTTGTGGCGACGAATCCGTGGGCGAATTTCAGCTTCTGAATAAAAGGGAGCACAATGATAATGGAAAGACGAACTGCCCCGATACCGGTCCTCCTCGCCTTCACGTTAGGTTCCGCCCCGTTGGTAGTGTTCGCCAGCGATCTCAATCCTCCAATCGGCCTGATACAACCCACCAATCGCATGGCCATCCATCCGCAGAAGATCGCCGCATTGCCTTACACCATTTCTCAATCAGGCTCCTACGTCCTGATGGGTGAGATCAATGCCGCGTCGTTTCCTGGCGGGCCGGATGGAATCGTCATCACCTCAAGCAACGTCACGCTGGATATGAACGGCTTCGCACTGATCGGCGAGGCCGGCTCGGGAAGTGGGATCAGCGTGCCGGACAACATTCAGAATCTTCGAGTCACCAACGGCATGATTCGAGATTGGGGCGGCAGCGGAGTCGATGCCGTCGACGCAACGAATTGCCAGTTTGCGAACCTGAGCGCTGTGAATAACGGTGCAAACGGTTTGAGGTTTGGAAACCACTGTAATGTGGCGGACTGCATCGCATCGTTCAATGCGACTACCGGCATCTTCACGGGTTATTTCTGTACACTTTCGCGCTGTGTTAGTGTCTACAATGGTGAGGGAGCGACGGTCGGACATGGGTTCGTAGTGTTTTCGTCCACCACCGTGAGTGAGTGCGTTGCCTATAGCAATGGCGCAGGGTCCGGCGGTGGTCACGGCATTTTTGCAGGAGGGTCCACCATTACTCACTGCTACGTCGGGGGGAACGGAGTTGGATCCGCGACGGAAAACGACGGGATCAACGCCAGCGCGAGTGCCTTGGTGATCGAATGCAATGCCTCAGGCAATCGAGGTGACGGCATTGAAGTCAGCAACCAATGCACGGTGCGCGGCAACAACTGCATTGCCAACGGTTTGAACGGTGACGGCGCCGGTATTCACGTCAACAACTCTTCCAATCGCATCGAAGACAACAACGTTACCACGCAGGACCGAGGGATCGATGTCGACGGTGCAAACAATCTGATCATCCGTAACTCCGCCACCGGAAACGGCACGAATTACAGCATTGTGGCCAACAACAAGGTCGGCGTGATTGTTGCAGCGCCTAATAGCGCCGTGATCAACGGTAGCAGCGGAGGCGCTGGCCTTGGCACGACCGATCCCTGGGCGAATTTTTCATATTGAGAGACTCGGTAGTATTCTAAGAAAGGGTATGAAAATGAAACGAACGACACTGATTTCATCCGTGCTACTCTTGTTCGTGACCCATGCACTTATTGCTCAATCCAACGTTGATACCTCCATCCCCAACAAACACGCTTGGGGCGAGAACATCGGGTGGACCAACTGGCGCGGAGAGGCGCCGCCAGGGCAGGGTGGGCAGGTGGCGGCCAAGGTGCTTTCCGGATTTATTTGGGGAGAGAACGTCGGATGGATCAACGTCGGCGATGGGACGCCGGGTGGAGTTGATGGTCAGTATGCGAACACCGATGGTACCGATTTCGGCGTGAATGTGGGCTCCGACGGCTCGCTTTCCGGGTATGCCTGGGGGGAGAACATCGGCTGGATTAATTTCGGCGGCGGCGCGATGGCGACTCCGGCGCAGCCGGCTCGAATCCTCTGCGCGACACCGCCGGGTGAGCCGCTGGCAAGGTTGACGGGTTATGTATGGGGAGAGAACATCGGGTGGATCAACCTTTCGATTACGGAACCGACCAAATATGTTTCGCTTGACGCCGCGTCGACGCCGGTTTCGTGCGACATGAATTTGGATGGACTCCTGAACGGCGGCGATGTTCAGCCGTTTGTCGATGCGCTGTTGGGCGGCGCGACGTGGAACGCCGTTTGTTCAGGCGATGTCGAGCCGCCACCGGACGGGATGCTTGATCTCGACGATGTGGACCCGTTCGTGAATTGCCTTCTGACCGCGCCGTGAGGCGTGGATCGATCATTTGTTTTTTTTTGCATCTCCCATGTGAAATCTTTGAATTAGGAGGAGCACTGTTATGTTTCGATTTGCAGCCTATTCCGCCATGTTGCTTGCGACAATTCCTGCCTTGGTCGGGGCCGATCCACTCGATCCGCCGCCCGGGCCGATTCAGACGACTGGTCGCACGCAGGTTAATCAGCAGTTCATCGGCACGTTGCCGTACACCATTAGCCAGCCGGGTTCCTATGTGCTCACAGGGAACTTGATTGGCGACGGGTCATCCCACGGGATCATCATCAGCTCGAGTAATGTGACAGTCGACTTGGCGGGTTTTGCCATCATCGGCGTGAGCGGCAATCCGAACGCAGCCATCTACGCCACATCGGCGGGCAAAGGTCAGTTCTGGCACAACATCGCCATTACCAATGGCAATTTGGATGAGTGGGATAATGCCGGAATCGATCTGACCAACGCAGTGAATGTGCGAATCAGTCATATTCAGGCGTATCGGTGCGGGGTCGGCCTGTACCTTTCGTTTAAGAGCGAGGTAAGCGACTGCCTGTTTATGGATTGTTTTTCGCTCGGTGTGCTTTCTGGAAACGTGACGACACTTCGCGATTGCACGGCGTTGTATTGCGGCGGCGGCGGCTTCTCGGTCGGATCGACCAGCGTGGTGAGCCGATGCACGGCGGAGTACAACTATAACACCGGGTTTTTCATTGGCGAAGGCAGCCTGCTTTCCGATTGCGCAGCGAGGATCAATTTTCAACCCAAGGGATCGGCATCGGGCTTCGTGACGGGTAATCGTTGCCTGGCCACGGGATGCGTGGCAGATGGTAACAACGGCAGCGGTTTTTCGATGGTGAACGCCTGTACCGTGGCCAATTGTGTAAGTGTTGGCAACGGCAATTCGGGCTTTGAAGCTTATGACGATTTCACGGCAACCGGTTGTGAGGCGTCAATAAACAACTTCATCGGTATCTACTGCAACGGCGGAACGATTACGAACTGCACCGCAAATGGCAACAACTTCCGCGGGATTTCGACGTTCTTCAATCGGCTATTGGTTACCAACACGTCAGCGAATTGGAACCTGGACTCGGGTATCTATGTCGACGCGCCATCCGCAATTCGTGGGTGCTCGGCGAAGAACAATGTTTCGCACGGCATCTTCGTTGACGTGTCCGCGGACGGGTCCACAGTGGAAGATTGCAGCGCGACCAACAATGGTCAGAGTGGCATTACGGTTGTTTCCAATTGCGTTGTTCGTAAGAACACGTCTTCGCAGAATCAGTTCGACGGGATCATTGCCCGAGACCGCTGCACGGTTGCTGAAAATAGCTGCGTCGACAACGGCACGATTTCCGGTGGAGGCCCCGGAGCGGGGATTCGCTGTCTGGGCGGCGGGGCGCGGGTCGACGGCAATCATGTGAGCGGGAACGACACGGGGATTGACGCATCGGTCCCGTTCCGCAACGTCATTATTCGCAATACGGCCTTTGGCAACGGACCCGATTACAATCTCAACGTCGCCAATGACATTGGGCCGATCGGCACGGCCGCGGCGTCGACCAGCCCGTGGGCTAATATCTCATTCTAAGTTTGGGCTGACCATTGCTTCGGGAGTCGTTGCGTTGGTGCTGGGCATACTTTCCGACAGCCACGGCGATGCGGGAGCCACGGCCCGGGCAATCGCTTTGCTGAAACGCCAAGGTGCCGTTCGGATTGTCCATTGCGGCGACATCTGCGGCGAGGATGTGCTTGCGGAATTCGTCGGGCATGACGTGACGTTTGTTTGGGGAAACTGTGATTCGCAGTCGGCGGCCATGCGACGCTATGTTCAGTCGCTTGGCCTGGCTTGGCCGGAGGGGCGGGCGGAACTGGACATCGACGGTCGGCGCATCGCCGTGTATCATGGACATGAGCGGGGGTTCGCCGGCGCAATCGAGGGCGGGCACTTTCATTATGTGCTTCATGGGCACACGCATGTGTATGCCGATTCGCGCGTGAACGGCTGCCGCGTGGTTAACCCGGGCGCGCTGCATCGAGCGGCAGTCAAAACCGTCGCATTGCTTGATGTCGCCGCGGACAACGTGACGTTCTTGCGGCTGGATGATGGGACGGTCATTCCGACTGGCTCGCGGCTGAAGTAGCGATTCGACGCGTAATCACGCACCCATTTGCGTGCCATGCCGTTCGCACGGCGACCTGCTACAATCCGATGGTCTGCCTGCGATCCTGAGGGCATCTTATGTCCGACGGTAATTCTCCACTTCGCGTTCTTGTCATGGGCGCTGCGGGACGCGACTTTCATAACTTCAACTGTTGTTTTCGGGGGCGACCGCTCTATCGGGTGGTTGCCTTTACGGCGACGCAGATCCCCAACATAGAGGGACGGGTGTATCCGGCCGCGCTTTCGGGGCCGGGATACCCGGAAGGCATTCCGATTTTTCCCGAGGAACAGCTCGAATCGTTGATCCGCGATCACCGCGTGGATCTGGTTGTGTTCAGCTATTCCGACGTGCCCTACGCGTATGTCATGCACATGGCGGCGCGGGTCAACGCGGCGGGGGCGGCTTTTCAGATGGCAGGCACCCGTGACACCATGCTGCCGTCGACGAAGCCGGTGATCGCGGTGTGTGCGGTGCGCACGGGGTGCGGCAAGAGTCAAACGACACGGCGAATCGCAGAAACGCTTCGGGCGATTGGAAAGCGGATTGCCGTTGTGCGCCACCCGATGCCGTATGGCGACCTCACGCGGCAGGTGTGTCAGCGTTTCGGCGAACTGGCGGACATGGACCGCCATGAGTGCACGATTGAAGAGCGCGAAGAGTACGAACTGCACATTGCCAATGGGAATTTGCTCTATGCCGGCGTCGATTATCAGGAGATCCTTCGGGCGGCGGAGCGTGAGGCGGACGTCATCCTGTGGGACGGCGGCAACAACGACACGCCGTTCTTCAAGCCGGATCTGATGATCACGGTGGCCGACCCGCATCGGGCGGGCCACGAGTGCGGGTACTACCCGGGCGAAACCAACTTTCGCATGGCCGATGTGATCCTGATTAACAAGGTGGACACGGCGGAACCGGCGGGGATAGCGGTTGTGGAGGAAAACGCACGCAAACTAAACCCACGGGCCGTGGTGCTTCGGGCGAAGTCGGAGATAACGTGCGCGGACTCGGGCGCTATCAAGGGGCGGAGGGTACTGGTGGTCGAGGACGGCCCAACACTGACGCATGGGGAAATGCGGATCGGCGCGGGGCACGTTGCGGCGAGGCAGTATGGCGCGTCGACGATTGTGGATCCGCGGCCTTATGCGGTCGGTTCCATCGGAAAGGTATATGAAAAGTACCAGCACCTGACCGACATACTTCCGGCCATGGGTTATGGTGCCGCTCAGATGGCCGACCTGCAGGCGAGCATCAATGCAACGCCCTGCGATCTTGTCTTGATCGGCACGCCCATCGATCTGGGAAAGCTCCTGAAAATCAACAAACCGGCCGTACGTATTGGATACGAACTCGATGCCGAGTCAACTAATGCGCTGGCCGGTCTCGTTCGCGGGCATCCCCGATTTCGCTAGGTCCTTAAGTGGTCGGTCTTTATGGACTTGAGTGCCGTTTTGCAGCGCATATACTGCGTTCGTTGGCAGGGTATGCACCGGCCGACATATTTGGTATTGGAGGTTG
The DNA here is from genome assembly GCA_964605185.1 of uncultured Planctomycetaceae bacterium. GTDB lineage: Bacteria > Planctomycetota > Phycisphaerae > UBA1845 > UTPLA1 > JACRIM01. Next base: position 11,644 of record CAZSBF010000050.1, read on the forward strand.
CATCCGACATGTACCGACGCGTTTACTCCCTTTGTCATGCGTGTTGCGGGTTGTTTATTGTCTTCGCCGTTGGCTGTGAGGCGGGTTCCGGCAGTTCGATGAAGCAGTCGATGGTCGCCATAGGGACGACCAAGCCGGATTTGTTCGGACTGCCGGCTGAGTATCGCGCCCTGCACCCCGCGCTGGAGTCCGCGCTCGGCAAGCCGGTGCGGTTCAATGCCCAGCCCAATGGAAATGCCATCGGTCGTCAGTTGGAAATGGGCAACATGGCATATGCCATGCTGACGGCGGCGGAGTATGCCGCGTTGCCGGATGCCTCCAAGGTCACATTGATTGCCAGCGCGATGAACACGCTCGGCAAGACATCGCGTCAGGCGCACATCATCGCTCGCGCGACGGACAATCGATTTAAGGCGATCAGTGATTGCTCGGACAAGCGATTTGCGTTCGGTACGTATGGCGATGCCCTGACGGATGTGGTGGCCCGTAAGACGCTTGAGTCGAACGGCGTTCCGATGAAGAAGATAATTCCCGAGTTGCTCCCGCCGCCACTGGCAATGGAAGGCCGCCTCTATGCGAACAATGCGGCGTCCGCGATCACGCTGGATTTGACCGTGAACGCAGGCGTTATTGATGAGATCATGTGGACCAAGATGCCGGCCTCGGGGGGCAATCCGCTCACCGGTCCGTCGAAGGATCAGTTCAAGATCATCGGCGAGACGGCGGCGCTGCCGGAGATGGTGTTCGTGGCCGGGCCATCGGCGGACCCTGCGATGACGGAAAAGCTGAAGGATTTCCTGCTCAACAAAGCGAAGGACGACAAGAAGCTGTGCGAGCAACTCGGGGTGACTGGTTTCGCACAACCGGACAAGGCGGCGTATGATGCCGCGGCGTCGATGTTGGCGAAGAAGTAAGTCTGTGGACCGACTGAGGAATTCACGATGACTTTTTGCGATGCTGTATATCAACCGCGCGTCGGGCAATCGGCGCGTTTTCGTGACGCGATGCTCGTGCTTGGCGGAAGCCTGTTGCTTATCGCCTCGGCCAAGATTCGAATCGGCGGGCCGGTGCCGTTCACAATGCAACCCTGGGCGGTCATCCTCCTTGGCGCGGCATTGGGTAGCCGGCGCGGCGCACTGGCGGTGGGCGCGTATCTGCTTCAGGGTCTTTCAGGGCTTCCGGTTTTCGCGAATCCGGGCGCGGGTCCAGCCTATTTCATGGGGCCGACCGCGGGTTATCTCCTGGCGTTCGTGCCTGCGGCGTTTGTCGTGGGTTGGTTGGCCGAACACGGATGGGATCGTCGCTTCGTATCGGCGGTGGCCGCGTTGGCGATTGGCAATGCGATAATCCTCACGGTTGGGGCGCTTTGGTTGTCGGTGTTTGTGGGAATGCAGATTGCGATGGTCGAAGGCGTTATGAAGTTCCTCGTCGGTGACGCACTGAAGATTCTGCTTGCTGCAATCGCACTTCCCGCCGCGTGGAAATTGGTGGGGGACCGACATCGCACCGTTTGACGCGAAACCCGTCATGATTTTTCGCGTAGCCCGGCTGGGTCGCTTCGCGGCCTATTTCTCGATCACCGCGTCCTGTCTGCTCGTGGGCTGTCAGAAGCCGCAGGCTGTTCTGATTGATTACTCAACGGCACCGATGCGCTTCGTCATCGATCATCAGGGCTGGCCACGGCCGTTCAAGTCCCCGCGCGTGACGGAGTTCGCCGTTGCCAACGATCAGGATGAGCTGGTGTGGCAACTTGCGGCGACGGAAGGCGGCGGCGCCGAGGCCCGGGGGTTTGCCATTGTCTATGGGGAGCCACCCCGTGGCTTTGAACAAGTTTTCCCGGAAAAAGGGGAGCGACCGAAGCCGCTCATCCGCGGTCGAACCTATTTCGTGGCGGCGGGCGGCGGCTCCAACCTGTATCGCATGGTCTTTGCGCTGCCACAGGATCCGCTGGAGATCCACGTTCCGAAACAGCCGACATCCGCGCCGGAGTAGGAATGCCGCATGGGTCGCGGAATCACACCGGCGTCTGTTTTCGATCATCTGCTGAAATAAGGAAACAGCCGAAATTACTGATTCAACGCGGACGCGACAAAGGCATCGATATCCAGCGTTGAAACTGCGCCATCGCCGGAGAAGTCAAAGCGACAATACACTTCTCCGGGCTCGCTATTGTTTAACAGCGTGTCCAGGAAAGCCTGGATATCGGCTCCGCTAACGGGTGGGCCTGCATCGCCATTCGGCCAAATCCATACGGTCTGCACATATTGCAGCGTAACACTGCACGCGGTAATTGGATTGGTGGCACGAACGGACAATGACACGTTCTTGGCAATGGGCGATGTTACCTGTCCCGAGACGACAATGTCCGCTCCGTTTCCCGGAACCGAAGCCCCGGCATCGGTTCCATCGACTTGCACGGCATACTCCATCCCGATTTCTGATGGTTGGACATTCAGTGAGACGACTGTTGCAGAGCAGAGTTCCTTCATTGAAGGACCGACCAGCATCTCCGTGTGGGGCAGCATTTGAACTTCGTACGAATAAACACGGCCCTGGCCCGCGCCTGCGCTTCCAGCTTTTCTATGTGCCGCGGCTATCACTTGTTGCCCATTGGTCGTAACTGCCTCTGCGAAATAGTCACTTGGCTCGCTGTTGGAGTTATCGATGCGTGCGAATTCCGTCCACGGCCCGGAACAACTCGAAAAGAGATAGGCAGAGCCCTGCCACGTGCCTGTGCCATTGGCGCCGACAACGAGCAACGGCCCTGACATATCAACACCATAGCCGAATCGATCATCGGCAATGCCATCCGAGGCGAATAGTCGGGCACTCTGGGCCCAGGCACCGCTGCTCCGAATGAAGACATAACAACACCCCGTGGCCGAGATTGTGTATGGTGCGCCAAATACTGCGATATCGTTCTCGATTGCTGCGGCAAGCCCCATCTGAGCTCCCGCATCATTTTCCGTTGGCGATAATCGGGCTTGTTGAGTCCATGTTGCTGCCGGCTTCGTGTAGATATATGCGGCACCGGTTTCAGAACCATTTTGATTCGTCGCAGATGGTGCCGTCGCCACGATCGTTCCATTGTTAATCGCGACACAGGTTCCCAGGTAATCTGTTTGGGCGCCATCCGCGGCCGTGATATCGGCCGCAAGCGTCCAGACGTTGTTTGAACGCTGGTAAACAAACACTCGCCCTTGGAATTGGGACGCTGCATGAAAGAACGGCGCGCCGATCACGGCCGTATCACCTTCGATCGCGACGGACCATCCATAGAAAGATCCCTGGCGGTTTGCCGGCGCGATTATCTTGGCCTGTTCGGTCCAGGTTTGGCCGCTACGAACGAAAACATAGACGGCGCCACGCATCGAAGCGCCAGCGATGTCCGCGAAGATCGCGCCGACGATTGCCGTGTCACCATCGACCGCCACGGAATATCCAAACCAGTCTTCTGTAGCCCCGTCCGCGGCAGAAAGCATCGCTTGCTGGGTCCATTGGTTATTGTCGCGAACATAGACATAGGCCGCGCCGGATTGTGGGCCGTTCACTGCGTGACGGTGGGCACTGACAATGGACGTGTTTCCTCGCGCATGGACCGACCACCCAAATTCGTCATTGGCGACAGCTCCGCCCTGGACCAACTCCGACTCGGGAAATGCGGCCCCTCTGGAGGTTGCATGATCGCCGAACCCGGGTACGTCGAGTGACTTGAGGGACTTCGTGCCAATCGTTTGGGGTATGCCGCGAATCATCGACGGCGGTACACCGAGCGCAGTCAGTATCGAAGTGGTGCTGGCATTCTCGTTGCCGGGAAACTTCGTGCCCTCCGCCAGCGCGAGCGTTGCGAACGCGAGTGGCAGCGTCGTCAAGAAGACGATGCGAGGTCGTGACATGTAACGCCTCCTGGCTGCTTCCAAGTCGCCCCTTCTATTCTAGCTGGGAACGAACTGGAAACCGATGCAATGCTCCCCCGTGCAGGTCAACCATTATCCCGTCTGAACACGGAAAGTGGAAGTGGCCGGAAAATTGCCTCTGGACGCCTTGCAAGCGTCTGCAGGGCTGCATTGTAGATGGCGTTTTAATTCGATCGGTTCGAAATCCAGTTCACCGGCTACCTAATCTTGCTTAGGATCGCCGATTGGTGGGGCCGGTTTCGAAGATGGACTGCGTCCGCAAGATGCGCCATTCACCCGGGAAGGTGTGGTAGGTATGGACGTGTAGTTCATGCTGCCTCATCTCGTAGTCGAGGAAGCTGAATGGCTCCATCCCGTTGGAGGTCCACTGTGGGTAGGGGACGTACAGGCCCTTCTGCTGGGCATAGCGGGACAGGTCGCGGTAGGTCGTGCGGAAGATGTGCTCGGACATCTCCTCGACCTGGCTGCTGAAGATATACCGCATGGTGTCGCTGAAGCGGATCTGGAAGTCGCGCTCGCCGCGGAAGCGGAATTGCGTGACCAGATTTCGATCGGTCAGCAGATCGCTGGGCACGGCCGCCAGTTCCGTTACCATGGTGCCGTTGGAATGGAGCGTCACCAGGTGGCTAAGGCCGAGGACCCAGATATCGGCATGGAAGTTGCCGTAGGAAATATGCTTATCGAGGTAGATGTGGAACAGCTCCGGATGTAGCGCGCGGCGATACAGGAAGAAATTCAGGTCCGAGCTGCGTTGCTTGGTCAGGCCGAGTTCCAAAGGACTATCCTTACGAGTGTTTTCCAGCATGTCAGCCATCCATGGGGTTTGCGGCTGACGGGCTATTATACATAGGGTATTTATGCCCCGGCAACGAAAATGTTCGTTGAAATCCGGAACGTCGGAAAACGCGTCTGCAGACTTTCTAAGGCGTTGCCCTCCAAGTAGTTAGGGAAATCGTCCAGTGAAAGATGAGTCGGGTTTCACAGGTTTTTTCGACGCGGTGAGCCGAACAACCGGCCGCTAGAATGCCGTAAGGACTCTGTCGGTAACACTCATGTTGTATCAGCCACCCCTTGCTCCCCGGTATGGAAAGCTCACGCCGGATGAGATGCGCGCGGCCATTCGCGAGCATAAGTCGCGCTTTGGCAAGCGTTTAGTCATCCTTGGACACCATTACCAGCAGGATGAGGTCATCGAGTTCGCCGACTTCACCGGTGATAGTTTCAAGCTTTCACAACTCGCGGCTGCGCAGAAGGATGCGGAATTCGTTGTCTTCTGCGGCGTTCACTTCATGGCCGAGTCAGCGGATATCCTGACCAATGACTCCGTGAAGATCATCCTGCCGGACCTGTCCGCAGGCTGCAGCATGGCGGACATGGCGGCCATCGATCAGCTGGAAGTGGCGTGGGATCAACTGACCTCCGTCTCTGAAGCGACTTTTGTCCCAATCACGTATGTAAACTCCGCGGCGTCGATCAAGGCGTTTTGCGGTGGGCATGGGGGGGCTTGTTGCACCAGCTCGAACGCCCGAAAGGTGCTCGAGTGGGCGCTGAAGGATGAAAGCCCCCGTGGCTATCGCGGGCAACGAAAAGTCATATTCCTTCCCGATCAGCACCTTGGACGAAATACCGCTTACGACATGGGGTGGCCGCTGGAGTCGATGGTTCTCTACGACCCGAACCTGGAGCACGGGGGTCTGACGGAAAAACAAGTTCGCGATGCCGCGATCATCCTATGGAAGGGGCATTGCAGTGTTCACCAGCTTTTCACGCCGCAGCAGATCGATGAGCTACGCGCCGCCGATCCGGCATACAAAGTCATCGTGCATCCCGAGTGCGACTGGCCGGTGGTGCAAAAGGCCGACCTCGCCGGCAGCACGGAATTCATTATCCGCACGATCGAGAACTCGGAGCCCGGGTCGAAATGGGCCGTGGGTACCGAGGTACACTTGGTGCATCGGCTCGCTCAGCGGTTTGAGGGCGTCAAGACCGTACGATTGTTGTCGGGGATACAGTGCTTATGCACGACGATGTTTCGCATCGATCTGAAACATCTTCTCTGGTGCCTCGATGAGCTTGCCGCAGGGCGAATTGTGAATCAGATTCGCGTTGATCCGGAGACCCGTATTTTGGCAAAGATCTCGCTTGATCGGATGTTGTCGCTGGTGGGCGACGGAGCGGGGAAGACATCCCCCTCTGCACTTCAGGCATCCGTTGCAATTGACTGACCAATCCAAGTGACGGACCGCGAAAGTCGGCATATTCATGCTGCGCGTGGTGCATCTTCTGCGCATCGTTACGATGCGGAACAATGACCGCTGCCGCGATTTTCAGCGGCTTTCTTGCACCCTCGATCAACTGATAACCGCATACAAATAAGAGAGTTACGAACGGTCCACTGAGACGCCCACACGCGCGACTCCGCGTTATTCGACCCTTCCCTGCGCTACGGAATTGCGATGCAACCGGCCCTCATGCCGCTGGACTAGGGATGAATGCGCACAGGCTCCCATCTCCAAACGACGGCGATCGCGCGGTTGAACGGGCCGTGCAGCTTGATTGGGGCGCAGTGGGCGCTCGCATTCGGCAGGCCGCATTGGCGGCGGCTGCGGTGGAGTTGGTTGAGTCTGAATGTGTCGCGGCACAACCGGTGGAATCGGGACAGTAGTTCATGGTGTACGGACTTTGGCAATCAGCAGCCGGCTTGCAGGTGCAGGATTACCGTCAAACGGTTCTTGCAAATAACCTGGCCAATGCCGACACGACCGGCTTCAAGGCCGATCGTGTGGCGTTCATTGAGCGCCTGAACGCTGCGCGGACCAAAGGCGGACCCTCGGCAAGCGAACTCGGTGGGATGACCGGTGGGTTGCTTGAGGCCCCGCTCTTTACCGACTTTTCGCAGGCATCGCTGGCTTCTTCCGAAAGCAAATTCGACCTTGCCATTCAGGGCGAGGGCTTCTTCAAAGTACAGACCAAGGACGGCGTCCGTGTTACGCGCGACGGCCAGACCTTGATGAACAAGGATGGCATGCTCGTACACGTCTCAACGGGCGGGGCAATGCTCGATACCTCGAATCGACCCATCTTTCTGAATCCGACGCAGCTCGACAAATTGCGGATTGATACCAACGGCGTGGTCCGACAAGGCGAATCCACGGTGGGGCAGCTCGCCGTGGTGGAGTTCGACGATCCCCAGAAGCTTCAGAAAGAGGGGAAAAACCTCTTCAACAGCGATGGGGCCCGTGCGACTCGGGCGCGCGGCGAGGTGCGGCAGGGCTTTACCGAAGGCTCGGGCGTCGAACCGGTGACGGAACTCGTGGATCTGATGGCGGCGTCTCGGGCCTATCAACTGAACGCAACGATGATCTCGCTTCAGGACGAATCCCTGGGCCGCGTGGTGAATCAACTTGGTCGAATTGGGTAGTTGAAGGATCGGGCGGATCGGCCCGTGGAGTGATATGGGTATTCAGGCGTTATACACCGCAGCGACGGGCATGAAGGCGACGGACACGAAGCTCAACGTCGTCGCCAACAATCTTGCCAACGTCGAGACCGTCGCGTTCAAGCGGTCGCGCGTGAATTTCGAGGATATCTTCTATCGAAGCCTCGAAGAGCCGGGCCTGCGCAACGCGCTGGAACAGCCGCTGCCAATGGGACTGCAGGTCGGTCTTGGGGCCCAGATCTCCAATACGCAGCTTAATTTTGAACAGGGCAGTCTGGACAACACAGCCCAGCCGCTCGATCTAGCCATCGAAGGCCATCGGATCTTTCAGGTGCAGGCCTTCATCGACGGCCAGGAGCAGACGGTCTATACGCGGGCGGGCAACTTTACGCGAAACTCGAACGGTGAAATCGTCCTCGGCAACAGCATCGGCGCCCGGCTGGAGCCGTCGATCACGCTGCCGCAGGACACGATTGACATTCAGGTGGGGCAGAACGGCCTTGTGCAGGTTCGGAGTTCGGGCTCGACGACGTTTCAGGATGTCGGGCAGATTCAACTTGCCCGCTTTGTGAATTCGGCCGGCCTCAAGCAGCTCGGCAAGAACCTTTATCAGCAAACCGACGCGTCGGGTCCGCCGATTCAGGCGAACCCCACACAGGACGGCACAGGAAGCGTGCTTCAGGGCACCCTTGAGTTGTCGAATACCGATCCGGTGCGCGAATTGGTCGAGTTGATTCGCACACAACGGTCCTTCGAACTGAACTCGCAATCGCTGCAAAGCGCGGATCAGACGCTGCAAACGATCAACAACCTCAGGAGATTCTAAGCAGTCAGTAACGGGGTAAAGACGGCGGAGACGTCAGGATGAATGAGAGACGACATGGATGTTGGATGACAATCGCGACGGCGCTGAGCGCGCTGTGCACGGCTTCCTCCGCGCGCGGCGGCGAGATTCGCATCTGGCCGACGGCGGCAGTGTCATCGGAATCGATTCGCCTGTCCGATGTCGCCCAGATTTCGGGGTTCGATGATGAACGATCACGCGTGCTTCGCGAGATCGCGGTGTCGGCCGCTCCCCGTGAAGGCGGCGATCTGCAGTTGGGCGCCGCGGATGTTCGTGCGGCCTTGACCGACGCGGGGGTCAATCTCGCGGACGTGCAGCTCCTCGGTGCATCGCGATGCAGAATCGCGAGGGCGCGAACGCAATATGGCACAACGCTTCGCGTGCGGCCGATCGAGGCGAAGACGGTAACGAAGAATCAGCCACAGGTTGTTCGTGCGGTTGCGTCGAGCAATGCCCCTGTCTCCGCGCCGAACACACTTGAATCGACACTCAAACAATTCATCGCGGCGCGGATTGGCGAGAAAGAGGGAAGGGTTGAGATTCGCTTCAGCCCCACCAGCAAGCGCGATCTGCAACTCGACTCAAACGACTTCCGTTTTGACATTCACGCTCGCGATGAGAACAAGCTGGGCTTGATCACGCTGGAAGTGGAGATTTCCCCGGCGTCGTCGCACATGAAGTCCGACGGACCGATTCGCACAGTGCCGATCATCGCCGAAGTGTCGGTTATGCGGGAAGTGGCGGTGGCGCGACGGTCAATTAATCGGGGCGAGTTGATCGAAGGACGCCACCTGAAACTCGAACAGCGCCGCTTTTCCGACTATTCGCAGGTCGGGTTGACGGACGTGACGGCCGCGGTGGGGCAGCAGTCGCGGCAGTTCGTCAAGGCTGGGGAGATGCTCAACGCCAATGGCGTCGAAGGTCGGCCGCTCGTCCAGCGCGGCGATGCCGTCACGATATGGATCAAGCAAGGGCCGCTGGTCATTAAGGCGAGCGGTCGAGCACAAGAGGCGGGCGTTCTCGGCGAGAAGATTTCGGTGGCGCGGGATGGATCGCGCCGCAAGCAGGACATCATCGACGCGGTTGTGACCGGGCCGGCGACTGTCACGCTGGGAAGCGACCGACAGGTGGCATTGAACGATCGGGAGGCGGTTCATGAATAGGACTCCGCTCGTTCTCGTGATTCTGTTTGCCCCGGCGGCGTGGACTTTCGCGCAGAGCAATTCGCTGTTCGTGCAACACCAGGTCCGATCCGAGGCGCAGATGGCCGCGTCGACGCAGCCTGCGACAAACGGCGCCTCGGTGCAGCTTGGGCCCAACCGGAATGCGGAACTTTCTCGGATGTCATTGACGGCGGTTGAAGCAGCGCAGCCGCGTGTAATCCGGGTGAACGACCTTGTGGGCGTGATCATCCGGCATCGTCTGCGATATCAGAGTGACGCACGCACGCAGCAGCAGAGCCGCTGGGAACTCAAGACCAAACTCGATGCATGGTTCCGCATTCACGATCGAAAGCTGGAAGAACAGGACTTCGAGCGCGGGACGCCGGAGATCAAGTTCAAGAACGACAGCAATCTTCAGAATCAGGGCCGCGCGGATCGGAACAACCTCTTCGAGACGCGCATCAAAGCCAAGGTGATCGACATCAAACCGAACGGGCTGCTGGTGTTGATCGGCTGGGCAAAGATCGAGATCGACGGGGAAAACCAGTTCACCCGCTTCTCGGGCGAGTGTCACAAGGATGACATGAACCCCGACGGCAGCGTGACCAGTGACAAGATCTATGCCCTCGACGTGAAGACCTTCAGCGAAGGCGCCATGAAGGATCTTTCGCAACGAGGGTGGCTCAAGCAATTCCTGGATGAGACGAAGCCCTTTTAGAACGGTTGACCGCGCATGACGCGAATGGCTACGACAACTCGATTTCCGCTGCGACGCACCTTCCTCGTCGCGCTGGCCGCCTTGTCGCCATTCGCGTCGAATGCGCTTGCAACACGCGTGGCCGACGTGACGCACCTTCAGGGACGCCGGTCGAACACGCTGGTTGGATACGGCTTGGTGATCGGTTTGGGCGGAACCGGCGACGGCGGCAAGTACGTCGCGTCCATCATGCAGCTGCAAGCCATGTTGGCGAAGTTCGAGATTCCAGTGCCGGCATCGGCGCTCACGGAAACGAAGAACGTCGCCATCGTCATGATCGAGGCGACGCTACCGGAGAACGGATCGCGCGAGGGGGATCGGGTCGATGTGCGGGTGAACTCGACGGGCTCGGCGAAGAGCCTTGCCGGCGGTTACCTGGTTCCGACGCCATTGCAGGGCCCGGGGCTGGATCGCGTGTTTGCCTTCGCGTCTGGCCCTGTTCGGCTGACGGATCCTAAGAACAAAACGAGCGGCATCATCACGACTGGCGCGACGATGGAGGCCGACGTCATTCACGGGTACATCAGTGACGACTGGGATTTCACGCTGGTGTTGGAGGACGTCCACGCCAGTCATGCCCTGTCGTCCGTCATTGCCCAGTTGATCAACGAGTATTCATCGGAAGTCGGCCAGGCGCGGCAGATCGCGCGGGCAATCGGACCGAAGCAGGTCGTCATCAACATTCCCGCTGAAGAGCGCGGCGCACCGACCGATTTCATCGGGCGCGTGGAGAGCCTCGAATTGCTCATGCCGCCGTCCGAGGCTCGCGTGGTGATAAACCGGCGGAGCGGAACCATTGTCATCAGTGACGGCGTGGAAGTCGGCCCGGCGGTGATTTCGCACAACGGGCTTTCCATTACCACTCAGCAGCCGCCGGCCAACCCGACGCCCGACGCGCCACTCACGAAGGAAGAGCGTGTGGTCGGCATCGACGCTCCGAAGCGCGACAACACCGGCGCCAAACTTCAGGAGCTGGTGGACGCATTGAATCAACTAAACGTCCCGTCGAAGGACATCATTGAAATCATCGAGAACCTGCACCGGCTTGGAAAAGTGACCGGCAAACTGGTCATTGTGGAGTAATTCGTGGACACCGGGATCGCCAACACATTGCGACCTTCGATCGATGCGCTGAGCACGGCACGAGCCGCCGGCGCGTCGACGAAGAAGACTGCGCACGATCTGAGCGATCGCAAGAAGGTGGGCGAGTTCGTCGGCAACATCTTCTACGGCACCCTGATTCGACAGATGCAGGCGTCAACGCTGAAGTCGCCGGTCTTGGGGGGCGGGCGCGGCGAAGAAGTCTTTGGCGGCCAGATGGCGCTGGAACTTTCGAAGCGCATGGGCGAAGCACCGAACAACCCGCTGACGGATCGCATCTATCGATCGATTCTCAAGCATCACAGCCTTGGGGCGGCCTCGAAGGGAGGGGCGAGCGAATGACGACGAATGCCCTAAAGCCCCTGTGTGACGAATTGGCAACGCGGCTGCAGGAACTGATTTCCGTTCAGGAGCGGCTGATTCTGGTGCTTCGCGACAAGCGCGAGGCGATGCGCCGTGCGAATGTCGAGGGCATTCTTACCGCGACACGGGCGGAGCGTGATCTGGTTCAGGACGTGACCCGCAGCGATGACGCCCGGCGCGACGTCGTGACGAAGCTTTGCGCGGCGATCGGCCTGGTGGGCGTGAATCGAACGATTTCATTACGGGCGCTGGCGGCCCGGTTGGATCCTCCGACGCGCGAGCGACTGCTTCGCCTGGCCGGGACATTGCGAGAACGGATGCTCGCCGTCGGAGAATCAAATCGTGTCATTGAGCTGGTCTGTCGCGAAATGATGGTGCACTTCAAAACGATGTTTTCCGCAATGGTGCAGGACCCAAGCGAGCCGCAGACCTATCGAGTCGGCGGTGACGTGGGTCGCGCGCCGGGTTCGCGGGTTTTGGACGCAGTGGGATAAGGAAATGGGACTAAATTCGGCATTGAGTGTGGGTCAGTCGGCGCTCTCCGCGTATCAGGCGGCGTTGCAGCTAGTTGGCCAGAACATCTCGAACGCGGCGACGCCGGGCTACACGCGGCTTTCGCCCGATCTCAGTTCCATTCCCGGCGTCACCTTCCGTGCCGGACAACTCGGCAATGGCGTCAACCTTTCGAGCATTCGACGAAACGGCAACGAGGCGCTGGAGTCGCGGCTGCGAACGGCGCTGTCGGATCAGCAGTCTGCTGCGGCCGAACGAAATGGTCTTGCCCGCATTGAGAATATCTTCGATCCGCTCGGCGAGAACAACCTCGGCTCGCTGGTCTCCGACTTCTTTAAGTCGTGGGGCGAGTTGCAGAACAATCCACAGAACATCGCCACGCGCGGCATCGTCATCAATCAGGGGCGGGCCATCGCCGAACGATTGCAGGGCATCCGCGGCGAGCTGTCGGGCGTGCGTGACGAGTTGAACAGTCAGATTGTCACGGCGACGCAGCAGGCGGACCAGATCGCCACGAAGATCGCCGACCTCAACATTCAGATCACCGTTGCGGAGTCGGCCTCGAACGGCCCGGCATCGGCGCTTCGCGATCAACGGAACCAACTTCTCTCGCAACTGAGCGAGATGTTCGGGATTACCACGCGCGAGCAGCCGTCCGGCGCGGTCAACGTGTATGTCGGGAACGAGGCGCTGGTGCAGTTCGGCGACTCGTTCGGCCTGCAAGCGGTGCAGGAGAAGGACGCCAGCGGACGGTTGGTGGCGGTCGTGCGTCTGAAAGAGGGCGGCGGCATCATCAAACCGACGACTGGACAGGTCGAAGGACTGATTACGGCTCGCGACTCGCACATCGGGGGACAGCAGGATCGACTGGACTCGTTGGCCAGCGCGATGATTTACGAGATCAACAAGATTCACTCGGGTGGCAAGGGCCTTCAGGGCTTCACGTCGCTGACGGGCACGACGGCGGTGCTTGATGCATCGCAGGCGTTGTCGGCGACCGACAACGGCATCGCATTTGTGCCGAAGACCGGATCGTTCTTCATTGACGTGAAGGACAACGCCAGCGGGGCCGTCACGCGACATCAGGTCAACGTGGACCTCGACGGAATCGGTTCGGACTCGACCCTGAACAGTCTCGTCGCGGACATCAATGCCAACGTTCCGGGTGTGACGGCGGCCGTGCTGGCCGATGGACGCCTGCAATTAACGGCGGCATCGGGCACGACCTACGGCTTCGCGGACGACACGTCGGGCGCACTCGCATCGCTGGGTGTTAACACGTTTTTCTCTGGGAAGGACAGCCTGGATATCGCGGTGAACAGCGTGTTGCTGAACTCGCCTACGCTCCTGGCGGCCGCGAAGTCGGATTTGGCCGGCGACGGCACGAATGCGTCGGACATCGTCGGATTGCAAACGCGCGTGGTGGCAAGCCTCGGCGGCGTGTCGCTCTCGGACTATTACACAACTTCGACGTCGGATCTGGCGGTTCGGGCTTCGAGCGCGCAAAGCGGATTGGACGCCAGCGGAATCATCTTTGATTCGCTGACGGCTCAACGCGAGTCCATCTCGGGCGTCAATCTCGATGAGGAAGCGGTTTCGCTGATCAATTATCAACGCGGCTTTCAAGGGGCTGCGCGTTACATGAACGTCGTGGATGAAATGCTTCAGACCCTGCTCACGTTGGTGAGGTAATCAAGGATTGCCGGTGCGTCACCGGCGTGGAAGATTGAATGTCGGCAACGTCTAACAATATCAGTCGCATCTCGAACAGTCTTACGACGTATGCGACGCTCTCGCGCCTTCGGGCGAACTCGCTTGCCGTCTTCCGCGAGCAGGAGCGGCTCTCCAGCGGGCAGGCGCTTCTTTCGGCGAGCGATGACCCGATCGCAGCGGAGATGATCGGCCGATTGACCCAATCACGAGCAGCGCAGGACCAGGTGCTGGCTAACCTCCGTCATGCGGATGGGTACCTCGCCGCATCAGATACCGCGGTCAGTGACATTGGCGACATCCTGACGGATGCAGCGCGAATCGCCAGCGAGCAGGCAAGCAATCTTCAAAGCGCCGAGGAGCGGGAGAGCCAGGCGGCCGTCGTCGATGGACTGATCGATCAGCTTCGCAATGTCGGTAATCGGCAGTATCAGGGGTTGTATCTCTTCGGCGGACGAGGTGTGAATTCCGCACCGCTGACCGGAGACTTTGGACGCATTTCGTACACGGGGGATGCGGGCAGCAGGCAGACGCTGGTGGCGAAGGACCTCTCGCAGGCCTACGACATTTCGGCCGCGGGTGTGTTCGGCCTGCAGGATGAACTGAGCGGCGGCTATGTCGATTTCGACGTGCAATTGTCCAACTCGACGCGCGTGACGGAGCTGGCCGGCGCGACGCATTCGGGCGTGCGACTTGGTCGCATTCAGGTCTCGCAGACAGGCCCTGCAATCAACTTCGAAGTGGACTTCAGCGGGGCCGAGACGGTCGGCGACTTGATCGCGCGGTTTAACGACGCGGCGGCGACGGCGGGGAGCAGCCTGACGCTTGCGATCAATCCATCCGATGGCGCGGCATTGCAGATTTCACCAGCGGTTGCGACTGTGCAGATCACCGAGATCAACAACGGCACGACGGCCACCGATCTGGGCATTCGCAAGACGGCGACCGCAACCACGCTCGACGGCGACACGGTGAATCGACGAGTTTCGTTGACGACACCCTTAAGCGAATTGCAGCCGGGCGGACTGTCCCTGACAAATGGTGTTGTCATCAAGAACGGCACGAAGTCGGCAACGGTGACGTTCGCCGGCGCGACGACCGTCCAGGATGTGCTCAATCAACTCAACAGCGCGGGCATTGGCATCCGGGCGTCGATTTCCAGCGACGGCAATGGGATTCTGATTGAGAATCAGGCGGCCGGTACTCCGCTCATCATTGGCGAAAACGGCGGCACAGATGCCGACGCACTCGGAATCAAGACGATCGACTCGAAAGTTCCGCTTGCACGAGTGAACGGCGGGCGCGGGATCCATCCGGTCACAAGCGGGTTCGACTTCCGCGTGACCAATGCAAACGGCATCACGTTTGACGTGAGCCTCGCCGGCGCGAAGACGATCGGCGACGTGATCAACGCGATCAATTCGGCGGCGACGCTGGCGGGTGCGGGTGTGGTGGCGACGACGTCACCGGGCGGAGCGGGGTTGCATCTGGCGGGGCCCGCGGGTGCCGGGACACTCAGTGTGGCATCGCTCAATCTGTCGCCGGTGGCACAGGAATTGGGCATCGCCAAGTCGGGCACGGCAACGGATCTCGACGGCGACGACGTCACGCCGTTCTATCAATCGGGAATCTTTACGTCACTTTATCGCCTTCGCGACGGCCTATTGGCGAACAGCTCATCCGAGATCACGGAATCAGGCGCGGCGATCAACGCATTGCAAAAACAAGTATCCGGCACGGCCGGCGAAGTCGGGGCGCGCTCCAAATCGATGCGCGACCGCCTGCAGCAGACGGAAGACGCTGTATCGGCGACCACGGTTCTGCTTTCGCAGATCAAAGACGTGGATTTCACCGACGCGGTCACGAAATTCCAGCAGGCTCAGACGGCCCTTCAGGCCAGCCTGCTGACGACATCACGAATTCAGAACCTGTCCCTGTTGGACTTTCTCGGATGAATGGATTCATCCCCGGCGGTAAGGGTTCTTGTAACAGGCGAGCGGCGCGCGGAGTGAGGCCGGCGACGTTCGAACCAGCGACGGGTCGCATGACGGCGACCGGGAGTAAGACATGGTGATCGAGACATCACGCTTCGGCGGCATTGACGTGGACGACCAGAAGTTTTTGAACTTCCCGAAGGGGCTGCTTGGATTTCCGGATGACCGGGAGTACGCCCTGATTCAGACTGGAGAGAACAGCGCGTTCTATTGGATGCAGGCCGTGCATCGACCGGAGCTGGCGTTCGTGGTGTGCGATCCGCGGATGTTCGTCCCGGATTATCGCATCGCGATCAAGGCCGAAGATTTGGCCCAGATCGGCCTCGGCGAAACAAGCGGCTCGCAGGTCTTTGTGATCGTCAACAAGGTCGACGACACGCTGACGGCGAACCTGCAGGGCCCGCTGGTCATCAACGTGGCCACCCGCGTCGGCAAACAGCTGGTGCTCTCCGACAAGAAGTTCACCACGCGACACACGCTCATGAAGTTGCCGGCCCGCACGGCGGCCATGACCCGGACGGCCTGACACGGAAATCACCCGGCGCGTCGATCGCGGCGTTTCGGGATTCGCAGGATGCGTAGTTTGAGAACGCCACGGATGGCTTAAGCCAGGGAGGAACCAGGGATGTTGGTTCTGTCACGACAGAGAGATGAAACGATCATGATCGGCGACGAGATTGAGATCACCGTCGTCGACATTCGAGGCGACAAGGTGCGGCTGGGAATCACCGCGCCGTCGCATGTGCCGGTGCATCGAAAAGAAGTGTATGACGCGATCCAGCGGGAAAACCGCGCGGCCGCGAACATCAAACCCGAAGACCTGCCGCCCGGTGGCGGCGCGCCGCCGGGTGATCCGAATGATCGGCGCCCCCGAGGACCGGGCGGCCCGCCCAAACGGAGTTAGGAACAGGGATCGACGCGTGAGTTTTATGGTAACGAATGGACTGACAGCGCCGCGCGGCGCGGACGACGATCACGGAGGAATGTGATATGTCACGCATTAACACGAACACGTCATCGATCCTGGCGAGTCGCCAATTGGCGAACTCCCAGAACCTGCTCCAACAATCGTTGGAACGGCTGTCCAGCGGACTGCGAATCAATCGCGGCGCGGATGACCCGGCGGGCCTCATCATTTCGCAAAACCTGCGAAGCGAGGTCGAGGGCGTACGGCAGGCGATCAACAACTCGCAGCGGGCATCCAACGTGATCGCCACGACGGAAGGCGCGTTGAGCGAGGTGGCAAACCTGCTCAACGACATTCAGTCGAAGATCGTGGAAGCCGCGAACGTCGGCGCCGTATCCGAGGACGAAATCAAGGCGAATCAGTTGCAGATCGATTCGGCCGTCGCCTCCATTACGCGCATCGCGAACACAACGACCTTCGGCGGTCGGAAGCTGCTCAACGGCTCGCTGGGCTATATCACCAGCGGCGTGAACAATAGCCAGATCACCGACCTCGCAATTCAGGGCGTTTCGTTCGGAACCGCGGCATACATTCCCGTGTCGATTAACGTCACGCAGTCGGCCCAACATGGCGAATTGCGATTCGCCACCAGCGCCGTCAGCCAGGATGTGACCATCGAAATCGCAGGTCCGCGCGGGGTGAACACGCTTTCATTGCTTTCGGGCACGACGGCCAGCGCCATCCTGGCGGCGGTCAACCTAGTCAGCGATGCCACGGGTGTCAGTGCATCACTCATCAACCCACTTAGCGCGGCGAGCGGCATTCGCCTCGTATCGCAGGACTTCGGCAGTGCGGCATTCGTGCAGGTTACGGAACTCGGCTCCTCCTTTGGTGCCTTCGCGACCACCAATGTCGGTGGCGCCTCCGTGAAACGCGACGAAGGTCGCGACGTGTCGGCGACGATCAACGGCGCCCAGTCGCTTGGGAAGGGGCTCAACCTGTCGTTGAACACCACCGGGCTTTCCGTGGAGTTGCGACTCAAAGAGGCATTTAACACAGTCGGCACGTCATCGTTTGCGATCACGGGCGGTGGGGCGTCCTTCCAACTTGGCCCGGGTGTTGATTCCAATCAGCAGGTCAATATCGGCGTGCAGTCCACAGCGGCATCGCGGCTCGGCAATGGCACCCTTGGGTACCTCTCGGATATCACGAGTGGCGGTTCCTATTCGCTGATCAATGGCGAGGCCAAGCAGGCTGGTGCGATCATTGACGAGGCAATCCGGCAGGTGTCGGTGCTTCGCGGCCGGCTCGGCGCGTTCGAGAAGAACACGGTGGATACGAACGTCAATCAGCTGCGCATCACGCTGGAGAATCTGACCTCGGCGGAATCCACGATTCGCGACCTCGATTTCGCCCAGGAAACGAGCAACCTGACCCGTTCGCAGATCCTTGTGCAGGCCGGAACGAGCGTGCTGGCGACGGCCAATGCAACGCCGCAGACGGTGCTGGCGCTGCTGCGACAGTAGTCGGATTGACGACGCATTAAGTCCGTATGAAGGTGAAATAGGACAAAGTGAAACAGGACCGCCTCTGAGGGCCGCGCCCGTCGTTTGGCGTCGGGCGCCGGGGGCGGTATAATTGTGGAACGACACTGGGAGGGGTGGGGAGCCACTTCCTTGTTGCATTGATCGTTTGGCGGCGTGGTTCCAGCGTCTCCCGCGGGTAACCCATGGCGGAGGTGCGTCGCGTTTCCCTTAGTCGAAGTCTCACGAGGTTTATTCATGAAGAAGCATCTTATTCTGACGGCTGTGTTCCTCATTGGTGCGGCATCGCAGGCTAAGGCCGTGACACTGAGCACGGTCACACTCGTTTCGAACCTGAATCGCCCGGTCGGCGCGGCGTCGACGCCGGCACTCCCGAATCACTTATTCGTGATTGAGAAACGCGGCTTCGTCAAAGTCATTGACATGGCCAACGCCAACGCTGTGACGGATATGGCCAACCTGACTGGGGTAGTTCGTGCGCCGACAAGCAACAGCGACG
>CAZSBF010000051.1:0-30159 GCA_964605185.1 uncultured Planctomycetaceae bacterium
CCTGGCGGATGACGTTGTCATTCATGGAAAGGGAGATGCAAAGCGGGTTGATCGCATCGCGGCCGATCTGCGGCAGGACCTGCAAAATCGCGGCGTGAACCTTTTTCTGCTTCGGGTCGGCCAGTGCCGCCAGCATCTGCGGCACGGCGAATTCGCCCGAGGCCTTGAGGCGGTTCGTGGCGTTGTAATTCATGCGCTCGGGGCCGGCGAGCTTCTCAACGTTTGCGGCAATTTCGTTCGCATCCATCCGCAACGTTTCTTCGCCGCGGTTGAGGAGTTCGAGGAACCGCTTGGCAGAAGGGCCTACTTCGGCGTTCGCCATCAGCTTGATCAGGATGGTGTGGCGATTTGGATTCTGACGGGCCAGCTCAAGCAAGGCGACAGGGTCCGGGCTCGATTCATCCAACGCCTTGAAGTTCGCGTCGGCATAGGTGAATCGGCCGATGGCCGCGAAGTGCCAGCCGTCTTCGGCGAGGGCCTTTTGCTTTCGGCCGTTTGCAATCTTGGCGACCATGTCCTTCGCGACGGCGGGCGCGTCGGCGCTGCGGGCCATTTCTTCGAGACGGATCGAACCGCTGCGATCGGCCATGAGGGCGAGTCGCAGATCGGACAGCTTCATCGCGGCGACGGCTTCGAGGTCCTTGGCGGCGTCGGCCTTTTCATCGCGGTCAATCGCGTTCATCGCGGACTGCCACGCACTCCATGCGGTGGTGCTTTGACCGACCATTTCATTGCCGGTGTCCTGCGCGCGGGCGGGCAAGGAATAGGCGCAGAAAACCAAGAGCGCGACGAGGACAGAGCACGTCCGGACATAATAAGACACTGACATGGAAGACCCTCCGGAGGTCATCTTCGGCCGAATGTTATGCTTACTACCGATCCAATCGGGTGGGCTGCGCCCCGCGGCCCCAGGTCCGCAGGGAGGCATGTCGGCGACCGGCTGCCCACGACAAAGTCGGGAGGCCGCTCGCGTTCCAAGCAATTCATTATACAGGGGTTAGAAACGTTGGGTCAAGCCGCGCTTTTGCAGTGCGACCGCGCCGAACTGCGGGAAACGCCTTTGTTTATGGACGTAATCGAAGCAAATACGGACGAACGTCGGCGCGGCTTCGTCCCAGAATAGGCATGCGAGACGTGCATTCTACTTGCGAGCAGACGCAAGCGCGGCGAGGTGCGCAGCGGATACACCGCGCCCACCCGCGATGATTGACGCGCCGGCCTTTCGCAAAGCCGAAGCACGACTCGCGAAATCGGCGGGCTTCTCCACGTACACCACGCGGCCGTCGACCAACTGCGGCGAGCCGGGCGTGATGGTCGCCCACAACGGAAGTGCCGTTGCCTTTCGCGAGGCGGTTACGACGTCCACCATGCTTTCCGGACTTTCGCCCGCATCTCCACCCAACGCAGCCACGCCGGCATCACTCAGTTCCGCAACGGCCTGGGCGATGGTGACGCCGAGTGCGGTCGTCGGTGGTTCGGATGCGGAGTCGAAAGTCATGCAGGCAATGACGGGCAGGCCGGACTTATCGGC
The DNA here is from genome assembly GCA_964605185.1 of uncultured Planctomycetaceae bacterium. Taxonomy (GTDB): domain Bacteria; phylum Planctomycetota; class Phycisphaerae; order UBA1845; family UTPLA1; genus JACRIM01. The sequence goes on from CAZSBF010000051.1 coordinate 1,532, forward strand.
GGCAGACACGGCCGCGCGAAGTGCGGCAAGCTCGGTGAATCCGTGGCAAAGGAAGCCGTCGACGCCGCCTGCTGCGAGAGACGATGCCTGCTCGTTGTATGCGGCCTCGAGGCGGTCGGCGGTGATTTCGTTCAGGGCGATCAGTGGCTCGACCGGGCCGATGGTTCCGAGAAGCAGGCGGTTCTTTCGCGGATGGCTGTCAATGGCGGCGCGGCATAGCGTGGCCCATTGGCGATTGATCTCTGCGATGGGATTGCCATCCATGGTGATTGCGTTGGCTTTGGGCGTATGTGTCGTGAGGATGTCAGCCCCGGCATCGAGGAACGCATCGGCGACGAGGCGAACCATGTCGGCGCTCGCGATGCTCGCAAGGTCCCAAATCCCCGGCGGCGGCGCGACGCGAGCGCCAAGCTCCAACCGCCAATCGCCGGAGGCGATCCGGGGCGTAGAACAATAATCTCGAATGCTGACGGGCATGAATCCTCCGAGCCGCGACGCGAGCAGGCGTGCCACGAGATTGTCGGACGCTCATCTTACGTCCGCATGGGGATGAAAAGGAATCCGACGGATTGGTCAACCCATCCGCAGAAGTTGCCGATTGGGGGGAGAACGGCTGGCCCTCTTTCGGAGGTAGGCCGGTGTTTGTGCACGCGGAGTACTTCCCATGCACCACCGGCGTTCGGGAGCCAGCCTCCTCACCAAGATCATTATCTACTCCATCCTCGCATTCTTCTTTGGCTGCGATGCATCCTCGCTGTTCGACCTCGGCAACCTGTCGAGCCTTCGACCGGGACCGAATGCCGCGCAGGTGAACGAGGATGCCACGGACAACAACCTCTTCGACGCCGCCCAGACCGCGCTGCTGCCAGAGGACGGCGAGATCAGCGTGAATGGAACCGTCGACGGGCAGAACGATGTCGATATCTACGCACTCGGACCGGCAGCCGCGGGCGACCGCATTACCATTGATGTGATCGGCGCGAACGGACTCAACACGGTGGCCGCACTCTTCGACGAGAATAAAAACATCATCGACGCGAACGATGATCGCTCCTATTACGCCGGGCAGTTGGATCCATACATCAGTCGCGTGATTCGCCGCGACATGGCGAACATCTACGTCGGTGTGGCCGTGCCGCGCGGGCGCTACTTCTCATCAAATGACGGGCGCTACGACAACGGCACTTACACGTTGCGGGCCTTTCGCCAGAGCAACCGCCCCTTGGCCGAGGCGCGGCAACAAGTGGTCTACCTGAACTTTGCCGGCGGGGCAAACGTGCAAATCGCATTACAGCCCTACGAACTCATGCGGGCGTTTTCAGCCGATGCCATTTCGCAGCGCTTTGAAGGCCAAACCTCGACAATGGCCGACATGGTTGTCGAGCTTATGCGCTCCGACTTCGCGGACTACGACGTTGTGCTGGTCGATGGCCGCAGCGCCCCCCTGCCGGACGGCGCGGTCACGCAGCTCTACTTCGGGAACTACAACCAGGCGTTCCTCGGGCTCTCGGACAACGTCGACACGGACAACACCGTGCTGGACCAGAAGGGCATCATCTACACCGAAGACTTCCAGCTCTTTGAGTCGCTCCAGCCGACGATGGAGGAAGTCGCGCAGGCCATCGCCAACACCGGCTCACACGAATTGGGCCACCTGCTCGGCCTCGAACATGGCGGCGACCCGCTCGACATCATGTCAACCGCGGCGACGGCGCGGCAGATTCTGGAAAACGATGCGTACTTCATGCAGAGCGCGCTGGACGAAGGCGTCTTCCCGGCCGGCTGGCAGGACGGCTCGGCATTGCTGATGCAAAACGTAGGGAAGAACCCGGCCTCTGCGACGGCCCGCGTGCTGCAACTCGCCCCGCAAACGGCACGCGCGAAGGCGGATACGACGTGGCGCGCGGCGTATGACTTTGTGATGCCGACATGCGGCGGGTGCAAGCATTAATCGAAAAAGTCAAAATTTGCGTCAGTGAAGTTGACTCGCAAGAAATGCATGAATAATTAGTATTGGGGGACTCATGCCTTGTTCGCAGGTAGTAACCCAATGTTCAAGCCCCCCCAACACGCTTTTCTAATCATTGGCTGCTTAACCCTTGCCCTCGTCCCCCTGCTTGGCGACGACCGCGTCAAACCAGCCGAGCCCGGGAACACCTCACCCAACGTTCAACGAAGACCTTGCGAATCCTTGGATGACTTTAGCACTCGCCAATTACTTGCCAGGAAAATACCCTCTATCGACTACGAGAACAAGCCGCTCGAAGAGGTGGTTGAAGACCTTCGCAAACGGCTCAACATCAGTATTCATGCCCATTGGTCATGCCTTTCAGCGGCAGCGATTGAGAAAGATGCTGAGGTCAACCTTAGACTCCAAAACATTTCCGGCGAACGCCTGCTTCACATCCTTCTTGAGACGTCCGGTGGAGGAGAAACGGAATTGGCCTATTTCATCGATGGCGGCACGGTCCACATTACGACACTTGAAGACGCGAGTCGTTTCACTTCCGAGTGTATTTATGACTGCGGGGATTTACTCAATGTCGAGCACTCTGCGATGGAGCGCCACATGGCAGATGTGTTCAGAGCGGCCGTTGCATATACCGGCCGGGATCTTGCGTCTAACAGCGTTGAGGTCGAACGTCTGGTTCGTGTGGCATATCAAGAGAGCCGAACAGCGCTGCGTGCCGAACTCTCCTCAGCAATTCAAAAATCCATCGATCCTCATTCATGGGCCGAGGCCGGTGGAAATACGGGCTCGATTAGCTTCTTCGGCGACCGACTGGTAGTCGTCCAGAACCACATCAATCAGGCAAAAGTGGCCGACTTTCTTGAGGGACTTCGTACTCGAAAGATCGGCACCGTCAACAGCAAACAACCCTGACTGCGAATCTACGCTCGACGCGCGTATCGCACAAAATCAAGCACGATCGCCGCGAAGATCAGCAGCGAGCCGGCGATGAACGGCGCGGACAGCGGCTCGCGGAACAGGATCCACTCAAAGAGGATCGTCACGAGGAACTGAGCGTTGACGAAGATCATGGCCCGCGTGGCATCGTGGCGGGAGAGGACGGCGTAGGTCATCAGGTAGCCGAGGAAGCTGCTCACCACGGTGATGAACGCAAAGCCGCCGACGCCGCGAAGCGTGAGGGCGCTCCAATTCATGTCGCCAAGGCTGTATAGCCCCAGGGGCGTCTGCAGCAGCGCGCCGAGCAGGAATACCGCCGTGAGCGTCGGCAGCGGGCCGAAGGCGCCGAGGGCCTTCTTGCTGGCGACGATGTACATCGACCACGACATCGCCGCGGAGAGCAGCAACAAGTCGCCAAGCAGCATCGTTTTCGTCGAGCCGCTCGGCGCGCTCCACGAGAGGTTCGGCCACAACACGCACGCCGCGCCAAGGAACGCGAGGAATGCCGCCACCAGCATCACCGGTTGAAAGGTGTTTCGCCCGAGCATCAGGCTCAGCCAGAACACCATGACCGGATTGAGCGCGTAGAACAGCGCGGCGTGTGATGCGTTCGACAACTTCAATCCGCCGAGGTAGCCAGCCTGATTGATCGGGACGCAGAGCAGGGCGAGGCCTAGCAACGTTGGCAAATCTTTTCGCGTGAAGGGCAGTCGTTGCCCGCGGGCGCGAAGCATGAGCCAGAGCAAGATTCCTGCGATGCCGAATCGAAACCACGCGGCGGTAAGCGGAGGAAACTCTCGAACGGCCATTCGCCCGGCGATGGGTGTCGCCCCGCCGATGAGAACCATGAGGATGAGGTAGATGGCGGTTCGGCGCATGGCTTGACAAATATAGAAGGCAGGAATGCCCGCCCCACTCGAATGGGAACGTCAGTCGTTCACAAACTTCACGAAGCCCCAGGTCTGCGGGATGTGCATGTCGATCACGCCCTGCGGCGACCAGACCCAGTTGTCTTCGGGGGTGTTCGGCACTTTCTCATAAACCCCGTTCGCGGTGGTGATCTTCCATTCCACGCGTGAGAAGCCGGCGCGCCAGGTGTCGCCGGGGCGCGGCGGGCAGGGACAGGTGGCGTGCTCGGCGAGCGCTACCCACGGCAGCGCGAACTCGACGGACCATCCGCGATCGGTGTTGCGCGGATCGTTCAGCGTGCCGTCGATATGCACCGCCGACTTCAGGCCGGCGAGATTCCAGTCGTGCCGGGCCGGGCCGCCGTCGCGATAGGTGCGCACGAGAAGCAGATCGAAGATGGTGTTGAGGGCGTTGACTTCGATCTCGTAGTAATTGCGGGCGTCGCCATCGGGGTCGAGGAAGATTTCAAAATCCGGGTCGTTGAAAACGATCTCGTCATGCTTGCGAAGAGTGGCCCAGACGTGCGGCTCGTCGAGCTTCGCGGCGATGTACAGATGCTTATCATCCCACAACAGCTTGGCTCGGGTTTCGTAGAGCGGCGTGGGATGTGACGCGCCGCGGATGTCGACGAACGGCTCCGTCCAGTTGGCGCGCTGCCACGCGGGGTCATCGAGGCGTCCGTCGATAACGATCGGGCCCGTCGAACGAGCACAGTCGTAATGGCGCGGGATCGGTGACTGGCAGCCGAACAAGAAAACAAGAAGGACGCACCGGATTACGAGCTTCATGGCCGGGACTGTAGAACAGCCGATGGGATTGACGCAATAGCGACGCGCAGGGGCTCGTCCCGCCAATTTTGGTGGTGCATGCACCACCGGCGCCGCTAATGTGAGAGCGACCCTTCGGAGAAGGTCTTCATCAGGTGGATCGCGGCCGGGCCGGCGAGCACCACAAAGATCGCAGGGAAGATGAAGAGGATGAGCGGGATGAGCAGCTTGACGGCCGTCTTCTGGGCGCGTTCCTCGGCCTTCTGGCGGCGCTTGGTTCGAAGGCTCTCGGCCTGATTGCGGAGCGCCTTGGCGATGCTGGTGCCGAGCTTTTCGGCCTGCGTGATGACGGCGACCAGGGCGCGCATCTCGGGCACGCCGGTGCGGTCGGCCATTTTCGTGAGGGCCTCGGATCGCGTCGTGCCCATCTGCGTTTCGATGACAGAGATCTGGAATTCCTCGGCGAGGTCTTTGTGAACGTTGCTCATCTCATCGCTGACGCGCTGTAGCGAGGCATCGAGACCCAGGCCCGCTTCGACCGCCACCACCATGAGGTCCAGCGAGTCCGGCATACCGTTTCGCACGGCCTCCATTCGCTTTTTTGCGGCCATGCCGAGCCAGAGATTCGGAATCATGAACCCAAGGCCAAGGCCGAAGATGGAGTAGTAAATAACCTTTGAGGTCTCGTTGTCGCCGCTGGAGGCATAGATGAAAAGCAACAAGCCGCACAGAAGTCCGCCGGCCGTCTTGCTGGCGAGAAAGAAACTCGCGGCGGACTGCTGGCGAAACCCGGCACTGGCCAGTTTGGCACGAAGCGTGGTTTGCTCCTGCTCGTTCTGGGGCATGGCCGGCCTGACCAGAAGGGGAATCGCCGCGTTGAGCATATTGGTGGAGGCGCGGGCACGGGCCTTGTTTTGGAGCGAGTTCTTATCCTGATCGACGGTGAGGCCGGCAGTGCGGCGTTTGACGATTTCCTGCTGCTCCGACTTGTTGGGCATCAGGGAGTAGATAATCAGGGCCGCCGCAATGCCCGCCATGACTGCAAGACCGATGAGTTCCATGGTGCGCGACTCCTAGACCTTGATGTTGATGATTTTCTGGATCAAGGCGAGACCGAAGAGCTGCGAGACTCCGGCGCCGATCAGCATGTACTGGCCGATCTGATCCTCGATCATCACGTTGGCATACGTCGGGTTCAGGACCAATTCAACAATGAACACCACGACCGGCAGCGCGAGCAGCACATAGCCCGAGAGCCGGCCTTCCGCCGTCAGAGCGCGAACGGTGCCGAAGAGCTTGATGCGCTCGCGGATAACACCGCTGATGTTGTCGAGCACTTCGGCCAGGTCGCCGCCGGTCTGACGCTGGATGAGCACGGCCGTGACGAAGAAGCGCACGTCCATGATGTCCACGCGGCGGGCCATGTCCTTGAGCGATTCATCGATCTTGATGCCGAGGTTCTGCTCGTGAAAGACGCGGGCAAACTCGGTGCCGACCGGGTCGGGAAGCTGCTGACTGATGAGCAGGATGGCGTTGGAGAGCGAGTGGCCGGCTCGGAGCGCCTGGCTCATGAGTTCGAACACATCCGGCAACTGATGCACGAACTTGTTCATTCGCCGCTTGGCGAGGAACCAGAAGGTGATCAGCGGGCCGAAGATTGAAACGCCGGTGAGTGAGAGCGTGACCCAGGCGGGCCATTGCATCATGAAGCCGGCCATGTAGGAAAGCGAGGCGATGCCGACGAGGTTGACGATGACGGTGGTGGCGGTCCAGTGCAGATTCGCGCGTTCGAGATTGTGCTGGAGGTTGGAGACGAAACCGAATCGTGCGAAGTACTGGCTGAGCATGCCGCCTTTTTGTTCCTGGCGGCGGAGAATGGAGGCCTTCGCGGCCTTTTCATTGGCGGACTCGGTGAGGGCATCCTCGCGAAGACGCTGGGCGACCTTCTTGGTCTCCACCTTGCGCAGGTCGGCGATCAGATTGAAGACGGCGTAAGTGAGCGCGACGCCGCCGACGAGCGGCAGCGCGATCATGCTGATCTGCTCGGTGATGCCGATGGATTGTGCCAGTACGAGAAGGTCCGTCATTGGGCGCGTATCCCCTGCTGGGAATAATCGGACGGAAAGCCCCGCGGCGTCACTTATACGTGTTCATCGGTGGCGAGAACCTGCCGCTCAAAAATGCCAACATCGATGTCACAACCGGCGGATTTGAGGCGCTCGAGGAATTTCGGACGCAGACCGGTGGCCACAAACCGACCCCATGCCTTACCGGACCCATCCACGCCCATTTGCTCGAACTTGAAGATTTCCTGCATGGTGACGGCCTCGCCTTCCATGCCCTGCACTTCGGCGATGGACATCACCTTTCGCGGTCCGCCGGTGAGGCGCGAAGCGTTGATGAGCAGATGCACGGCGCTGGCGAACTGCTGACGAATGGCTTTCACCGGCAGATCGAAGCCGGCCATCATGACCATCGTTTCGATACGTCCGACGGCGTCACGCACACTGTTGGCGTGAATCGTGGTCAGCGAACCGTCGTGGCCGGTGTTCATGGCCTGAAGCATGTCGAGGGTTTCGGCGCCGCGGCACTCACCGACGACGATTCGGTCGGGCCGCATACGAAGGGCGTTGATAAGGAGATCTCGGATGGCGATTCGGCCTTTGCCCTCGATGTTGGCCGGACGCGATTCGAGCCGGACGATGTGAGGCTGTCGAAGTCGCAATTCGGCGGCGTCTTCAATGGTGACGATGCGGTCCGTCTCGGGAATGAACGACGAGAGGTTATTCAGGAGCGTCGTCTTACCGGAGCCGGTTCCACCGGCGACAATTATGTTCAAATGGGAGACGACGCATGCTTTGAGAAACGTCACCATTTCCTTGGTGACGGAGTTGAATCGCAGGTAGTCGTCCCAGGTAATCGGATCGGCGCCGAAGCGACGAATCGACATGGACGGACCGTCGATGGCGAGCGGAGGAATAATGGCGTTGACGCGGGAGCCATCTTTCAGACGCGCATCTACCATCGGGCTGACTTCGTCGCAGCGGCGGCCGACGGATGACACGATCTTGTCGATGATGTGCATCAAATGCGCATTGTCTTTGAACGTGCAGTTGGAGAGGCTCAGTCGCCCCTTTCGTTCGACGTACACCTGCTTGGGGCCGTTGATCAGAATATCGCTGACGTGGGCGTCTTTCAGCAGCGTTTCGAGCGGGCCGAGGCCGAACGTCTCATCGAGAATCTCGCTGATCAGGCGCTGGCGTTCGTTGAAGTTGAGCAGGGCGTTTTCTTTCTCGCAGAGTGACGAGATGACCTGCTTAACTTCTTCCTTCACGTCGTCGCCTGTTCGCTTTGAGAGCGCGGCGAGGTCGAGCGTTTCCACCAGTTTCTTGTGGATGCGCGTCTTGAGTTCGTAGAACTCATCCGATCGATCGTTCGCCTTGGCGACAGCAGCGACGGCGGCAACGGCGGCCGGCGGCGGCTTCAACGTTGCAACCGGATTAGCCGGAGCGGGAGGCGCCGCATTCTCAATGGGCGGCGGTGCGGCAGCCGGCGTTTGCTCGGGCGGCGGCGCGGCCGGGGCAGTGGGGGTGATCTTCGGAATCTTCAACGCGGGAATCTTGGTGCTACCGAACACAGTGTCGCTCCCCCAGTGAATCACTGGCGATTGTCAATTCGTTGCCTATACGGTCATTGGTGTCGTCGGATCGGGCTGATCGGGCTTGGGCGGCTCCGGGTGCTTGTGCACTCGGTTGAGCAGTTTTCCGAACAGGCCGACCTGCTTCGTCTTTTCCGCCTCGTACTTCTCAGGACAGTGCAGGCGAACCGCGATGCTATGAATATCCTGTCGCACCTTCGCGCGGTCGTATTCGTACTTCAATGGCCGGCCGATGTTGACGCTGCAACTGACGGCCTTCCAGTCGTCGGCGATGGTGGTGAACACTTTGCGATTGAGAATCGTCTCGACCTGAGGGACCTCCAAGTGGGCCGATTCGCGGCCCAGCCGATTTACCAGGATGCTGATGCGATTCGTGTTGAACCCCTGAACGGCCAGCTCCTGCAGGATGCGGTCGGTGTTGCGAACATTTGTCACCAGGAGCTGCATCATCAGGAAAATGTGATCGGCCGAGTCGAGCACGCTGCGCCCGCCGGGGTCGTGCCGCGTGGGGCCGTCAACCACGACGTAGGCACACATTTCCTGAAGCGTGCTAAGCACATTTGCACAGTGGGCTGCCGTGATCATTTCAGCCTGCGCGAATGAGTGCGGCCTGCGCAGGACGAAAAGCCCCGACTCGTGTTTAACAAGGGCCTTATCCACGACCTGTGGATCGAGTTGCTCCGGCGTTGAGCACAGATCGGCGACGGTGTACTGGCCGTGAACATCGAGCAGCGTGGCGACGTGGCCGAAGCGAAAATCGAGATCGACGAGGGCCACGCGCCCGGAAGGGCCGACCATCTCGGCCAGCTCCACGGCGAGATTCGTGGCAAGGGTCGTGCAACCCACGCCGCCGCTGCTTCCGATGATTGAAATGAGTTTGCCCGGCTGCTTGGATTTTGGCGCGGTTTCGGCAAGGGTGGAGACGGCCTTTTGATATTCTTCGAGGTTGAGCGGCTTTACCAGATACTCGCGAACGCCGGCCTTCATGGCCTTGAGCACGACGTCGCCTTCGGTGTGCCTGCTCAGCGCAAAGACCGGCAGATGCGGCGACGATTCGCGAAGCTGGCGCAGACATTCGAGTACGACGTGCGCTGATGGATCGATGTCCGCGACGATTAACTCGCAGGGGAACTGCGAAACTGCCTGACCGATGAGGCTTGGTTCATCCAGTTCGGCGACGATGCGAATATTCGGCAGCGAGGTCACCGCGCGGCGCAGTTCAGGCGCGGCGTCGGCATTGGCGGTGAACAAAATGACCCGAAGCGGCTGAGCCATAGATGATGCCGAAACGGCAATCTCCCCCGGGCAGGACCGGACACTCGGGCAACTCACGGCGCGGAATACGACGCCGCGCGAGAGACACCCGTCGTCTTATCGGCCACCGTGAATGCGTACTTTGGTAACAGACAACCGCCGCGATCGACCCATGTCGGATCGACCGCGGCGGCCGTGTCATTCTCGGGACGCGCCCTGCGCGGTCCGAAAAGCAGTTACTTGATCAGGCGCACGGGGCGTTTGCCGCCGAGCGTCTGGAAGATTTGCTGCAACTGGGCCACGTACATGGGTTGGCCGGTTGCCGGATCAGGGGCGTTATCGGCGAAGAAGTATTCGCCACCACCGATTTCGGCGAGGTTCTGGAGGAAGCCGTCGTTGGCATCGTTACCAACGCCGACGGTGTACAACACCATACCCTGCTCAGCGGCATACGTGGCGCGATCAACGCCCCATGAAACCGCTGACTCGGCACTGTTGCCGACGTAGTTGTTGTTCTGATCCACGTTCGGCTTGCCGTCCGACAGGAAAAAGATGCACTTCTTCGCGGAGCTTCGGGCCCGCGTACTCATCAGCTCGGTGATGGCCTTGTCGAGACCGCCGCCGGCGTTGGTGGTGCTGTCGTAGTGCCCCGCCTGGCGCTGATTGAGCGTCGTGGGAATCACCTGGAGCACGGTCGAAAGCGCCTCGCCCGGGCCCGGCGTCTTCAGATCGACTTCATGTCGTCCGGTCGTGGCAAAGATTTCAAGGGACATATGGTCATCGGACTGCAGCTCGTTGATCGTGGTGACCAGCGTCTGAACAGCGTCCTTGACCGACTTCAGCGGCATTTCCGGCGCATCCTTCAAGTCTGCGCAGCTGTCCTTGTTGTTCAGTTTTTCAAGGAAGTAGTTCGTCAGTGTCTTGAGACCATAGCGATACCGGAAGTTTCCGTCGGTGTTGCGCATTTCCGACGTATTGGTCATGTAGTCGATGTAGGCATCCCAACTACCGCCGGCATACGGGAAGGCAATCTGCTGATACACCTCGCCCGAATCCACTTTGTTGTCGCCGTTGCCGCTTCCACCGGTGTACTTGCCTCCGGTTTTCTTACTGCGCCAACCCGCGACGCCCAGGAGAACTTTGACCCGGTTCTTGTAATACGACGATGAACCGTCGTTCGAACCGGAGAGCAAAGCTGACCGCTCAGCCGACGAATAGCCGGCTTCCGTCAGATTTGCCGTGACATCGGAGTCCGAACACGTTGAGCTCTTTGGAATGTAAAAGAGACCTAGGTCGCCGACGGGCGTGTACGAGCCGAGGACTACGGCACTACCGAATCCAGTCATCCAGCCCCAGCGCGGGCCGCCCGAGGCGCCGCCGCTTGAGGTGCCGCCGACAAAGGCCGGCGAGCCGGACCCGTTTCCTGGTTGAGCGTTGTAGGCAGTGGCCGCTCCGGGGGCAGCCGGGTCGGTACCGTTTGCGATTCCATTCTTGCCCTTCGACGTTGGAAGCGCCTTCCAGATGTCTTCGATGTTGATCTGAACGCCGGGTCGGTCGCCTGAACCGGTTTCAGATGAGTAGTTCTTGTAATGGCGGAACTCGCTGTCGTCGTTCATGGAACCGGAGAGGTCCACCACGACCGCGATGTCGCGCGGCACGACCATGGCCGTGGCCGACGCCGTCATCTTGGCGCCCTGTACGCCGATCATCTTTCCGAAGGCCAGCGAAACGGGACCATCCGACACATTCTGATCACGCCGCATGGTGACCTGAACGGCGTCGTATGGCGTGGCGTTTGCGTTGAAGGTGTACTTGCCCGTCGAGCTGTTGTAGGTCGCATGACCGAGCACCATGTCGGTGCCGATCATCTGACCGCTTGAGCCAGCGATCTTATTGGCGCCCGCATATGTGGCCGCTTCGGCCAAAGCCGCCTCCGACATGTTGCCGGATGCGCCAAGCTGCGAGGCCGCGGCGAGCGCGGCGGCGTCGGCCGCGTTCTGCAACTCGGACTTGGCCGTGAACATAAGGCCCGTATCGACGGCCAGCGCGGCGACGCCGACACCGACCATACTGCCGAAGACCACCGTCTGAGTCATGATGGTGGCACGGCGCAGGCCCAAACGACTGCGATGCTTCTTCACGAACATAACACACCCTCCGAAAAAAAATCACACCGATGGAATTGCCCCGGGTGAAAGTCGCCCGGTGCGCGGGACCCCGGACAGCGATCCCACACACATTGAGACCGCGGCGCCGAGGGCGGATTCCAGGATGTCACCTTATGGACCGTCGCCTCATACGTCGGCGGACGGTTGATCATCGACGATCATCCGGGGCGCTGGGCCTGCCGGACGCCGATGCATGTCAGTTCTCATCACCTTCGGCCATCCCAAACGGACCGCGCAGTGCGATCTGGGAACTGGCCCAATCACGATTCCACTGCTGCGGCGTCGAGGCGACCGGAACGTTTTCGCGGGGCACGCCTTCGAATTCGGGGGCTATTTGGTCAGCACCCTCGAGCTTGCCCTCAAGGAACAATTCGTAGTCATTCGGATCACGCATCAGCGCGCCCGGCGGCGGGCCGACTTGATTCGGTTCGAGTGGTTCGACCAACTGAGGCGTCACCAGCACGATCAATTCCGTGTCATCCTTCTGATAGCTCACGGAGCTGAACAGCGCTCCGATGACCGGCAGATCGCCAAGTCCCGGGATCTTGTCCGCGACGCTGCGAACCTGTTCGCGAAGGAGGCCCGCCAGCGCAAACGTCTGTCCGTTGCCGCACTCGATCGTCGACTCAACGCGGCGCGTCGTGAACGTGAAGATCGGCAGGCCGCCGGCCAAGGCAGGGCCGGGGATCGCGTCGCTCACTTCGCTCATGACGTGCAGCCGGATGATCTGCCCGGCGGCAACCGTCGGAGTGAAGGCGAGGCGAACGCCGAATTCCTTGTATTCGATGGTGATGGAACCGGCGACCGCGCCACCCTGGGTGACCGGGATCGGCACTTCACCGCCGGCCAGAAACGTTGCCGTTTGGCCGCTGATGGCGACGAGGTTCGGCTCGGCCAGAACGCGGGCCAACTGATTCTCGCGAAGGGCATTCATAAACATCTGGAACTCGCCCTTGGGAAATCCGAACGTGACGTTCGTGGCCGCGCCATTACCGACGCCCGCGACGGAATAGAGCATCTGCCCACCGGCACTATTCGGAGCCAAGACGTTCGGCAGGCCCGAGCTGGAAAAGACCGTCGGGTTGATCTGATTGATGTTGTTCGCAAAGAAGAAATTGCGGGTCCAGTCGGCACCGCCCATGGCCCAGTTCACGCCCAGTTCGCGCAGGGCCGTTTTGTTCACTTCGGCCACCACGACGCGGAGCATGGTCTGCTGCACGCCGGCCACCGTGAGTTGATTTCGTACTTCGCCGCCCTGGGCCAGCGCCGCCAATTCGGAGATGCGTTCGGCGGTCTCGGTATCGGGCGCAGTGCCCGAAAGAATGACCGTGCCGTTTACGCTGCGAAGCGTCACTTCCGCCGTCGGAGCGATAGACTTGATGAAGTTCTGCAGGACCCGCAGATCGAGTTCCACGGCGATTGCGATGGAGCGCTGCGTACTGCCGACGCGGAGCACTAGCTGAGTCGTACCGAAGGCCTTGCCCGTCACGATCACGCGGGTCGGCGAGGTAATCAGCACATCGGCAATGGTCGGGTCGGCGATTTCGACGCCGTCGATTTTCGACTTCAGATTCAAAACGGCGGACGAGTTTCGCGCCACGACGAGCTGGTCGGTCGCCTGGCCGCGCGACTGAATGGATTCGATCAAGGGATCATCCGGCCGCATACCTTCGTCGGCGGCAGCGGGGGGATCCTCTTTGGAGGCAAGTTTGACCTGCGAATTGCCCACCATTGCAAGGGCGTGCTCGACGACCGCGTCGGTGATGTTCGAATAGGCCGGCGTTGGTTCCGCTTCCGGCGTCGTGTCGGTCAGCGAGAGCGGACGATTGGCCTGCACAGGAGTGGTTTCGTCGCATGGCTCTTCAACAACCGGCTCTTCGCAATCTTGAATTGCAAATGCGGTATTCGCCAGCACGCGAGCCGTCCCCATCGTCTCGGCGTTTGGACCGCCGATGACAACCGCGGCGCATGCATTCAACGCACAAAAGGCCGCGGCACCGCTCATCCATGAGCGCCCGGTCGACCGGCGGGACGCCCGTCCCCATTGGGAATAGGCGTTGCCCGAATTGTGTCCATCCGTGGGCATGATCATTCGTGAACCTCCGTGCGTTGTTTCTGCGGTTGGTCCTGTACCGCATTGGCTTCATTCAAAACGGCAGAGACGCCTTCACTGGCGACTCGCCGCATATTTCCGTTCGAATCAAATACGAGTTTCTGATATTCCTGGCCGCGCACAACGTCGACGACGTGGGACGAGCCGTTTTTGGCCTTCTTTTCCTTCGGCGCGGCATCGGGTTTCTTTTCGAGCGACGCCTTGAGGGCCTTGATCCAGGCCGGTTCGCCGGGATCGCGACCGGCGCCGCGGAGGGCGAGGCGAATGCGACCGCTGCCGCCGAAGGCGTGGAGGATTTGAACCTCCTCCGGCTTCAAGAACAGCGTCACGGATTTCTCCATGCGCACGGTCTTCCCGTCTTCACCGACCCGGCTAAGCGACTGCCCCACCGCACCGACCTCGACATCGGACAGAATCAGCTTGGCCGGCGTCTGATCACGGCCCACCGCCGACACATCCACCCGGCAACCGGGCATGATGAAACCTGCGACGGCCGTTTCTTCGTTGACGCTGACCGACACGGCCCGCATGCCGTTGGGAATGATGGCGCGAAGGCCGGGCTCACTTCCCGGCGGGGCGAGCATCGACTGGGTGATCGGCACGCCGGGCGCGATGGTCATTGCCGTGACGCGGCCGACGAGTTCCTTCGACTTGGTGAACGCATCGGTGGGCACAAGGGCTTGGGGTACTTTCTTTACAGAGAGCATCTGCTCCGTGACCTTGGATGCGACTTCGATTTGCTTGCCGCTGATCAACACGTCAACTTCGCCGCCCTGCGCGCCTTTGGCGCGCTGGACCATGTCGAGGCCCATCTTGACGGCGAAGAATCCGACGCCAAGCCCGATGATCAGCGGGATAATGGTTTTCGGTTTCATTTCTCGGTCGCACCTTTCACAAATCACACCGGACGCATGGTCCGGCCCACGGAGACGATCGCACCGACCTTACGGAGTCGGGGCGATGCCGGAGCCGCCGCCACTGGTCGAATCAATGCCTTCGCGGCGCATCGTGGTCGTAGATGAGATCGTGTACGACCCACCGCCCATCATGGAGCCGGTGTACGTTGCACGATTGAACGGTATTGCAACCTTGACCCAGACCTGCGTGTCGGTGCTGGACAAGGTGCTGATGTTGCTCGTCACGGTGTGACCCGAGAAGCCGGCCATGGTCATGGACGCATCGGCGGCAGCCTGTGCGTCGGTCATCGTGGCACCGGGCAACGCCGCGGCGCGGCAGCCTTCGCGGGCGGCCAGTGTCACGGTTTGCTTGGTGTTGTAGGCCTGGCCGAGTTCAAGGATGCCGAACATGGCCAGGAGCAAAAGCGGGGCGACGACGGCGGTTTCGACGACGGCGCTGCCGCGACGGAGCATACGATTGGTTTTTCGGTTTCGTTTCATAGTGCTTCCCACCATCCAAAGGAGTTAGAGAACACAACCAACAGCGTCCCGATACTGAGCGGGATCGCATACGGAAGGACCTGCCCGGACGGGGCCATGCTCGCTACGGAGCCGAACTCGCCGAAGGCAGTCTTAACGCTTGTCATTTTTGTCATCATTACGCCGAGATTGGCCGTGGCGACGCGCCAATCCCGCCGGGCGGCGATCAGTGCCAATGCCATGACACCGCCAAGCAGGCCGCCGACCACGAGGGCGTTCAGCGTCTGCTGCGGGCCGAGCCAGGCTCCGATGGCCGCCATGAACTTCACATCACCGGCCCCCATCGCCTTCATGCACCATAGGAGCATGAGCGGCACGAGACCGACCGCGAGGCCCGACAGGGCGAACGCGGCGCCGTGGCCGCCCGGCAGCGCGCACTGGGCGATGAGGCCCGTGGTGAGCAGGGCGGCGTTGAGCCAATTCGGCACGCGGTGACGGCGATAATCGTTCCAGGACGCGAGGATCGCGCCGAGAACGAGCGTCGCCGGCATCAGGTTCGAATACGTCAACGGAGGCATGACAAACTCTCTCAATTCCCGGGCCCTTCAGCCCACGTTTTTGGTTTTCTCACGCGATGCGGGCGGAGACTGGCTCCGCCCGCCCGCATGAGAACCGTCTGTTACGTCGTGACCGTTTCAAATCCCGCCATGGTTACGGCAGCTTCGAGGTCACGTCGGAGAAGGTCGAGGAGACCTTGGTGCCCAGCGCGCTGATCGCGCCCAGCGCGATCACGATGATCAGCGCGAGCATGACCGCATACTCTGTCGCAGTGGCGCCTTCCTCGTCCCGAAGAAACGAATTCAGCTTGTTGATCCAGTTTTTCATGGCTTCTTTCTCCTTCAGGTGCAGAGGCCAGCGCCCGCACCAACGAATCTTTCCAAGAGTTCGCTTCGTGCTTTGCCTCAATTACGGCAGCTTCGAAGTGACGTTCGCGAAGGTCGAGCTGACCTTCGTGCCCAGCGCGCTGATCGCACCAAGGGCAATCACGATGATGAGGGCCAGCATGACGGCATATTCCGTCGCCGTGGCACCCTCTTCGTCTCGCAGAAACGACTTGACGTTTTTCAAGAAAGCCTTCATCACACAGTCTCCTTTTCTTGCAGGGTACGGACGCGGTCCGCTTCTTCCCTATGCGGCTGACGGCATCTTGCCGACCGCCGAACCTCACGACCGCCCCTCCCACCGCGGGACGAGCGGCCATCGACAGCGTCCTTACCGTCGAACGACTAACTGCATTCCGCCTCGCGGCCACCGGCTCAGGGCCGGAAACCCGCGCGACGGGAAACATCAACATGTTCAGAGGGAGTGATGGATTCGCCGCATTGCTCCAGAGGCAGCGGCGTCGTACGGCGGCATTCGCGGCACGTACGATCCTGTTGTGGCCCCATCCCCCGACCTCTCGCCAGTGACCATCAGGCGTCTTCCCGGCAACCCCGAACCGACCGGCACATGTCCGCATCGACAAGGGTGAGGCGACACTCGCCTCATTGCCAGCATTGCAATCGGCGAGGGTCATTTTCAACATAAGAAACAATGGCCGACGGGGCAAACCGTTATGGCAATACTGATTCATGCGATTCAGCGCGAGGCGAATGATCGGCGGACCCATCGCCACAGTGCTGATAATCGGATATCGGTAGGTCTCGGGAACGAAGTTATTCCCGTACCCACATTCGGGTGGAAACAGGCAGGAATTGCGCGGACCTAGAGATGTCGGACGCGCGTGGCGGCAGATAATGCGCGATAGGGTCGGCCAGCTCCGGTCCGGATTCGCCGGCCATTACCAAAACCAAGCCTGGGTGGCATGGGTCAATTTGTTGACCCGTGACGAAGGCACTTCCACAGTCTCAGTTTGCTGACAACGATCAGAAGTACGTCACGGCAGGGGCATTTCTCGCGAGCAGGAATCTGTTATCTCGTCCCAGCCTCATTCTCCAATGCTTTTTTCACGACATCGGCTGGGATATCAAACTGACCTTTCGGGATTCTTGTGTTCAATAGAATTGCATTGTAATTGACCGTACTAGCTGATCCATCCTTCAATTGTTGAGTCGCCTTGTGAATAACGGCCCGCGAAGTATCAACCCAGAAGCACGCTTTGTCACCACTATTGTTCAGTACCAAGATTCGTCTGCACTTATGATTCGGACATGCCTGCAGTTCTTCCTTCACCACTGTGCAAAATCCGCACTGCGCAACCCATCCCTTGCCACACAATCGCATTAATGGCAACCAGCGATCGCACGCGGAGAGCATGCCAGCCGTCATTACCATGTCCCCGGATCGGCGCAAATGCGGGCCGAAGATGTATCTGATGTCGCTAAGATCATGCGTCCATTCTCTGTATGGGTCGCGATGTTTCGACTGGCCACCTAATGGCCAAGTGGCAACTGTTTTTCCGTCATGAATCAGCGTGCCGCGCGCAGTCTCGAAACGGTATTCACCATCGGGCCCGAATTGGATACGGGACTCGTTGGGCGCATACTTCACTTGGGATTCTGCATTCGGCCCGACAAATTCTATTGTCTCATGTATCTCAGCAGTCCGGGCGTCGCAAATCGTCCTGCCGGCCTCCCTCAGAAGTTCTAGCGGGGCCATCGCCATGAGTGACTCGATCGATGGCGTTGGTCGCGAACAGCCAAACAGAAATAACAAAGAGCAAGCCGCAACCAGAAACTGAAATTGTGTAGACTTCATGACTGTCACCATGCTCAATGCTATTGTTGCCGGAGCGAACGTGACACCACAACCAATTTTACGACGACAGATACACCGATTGGCCGGCGTCGAGAGCATGCGACGCAGCGGGTTTGGCACGAAACTCCTCCACATCCAGCGCTAGCAGAGGACTAATCTCAAACACGCCATCCGGCTCCCCCGCCGCATTGCGCGGAATCGCGATGCCGGCGGACTCCATCCATCGCGCGGCGCGGCGGCTGATGTCGCGGCGGGAGGTCTCCACCGAATCCACGCCGGTCGCGTTCTTCACCGGGCTGAACTCCTCGGCGCGGCTCGTCTCTACCAGAATCGCCCGCTCAGCCAGAGGCAGTGCGTCAAACACGAAGGACTCCAGCTTGATCCCGTTCGGCTGAGCCGGTTCGACGCGCCGGCCCGTCGCCAGGTCGACATGCGGCACTTTCTTCTCCGCCCGATGCCACGGCAGCGCGAAGGATGCGGCATCGCGGGTGAGCCGCTCCACGAAGGCGCGCGTCAGGATGTGCACGGCGATGTTGCCGGCGTCGAACTTTCTCGAGCCGTCGGGGTTCATGGCCCGCGCCAGTGCCTCGGGCAGGTCGGAATACTCAATGATCGCCAGCCGCCCGTCGGCCATGACGAAATTGCCGACGCGCTCCAGATCATCCGCCTTTGGCAGCGTCTTGCTGGACATCTCGGATTGGTGCAGATCGTGAAGCCCGATGAACGCGGGGTCGAGACAATAGACCAGCGGGTTATCCACCTGGAAATAGCTGATGTGCTCGACGCCATGCGTTGCCATGTCGGCGAGCATTCCCGTGCGGGCTAATGCGAGAAGCGAACCGCCGTGGCCGTCGGGCGAGAGCGCAATGCGATGCGGTTCATCGAGCAGGATCTTCCCGGCCTTGTCGAACGCCGGCATCACACCCTGCTGAAAAAAGCGAACGCGTTCGGACGGGAGGCCAAAGTAGTTGTGTTCGCGAAAGTAGCCTTGAGTTTCGGCATCGTTGGCCGGGCTGGTCATGATGTACCAGCGCGTCGCGCAGCCATACCGGCGATCGGTCGCGAGGATCGACTCGGCGAAGAGTTGAAACAGCGATTTGTTCTTCACCGGCGAAATGCAGAACGCGCCCTTGGGCCCGTCGAACCCAAGCCGTGTGCCCTGTCCCCCCGCCACGGTGAATGCCGCCACGCGCCCGTTGGAGAGCAGCTCGCGCCCGCGCTCGACGGCCTTTGAAGAAATCTCATTGGCCCGAATGACTCTGGCCGGCTCGATGTTGCCTGCGACATGTGCCTCGCTGCCCTTCACCGCCATGCGGGCATGTTCGGGCAATGCGGCGAGGTTGAGGGATTGAAGGTCGGCGATCAGCTCGGCCCGCTGCCCCGGCGAAAGGGTCGGCCAGAACTGGAAAACATGGTCTTGGCCGATGGCGGCGAGGCGCGATCGGAGGTCAGAGGGAGGGGAATCGGGGTTTTGAGCCATTAAGAGACTTTCCGTTTGGGGGCGTTCTACTCCGAGCCCGCCATTCTCGGATTTCGGGGCGGGTTAGCCAAGTGTCGGGGGCCTTGGTACCGGTTTTTCGTTTAGGAAACTGATTTTCGGATATGCAAGATCGGAGACTCAGCCGATTTCGATGGGACCCTCAAGCCGTCCGAATAACCTTGACAGCGTTGCGAAACGTGATATCATATAGTTAGAAGGAGCATGGGACAGGGTCCGTGCTCTGACAGACAATGGAGAACCAACGGTCGGCTTACAACAGCTATCATACCAACGAGTAATCATTCCATTGGGTCGCTCACGGCGACCTGAATTATCCTCACGCAAGCCCACCCTTGGTCACGACAACCCTGTAACGATATTCGGTCCGCAATAAGTGCGCCGGCTACGTCGGCGGTCAGATGCCTTGCCTAATCACCACGGGCGTTTGAATTGGATCGAGTGTCCTCAAAGGACGATGGAATTCCGCCCGACGCGTCTCATCCATGTCGATGAGCGTGATCGAGCAAGACGATTCGCGCAGCCTTTCGGTCATTGCGGACTGCGCGCTGGTTTTGAGGAGTTGGCTTCGTCGGGGCTCGGCCCGACTACCGCGGATGTGTTATCGCGGTGAACGCTCTTATCAATAACCCTGTACTAGGCTGACAACGGCGTGCCAACGGCCTGGACAAACCAGAAGAAGCAATAGCCATAAGGAGAAGTGACAGTGAGTGCCGTATTGAAAAAACTGAAAGCCTTCACCCTCATTGAACTGCTGGTGGTAATCGCGATCATCGCCCTGCTGATCTCGATCTTGCTGCCGGCCCTCTCGCGTGCCCGCGAGTTGTCGAAACGCACCGTGTGCTCGTCCAACATGCGAGGCATCGGTCAGGCGTTCTACATCTACGCCCAGGACGGGGACATCTTCCCTGCCCAGTACACCCCCTTCCCAGCGAACGGCGGCATGAGCCTGTTCCTCGGTGGCGGTTGGGTCGGTCTGCCCAATGAGAATCAGCGCCGAAGCCAGCCGGACTTCACCGCTCAGGGCCAGAACCCCTTTGTCACGGTCGATATGTGGAAGGTCATCAAGGATCTCAACAGCACGCCGAAGCAGTGGATCTGCCCCAGCACGACCGATCAGGGCGATCCTTCGCAGGATACCACGGTGTACTTCGACTTCTCCCGCAAGGAGAACCTGAGCTACGCCTATCAGATGCAGTATCCGCCGTCGACCGTCAACATGCGGCCGATCGGTACCACGACCCAGGGTCTCTTCCCGATCGTGGCGGATTCGAACCCCTACCTCCGCGGTAGTGTCGGCCAGACGAATCAGGTTGACTTCGTCTCCGACCGACAGAGCCAGAGCAAAGGCAACAGCTACAACCACACCGGTCGTGAAGGCGAGAACGTCCTGTTCAGCGATTCGCACGTCGAATTCGCCAAGTCGCCCGACGTCGGTTATGCCGGAAACAAAGACCCGGCCATTCCAGGCTCGCGCGGTCGCGACAATATCTACACGGTGCATACCGATTCGGGCGGCACCGGCACGTCCTACATGGATGCCGGTTCGGCGATCCCGACCTCGGTGCTGTGTATGCTCGGTTCGCGCTCGGATGCTTGCTTGGTTCCGTAACCCCACTGGGCCGGATTGTTGTTAATAACGGGCGGCGATTCGCGACATGCGGATCGCCGCCTTTTTCTTTGCGCCGCCGACGCGAGTTGACCGCTTCCAATGTCGGGGGCATCATCGCACACCATGCCCGGGAAATCCGACCACTCGAACGCTTCAACCCCAGGCGCCGCCGCGTCCTTCGAGCGCCATCTTGCGGCGATGCAGAGTGTGCAGGCTGCGCTCTCCGTGATCGATCGAATTGCAGAACGAATCGAGGCAACACTTCGCGCCGGGGGCAAGGTTCTCACCTGCGGCAACGGCGGATCGGCCGCTGAGGCGTTACACCTCTCGGAGGAGATGATCGGGCGATTCTCAAAGGATCGACCGCCACTGGCCGCTGTGTGCCTCGCGTCGGACCCAACAGCGATGACCTGCATCTCCAACGACTTCGGTTTTGAAAACGTGTTCTCGCGTCAAGTGCAGGGGCTGGGTCGCAAGGGTGACGCATTGGTCGTGCTGACCACGAGCGGCAAGAGCAAAAACGTGCTGCTCGCCTTGCAGGAGGCACGCGCGCGCGGGTTGACGACGATCGGCCTGCTCGGCCCGCCGGGAAGCGCGGCCGAAGCCCTCTGCGATATCGCCTTCACGCTGCCGGGCGTGGAGTCGCCGCACGTTCAGGAGGCGCATCTGCTCGTGATTCACCTCGTACTGGAACACCTAGACCGCGTCTTTGGCGGATAGTCACTGTCGTAACAACAAATCACCAATGGCCGCACCGGCGAAGACGAGGCTCACCACCCCATTCACCGTAAAGAAAGCAAGCGTGACGCGCGACAAATCCGTCGGTTTCACCATTGACTGTTCGACGATGAGCAGGAGCGCTGTGATGACCACTCCCGTCCAATAGAGCCATGCGACGTGTTCAACGCGACCGAGCGCGATAAGGCTCGCAACAGTCACGACATGGCATACGCGAGAAAGTGAGAGTGCAAAGGGAATGCCCAGCCGTGATGGGATAGAATAAAGCCGTTCCGCCCGATCGACCGCCACATCCTGACAGGCGTAAATCAGATCGAACCCGGCGATCCAGGCCATCACGGCCACGGTAAGAAGCACGCCCGACACACCGAGCGACTCGGGATGAATGGCGATCCACGCCGCCAGCGGGGCAAACCCGATGACGCCGCCGAGGACGAAGTGCGCAAGCGACGTGAACCGCTTGCAGTACGAATATGCCGCGAGCGCCGCGAGTGTTGGCAGTGCGAGCCACATCGGCCACGGATTCTGAAACCACTGCTTGAATCCAAAACAACCGGCGAGAAACACGGCCGCAAACACGACCGCAAAGAGAATCGCCCGGCCCCGCGAAATGCGCCCGGCCGGTATCGGGCGCATGGCCGTGCGCGGGTTTCGTGCGTCGATGGCGGCGTCGACGATTCGGTTAGCGGTCATCGCGAAACTTCGCGCCGCGACCATGCACACGACGATCAATCCGACTTGGCCCAGCGAGGGCAATCCGCCGGGCCGCCGCGCGCCGGCCCAAAATGTGGCCACAAGTGCGAAGGGCATCGCGAAAACGGAGTGCGAAAACTTGACCATCTCGCCCCAGGTGCGGATGGATTGCCACCATCCGCCGGCGGCGTCCTTTGTGATTTCCCCGGATAGGTGGTCCACAATGCGGCATTAGAACCGCTGCCCGGCCGCCTCGACAAACCGACCAAAAGGCGGGATACTACAGGGCTTTCCCAAGGGGATACGGAAACGGCATGAATTACGACTCGCTACTGACGCTCGCCAAGGCCAAAAACTGGGCCGATCTCGAAAAACAATGGATGTCGGCCGTGGAGCAGCCGGATGCGAATCCCGGCCACTTGCTCCCGGTGATCGACACCCTGGTGAAGGCGGGGAATGCCCCATTAGCCGACACCATGGGCTGGGCCTGGCTGGCGCAACTCAAGGAAAACCGCCCGGCGACTGAAGCCCTTACCGTCGGCCGAGAGCTGCTGGTTCACCTGACCGATGGCGATCAGCTCCGCGAAGAGATTCTGGAGCTATACAAGAAAACGCATACCGATCGAGCCGACTTAGATTCGTGGATCGAGCGATCGGGATTGAAAGCGGGGAAGTCGGTTCGACGGGCCCTTCGCTTCCTCGATGTCGGACTGGAATTGAAACAAGGCGCCTGCCTCGTGCATCGCACTGAGGATGTGGCAGCGCAGATCGTCGAAATGGACCTCGGCACCGATGAGATCGTCGTCAAGCAGGGTCGCCGCGAACAGACGTACACGCTTGCCAAATTGGTCGATGAATTCGACGTCGCGGATCAGAACGATTTCCGCGTGCTGCAGCAGTTGAACCCGGCGCGGATTTCGCAGTTGGCCAGTGACGACCCCGTGACGCTGGCCATCGGCATTCTCAGCGGCCATCAGAACAAGATGATCCGCGAGAACATCAAGCTGCTGCTTTGCCCTCGCTACATTCCGACGGAGAAATGGGCGGACTGGTGGACCAAGCTCCGGGGCGAACTCAAGAAATCACCGAACCTGCGGATCGAGGGACGTTCACCGGTGTTTCTTGTTTACGATCCGGTTGGGCAGACGCTGGAGCAGGAGTCGTGGGGCGCGTTCTCCAAGGCGACGACGCCGCGCGAGTGGCTGGAAATCCTCGAGACCTACCTCCGCGACACCAAGACCCAGAAGAAAGAGCCCGATACGACGTATTTGAATCGGGTGCAAAAGACCCTTGTCGACTCGCTGAATCGCTTCATTAAGCACAAGGAACCGGCACAAGCCTTTGCAACCGCGCTGGTCATCGAGCGCGTCGGCGCCGATGGATTGCCTGTTTCAACCGACGCCCACGGCATGGCCCTGAAGATGCTCGGCGAATCCAAAGACCCTGTGCCGATGGTCGCACAGATCCCGGATATTCGCCTGTGGTCGCTGGCTATCGCCTGTGTCGAACAGGCGTTTCCGCAGAATTGGCATGAGCATCTGGCGAAGCTCATCCTCCATGCACCGGCGAGCCAATGCGACGCTCTCGCAAAGAAGGTCGAGAAGGCCGGCCACGGCAATTTGTTGCCTCTGATCGCACGAGAGGCCATGGATGATGGCGGCCGTTTCACCGACGCGCTGATGTGGCTCTGGAAGGGGCCCGAGTGCGAAACAGATTTGCAGCTTCCGGGGCAGATCGAATTGTTCAATGTGATCATGACCTTGGTCGGCCCGGCACGATCATCGACCGGCAAGGCGGCCGGTCACTCCGTCAACGAGATGCGCGCCAAGGTTCGCACCGGTCTGTCGCATAAGGACTACTCGCGCTTCCGCGAGTGCATCAACAGCCTTGAAGACTCCATGGCACAGACGATTCGGCGACTGGTGGAGCGTGCGGACGGACTCGGCCCCAGTTTGCAGGAAGACATGAACTGGATCCTGCGAGACAAGTTCCCGCACCTTTACGCGCGAGCGAAGGTGGCGCTGTGGGACGACGACTCCGTGCTTTACTTCACCTCGGCGGGCCTCAAGACCAAGGAGGATGAACTCGCCGAAATCGTGAACGTGAAGATGCGCGAGAATGCCAAGGCCATCGGCGAGGCGGCGGCGCATGGCGACCTCAGCGAAAACTCGGAGTACAAATTCGCGCTCGAAGAGCGCGATCTGCTCCGGGCACGCGTGGCGAAACTCAATCGCGAAATCTCCATGGCGAAGGTGCTGGAGAGCCACGAAATTCCGTCGGACTACGTCAGTATCGGCCATCGCGTTGTGATCAAGCCGGTCGTTGGCGGGGCTTCGGTTCCGATTACGATCCTCGGTTACGACGAATCCGACTTGGCGAATCATGTGTACTCGTATCACAGCCCGTTCGCCCGTTCGCTCCTCGGCAAGAAGCCGGGCGAAAAGGTCACCGTGGCATTGGACGAGGCCACACCGGCTGAGTTCACGATTGAAGACGTGGCTCCAGCCGTTGTCTATTAGCCGCATAACTCTTTTATTGACAATGAATTAGGGTCCAATCGGGACGAGGAATATTTTTCTGCGCCCGATAGTTGACTTTACAGACTATGCGCTGCATACTATGTAATGCATAGTATAGGAGTCACCCATGCAGATCGAACGAGAACTACTCAAAGGCGTCCTGCCCCTGGCCGTGATGAAACTGCTCCGACGGCGAACCATGTATGGTTACGAACTCGTCGCCGAAGTGGCCAAGAAGTCGGATGGCGTCCTCAAGCTCGGCCAAAGCACGCTCTACCCCCTGCTGTACAACCTCGAGGCGCAGGGATTGGTCAAGAGCGAATGGCAGGCGGGCGACAGTGGTCGCGACCGGAAGTACTACCGCCTGACCGACGAAGGCGTGAAACGACTGGATCGCGATCTTCTCCAATGGGAAGCGCTGGTTCGCGGCATGGGTCAGCTCGTGGTTGAGCGAATGACTCCCGGCCTCGCGTGGACACTGGCATGAGCACGGCGGCGCCATTTCTGAATCCTGACTCATTCCGCGACGGGCTTCCCGACGCGCTGAAGGACCTGGTCAATCGAGTCGTGCGCAAGACTCGACTCTGGCCGTCCGAACGCCGCGACGTAAAGGCCGAACTGGAGAGTCACTTTCGGGAGGGGCTGATCGAACTCACCGGCGAGGGAAAGAGTTTGAGCGAGTCGATCGCGCATCTGCGCGATGATTTTGGAGACCCCCAACTCGCGGCGCAACTGATACGCCGCGGCAAGAAACGAGGAAGACCGATGATCTGGAAAGCACTTGTAAGCGTCGTGGCCGTCTGCGGCGTGACCCTTTGCGCCGGCGCAGGCTATGTGGCATATGTCACGTTTGGCAAGCCGAACCCAACGGTGGATTACGTGGCGAAGATCAATGAACCGGCGGAGAAGCTGCCCATGGAGGATCGCGCGTGGCCCAGGCTGCGCGAGGTGCTGCTGGCGTCGCTTCCCCAACTGGAGGCGTTCAGCAAATCCGACGTGCAAACGGCCAAACCCGGCACAGTCGAGTGGGCAAACCTCGCGGAACCGATGGCGGCCCTCCGGGCAAAAGTGCCAACGGTGATGGAAATTGCCGCGAAGCCGCACTGGGGCATGGTATATGGAAAAGAGGGCACCCTCTATCTCGAAGCACGGGCCGCGGCGCTGAAGCAACCCATGGAACCGGCTGTCGACGCCGACCCGCTCGCGCCGCCGACGATTTCGATGTTGCTGCCGCACCTGTCCGATGTTCGCTCGCTGGGACGATTCCTCGCGCTGAATGCACGAGAACTCCTCGCAACCGGCAACTTCACCGGCGCCATGGAATCACTCGACACCCTGTACCGACTTGGCATGCATCAGATGGGCGGCCAGACGCTGATCGAAAATCTCGTCGGGGCGGCCATGCTCCGACTCGCCACCGACGAAATGCAATCATCGCTTTACTCGATGCGCGATCGAATCACGCCGGCCATGCTGGATACGCTTCGCGCCGGGCATCTGATGACCGGCTCTCTCGACAACCTGCGTCCGCGACTTAAGGGTGAGCAATTTTTCTTTGAGGATGTCGTCCAATACACCTTCACCGACGACGGCCGCGGGAATGGAACGCTGATCCCATCGCAGTTTGCCAAGATCTCCGGGTTTGGCACCCCGGAAACGGCCGTTTCGACAGACGCCGGGGCAATCGCCATCGCGGCGGTCCATGCCGACCGGCGGGAAACACTGGCGAAGTATCACGAGATTCTGGATCGCACGGTGGAGTTCTGGTCGCTGCCGCTCTATGACGCCCGCCGCGCTGAAGGCGACGCCATTGTCACCAAGCTGACGCAAGACGCCGCTGATTCCAAGCGATTTGCCCTGATTTCGGTGCTCCTGCCGACGTTGTCGCGGGCCGATCAGTCGATTCGGGAGGTCCGGCAAGCCGTGCATGCGACGCGAACGCTTGTGGCCTTGCTCGGCTATCGCGCTGATCATCAAACCCTTCCGGCTCGACTTGCCGAAATCACGCCGAAGTATCTGTGCGAACTACCCACCGACAT
Source organism: uncultured Planctomycetaceae bacterium (assembly GCA_964605185.1). Taxonomy (GTDB): domain Bacteria; phylum Planctomycetota; class Phycisphaerae; order UBA1845; family UTPLA1; genus JACRIM01. Next base: position 28,541 of record CAZSBF010000051.1, read on the forward strand.
CTTCAGCGGGATGCTCTTCAAATACCGCCCCGCCGCCGATGGTTCGTTCACGCTCTACAGCGTCGGGCACAACCTGACCGATGACGGTGGATCGCGCGAGTCGATCACCGACCCGATGATTCGAACGGCCAAGACGGAAAAGGACATCGTCTATTGGCCGGGAAAGTAGGTCGGCGATTCAGGATCGCCCCGCTTCCGATCAAATCGATTGACGACACGAGGCCGGTTCCGCTTCAACGGGATCGGCCTCGATATTCTTGCAGAGGGGATCATGCCGGCCAGAGTTCGCCGGCGATGAGTTCGATGGAGTTCCCGGCCGGGTCGCGAAAGTAGAGGGACATCGCGCCGGAACCCCACGTGACTTCGCGCTCGATGGCGACATTGCATTTCGACAGGTGGGCGCGCCATTCGGCAAGCGAGTCGGGCGGGATAGAGAAAGCACAGTGACCGGCCCCAATCGCCCCGTGCGACGGCACCTGCGCGTGCGGCTGCGTCGTTTCATTCGGGTCGAAGATCAACAGAACGCTCTTCGCATCCACGCGAAGCGTGATGCCGCGCGTCGCCATGTCGCTGACCTTCCGCAGCCCGAGGACAGTCGTATAAAACCGCTCCATCGCGGCGAGGTCGTCGGCGTATAGGCAGGTTTCGTGGACGGCAAGGAGCGGGGGCATCGTCAGGCGTTCTATCACGTCACGTTGGACAATACAATTCAAATGCAATCCGAGGGCCGCTCGGTCTGCAACAACGATCTTTGCACTCCGGCAATATCGGTATACTCCTCACTTCGCATTGAGGGACAAGGTATCCGATGCCTCCATCACTCAAGAAACGTCGAATCGCCTACGCATTCCTTTGTGCAACTCCATGGCTCGTCGGCACCATCGTGGCGATTCGGCCTCTGCGAACCGCCGGCGTTTATCATGTCGTCGGCGCGCTGCAATTCGTTGTGATCTCACTCGCTGCATGGACGTTGGACGCGCGCGTTTTGAGGCATCCGCTTCAGACGAAACGAATGCTCGCCTCCGCCGGCATATTGCTGATGAGCCCCTTCGCGATGATGGCCCTACTTTGGCCGGGCCTCGGCCCACCGTGGGAAGCGACGGCGACAGAAAATCAAATGCGGTACCTCGTCCTGAACGGCGCAACGATTGCCATCGTGGTCGGATTCATCATGCTGAAGGCGACGCTGAGCGAGACGGGCGAGCGGCACTATGTGACTCTCGGATTTGCAACGATCGTACTCGCCGGGCCCATTTACCTGGTGTGGGGTTCGTTCATGTTCGGCGCGAACTTCGCGAAAGCACACACCGGGCACGTGCCCGAGGGGATTGCCTCGTTGAATGAAGTGCTCGATCTCATGCTGTTTTTTGGTGGGGCGCTGACGTACCTCGCGACGGCCGCGTTTGCGGTCTCGATGGGACGTGCCCAATGGCTAGGGCGCAAGGCAGCGCGCATCTATGGAATCCTGAACCTCGTTGCGTTCTTGTTCCTCTTGATTCGCGGCCTTCAGTTCCCCGATCCGAAAGCGCTCTCCGCACCGTGGTACACAAGCCCTGGCCTGATCGTCGGAATCCCGGCGGCACCCTTCATCATGCCCTACTTGCTTGGCGTCGTGTTGC
>CAZSBF010000052.1:0-29242 GCA_964605185.1 uncultured Planctomycetaceae bacterium
GAGTATGGGGTTAAGGGTCGGCAGAAAGTGCCGCCAGCCTGTGGAAAGTGCGGGATCGTGGATTGGTGCGATGCGAGCAAATGACCTTGGGAGGTGGATTCTCACGTTCTGTTCGGTCGATTGCCTCGCTTGCGCCTATGACATTTCGGTGAAAAATGGCCACCACGTACCTGCTGACTTCGTCGCTGTTCATCCGACGCCCTCGGGCGGAGGTGTTTGATTTCTTCGCGGATGCAAGGAATCTGGAGTTCATTACGCCTCCGTGGCTGAGGTTCAATGTCTTGACGCCCTCCCCAATTGCGATGCGAGTTGGGGCGTTGATTGACTACAAATTGAAGGTTCGCGGCTTTCCGATGCGGTGGCAAAGTGAGATAACGGCATGGGAGCCGCCCGATCGATTCATCGATGAGCAGCGGCGCGGGCCGTACCGATTGTGGATTCACGAGCATACGTTTGTCGAACAGGACGGGGGAACACTCGTGAAGGACAAGGTGGAGTATGCCGTGCTGGGTGGGGCCATCGTGCGCCGGCTGTTTGTCGCGCCTGATTTAGAGAAAATCTTTGCGTTTCGGAGAGAACGGCTCGCGGAGCATTTCGGTGGAGTACAATAGACTGCGTAAGCGGTGATTTATCCCGTGCGAGCCGAAGGGAGCCCCCCACCGTGGCAATGAAACTACTGATCTGTGTGCTTTGGCTCTTGCTTGGTCCGCCGAAAGACAAGCCCGCCAAAGGCGAGCCGCAACAAGTCACCCTACAAAACAACACGCTTCCGGGGCATCTGACGACCCATGATGTGACGCGGACGTTCCGCCGAACGACTAAGCGCGTGAAATTCACTGAGACGCTGATTTGGAAACAAACGGCCCGGCTGGTGCATTGCAATGTTGCACAGGGGGATACGGCGAAGATCGTCTGCTATCAAATGGTCGTGGATCGGCCGGCGGGCGTGGTGAAACTCCTTGAAGACAAAAAGGAGATCAAGCCAACACCGGCTGCGGCGCGATTCAACCTGCCCGGTGGCTCGACGAAGCTCTCCAGTGAAAAACGAACCGGGCGCGAATCGCCGACGCGACTACCGCCGGGGGATTCACCGCAAAATGTCATCCTTCTGGCGATGATGGATGCGGCATATTGGCCGGCAAAGAAGATCTACGCGAGACACACGTGGACGCGACCGATCGAACGCGACGATTTCGAAGGCACGCAGACACTTCAATTCATCGACCTCGGCGATCTGGATGGGAAAACGGTTTCACGGGTCGCGGTGAAGGTAACGGGGAAGTTTCGCGGCGCCATGGCGAGAGAGCACCGATTCCTGAAAGCGGAGGGTGTGTTGTATTGGTCACGCTTGGACCAACACATGGCGCGGTTCGAGGGCACGGCTTCCTGGCAGCGCGCGCGACATCAGGGAATCGAAGATTGCGAAATGACCGTGGAGGCGGAACTTCGTGAGACGTCACAACTAACAGACGACGCCCAAGGCAAGGTGAAAGAGCAAATGTCCGCGTTTGTGGGTGCGCTAAACGCGACCAATCAGGGAACGACCAAGGACGCGCTTGCGGCGTGCAAGGAGTTTCGGCAGAGCTGGCCGGACTCGATTTGGATGCCGGCTGTAACGGAGTTGGAGCAGCAAATCACCAAGGCGTCCTCCGGCGCGGATCGAATGGGGCGGTCGCAGCTTAAGGAGACGATTGCGAAGGCGATTGTTTCGTATGAGGCGGCGCGGACAAACGGCGATGCGGATTTGCTCGACGTGACCGTCCGGGCGATGGCGGAGGTGGCGCGCGACTACGGGGCGATTTTGGGAAAACTCTGCCGGGACAAGAATGAGGAAACTCGTGCGACGGCAGCGTTCGCATTGGCATTCGGAGTCCAACCGCAGGACGCAAAGGCGGTGCAAAAATGCGTGGACGACTCGTCGCTCAAGGTAAGAACGATGGCGCTTGTGGGGCTTGCGGCCGCAGGCAATACGCGGACCGATGCGGAGATGCTCCTGCGGCTGCTCGATGATAAAGAGGCGGGTATCCGGCGTCGGGCGTTGCAGGCCATCGCGACCTGCGTGGCGCGGGAGAACTTCGCCGTCGCCAAATTGGTGACCAAGATCGATCGGCTCATGGTCTATGACAAGGTCGCGGGCGTCCGGGCGGACGCGGTGGAGGCATTGGCGTCCATCGGCGCGCCGACGGATGTGGCAAAACTGGAACAGGCACTGAAGCACGAGCTGGACACGGAGATTCGGGGGCGAATCGATCGGGCGATTGAGGTGCTGAAGGCGCGGGGATAATTGCGTCAGGACTGAGTGAGCAGTGCGGTGAAGCCGCCATCACGATCGAGGTCGGGGAGGATCAGTCGCTTCGACGTCACACGCCAGGTCGGATTCTGATTTACGAACCACTCAACTTGTTGCTCGTTTTCTTCCTCTTCAAGCGAACATGTCGAATACACGAGCCGTGTCGTTGTCTCGGCCAGGGTGGCGGCGCGCGTGAGTATCTCGCGCTGTAGTTCGGCGAGGCTTCTCAGCGATTTGTGCGAGGTTCGATAGCGGGCCTCGGGGCGGCGGGCGAGTACGCCGGTATTGGAGCACGGCGCATCAACGAGGATTACGTCGAGGGGCCGGGCAATTTCGCTCAACGCAACGGAAAGTCCTTCAACGGGAATGGTCCGAACGATGGTGAGTCCGAGCCGGGCAGCGTTCTCAACCGCAAGTTCGAGTTTTGCGGCGTCGATGTCGGCTGCGACGACAAGACCCTCGTTCTTCATGATCTCGGCGGACTGCGTCGCCTTTGTGCCGACGCCGGCGCACAGGTCGAGGATGAATTCGCCGGGCCGTGGAGCTGCAAGCGTGACCGCGAGTTGTGCCGTGGAATCCTGCGGCTGGCAGAGTCCATCGCGAAATTCGAGGATATCCGTGACTGCCGGATGACCCGTGATTCGAACGGCGTCGGTGCCGTCGATGCTGGAAGCAGGATGGCCGGCTTCGACCAAGCGCGCCAACAAGTCGGCCGGCGTACTTTTCATGCAATTGGCGCGAAGGACGAGGTCCGGGCGTCGCGCACCGGCCTCGCAGATTTGCCGGGCGAGCTTCGGTTTGAAGCGCCGGTGCCACCGTTCGACGAGGTAAGCAGGATGGCCGGTCGTCGCGATTAGGTGTTCTAAGGGGCGACGAGACGGATCTGGGAAAACGGCGTCCGTGAAGAGGCGTCCGCGATTGGGTTCGATCGGCAAGAATCGACATGGATCGGGGTCACTTGGACGGTCGAGAAGTTCGCCTCGTGTGTCCGCAATTTTTCGGAGGATGGCATTGGTCGTGGAGGCGGCGCCTTTTCCATGCCGGCCGGCGAGTTTCACGGTTTCGTCGACGGCAGCGTGCACGGGGATTCTGTCGAGCCAACAGAGCTGATAGACGCCGAGGGCAAGAATGACGCGAAGGCTCGGTCGAAGGCCCTCCCATCGGCCGCGGTAGTAGTTTGCGGCGAGGTGTTCACAAGTAATGCGATGACGCATGACGCCGAGGGTAAGTTCGACGGCGAGGGCGGCATCGGTCGCCGAGAGAGGGTGCTCGCGTTGCAATTCATCTAGCAAGTCGTTTGCGCGGCGCTCGCCGTCATAACATTCGGTGAGGATGTACGCGGCACGAAGGCGCGATGACGTAGACTGTTTGACCGTTGCTCGCATTTAGGCGGACTCGATTTGCACGAAGCGATCGCCGGGTTTGACGTGCCGGCCATTGACGTAGTCGCGCCATTGCATGAGGGAGCCGCCCGATGGTTTGACCTCCAGCAATTCCAACTCGCTATCGGCTGTTCGCACGTTCAACAATTCGGTGACATCTCCCGGCGATTGCGTGGTCGTGGCCTCCGAGCGTCCCTGCTTTATGCGGGCTCGGGCGATGGTGATTTGCTCATTTCGGCGACTGTCGGCAGAGGTGAATCGGCACATGGCCCCAGGCCACGACCACAGGCCGCATATCAAGTGGGCCAATTTCGCAGTCGGTACATCAAAGGAAATGTAGCCGTCAGTTTTCTTTAGTTTTGGGGCAAGCGTGGCGCGGGATTCATCCTGTGGCTGGCCCGGGGCTTTCGGGTCGGTGGTCAAGCGTTTGATTGTCTCGCGGACAGCGTCGCACCCGATGCGGGCGAGGCGGTCGTGGAGTTCGTCGGAAGTTTCGATATCGCCGATCGCGGTGCGACGGATCATGAGGACAGGGCCGGCATCCATTTTTTCCACAATGCGAAAGACGGTGACGCCGGTCTCGTGGTCGCCGTTCATGACAGCTCGCTGAATGGGGGCGGCACCACGCCACGCGGGGAGGATGGAGCCGTGAAGATTGACAATGCCAACGGGAAACGCGGCAAGCAGTTCGGCTCCGATTTTTTGTCCAAAGGCGGCGACATAAGCGAGATCGGCGCGAGCGGCCTTGATCAACGCGACGATGTCGGGTGCGTTCACGTCAACTGGTGAAATGTTCGGAAGCCTGGCTTCGATCGCAGCGGACTTGATCACGGTGGGCGTGACGTCTTTACCGCGGCCGCGGATTTTGTCGGGCTGCGAGACCACCACGACGATCTCGTGACCATCCATACGGATTGAGTCGAATGTCGGCAGGGCAAACTCGCCCGACCCGAAAAAGGCTATTCGCATCCGTGGGCCATCTTACGCTTTCGCGCCCTTGGGGGCTTTGAAATCGGCTTCGAGTTGTTTGAGCTTGCGGCGGTTGGCGATTTTGTCGGCTTCACTAAAGCGATCAAGGATCAGCTTTCCATCCAGGTGGTCGCACTCGTGTTGCCAACAGCGGGCTGAAAGGTCGTTCCCTACCATTTCAAAGGTCTTGCCAGAGAGATCCTGAGCCGAAAGTTTGCACGACATGTATCGGAGGAACGTGCCGCGGACATCGGGTATGGACAGGCAGCCCTCCTCGCTCTGATCGGAATCGCCAAAGTCGGAGAGCCGGGGGTTTATGACAACGAGATCATCCTTGGGTTCGCCGGTGATATTGCAGACGAAGAGTCGAATCGCAAGGCCGACTTGTGGCGCTGCGAGGCCGATGCCTTCGTCGGCCCGCATGAGTTCGAACATTCGCTCAGCGAGTTGCGGCAGGGAGGCGTCAAAAGACCCGACGGGCTTGCACATTTTTCGCAAGCGCGGGTCCGGGTAGTGGATGATCCGCAAGCTCGCAACGTCGATGTCCATGCAGGCGTGGCTCCCTTTCGTTCGAATCGGGTATAATAGTGTAGTGGCCGGGTCGAGGGTTGCGAACTGTCGGGTCGGCTACGGGGCATATTGAAATAGGTCCGGCACCGGGACGATGGTCATTGGCCGGCGAATGCCACGCGTGCGTACCCGACTCGGGCAACATATCCGGCCACCGCGCCGGTTGAGGTAGTCGTTTTCCAGGGATGAGTTCTTCCGAATCAACAGGCACGAATACACCGCAACCACCGCAGACCTCGGTCTATGTAGCGACGGAAGAGGTCAAGGCCAAGGCGCGCAAGTTCTTCGAGCCCGCCCGCAAGGCGGCGGAGGTCAAGAACTACGACTACGCGATCAAGCTGTATGTTGAGGGACTGGCTTTGTGGCCGGATGCCGTGGAGGAGGGGCTGAAGCCTCTTCGTGTTACCGGCATCATGCGGCGCCAGGAGGGCGGCAAGGCGGCGGGGTTCCTTTCCGGACGGCAGCATCCCACGAATACGAAGGACCTTCTGAAGAACTTGAATAACGCACTGTATATGTTCGGAATGGACCCGACCAACATCGGGTACATGGAACAGGTGCTGCACAACGCCGCCAAGGCGAGACTGATCCGCACCGTGGCGTGGATCGCGGCGATCCTGCCGGAGGCATACGCCAATGGGAAGAAACACCCGGAGGCGCACTATTCTGCGGCGTGCGATTCCATGAACGTGGCGGCCGACTTCGCCATGGCGCTGGCCGAGGATGAGATAGCCATGTCGATCCTCAAGGCCGCGATTGCGACGGCGGATGTATGGAACAGCCATCTTCCGGATTCGACGAATGCCCCACGGGCGCGGTCGGCGGCTTCGGGAAAACTGACGATCGTCAAGGGCAAATTCGACAAGTCGGACGGCTTCCAACAGTCCTTGCACAATGCCGAAGCCCAACGCGATCTGATCGATAAGCAGAAGCCGGTGATGTCGGACGAGCGTTTCGCCGCCCTTGTGGCCAAAGCGAGGAAGGATTGGGAGGAGAATCGCGATGCGGCGACCAAGCTCTACAACCTCGTTGACCTGCTGGTGAAGGATGAGCACGAAGACCACGAGAACGAGGCCATCGCACTTCTTGAAGCTGAATACGCATCGCAACAAGTGTATGCATTCCGCGCGAAGGCGGATGATCTGCGCATGAAGCAGATGAAACGCAAGGCTCGTGCACTTGAAGCACAGGCCAAGGCTCAGCCGGGAAATGCCCAGTCGCGTCAGGCGTTGGTGGATTTTCGCGCGGAACAGACCAACAAAGAAATCGCGATCTTCCTCGAACGGCAGAAGGCCTATCCATCGGACATGCGGACGAAGTTCCACCTTGCCGTGCGGTATATGAATGCCAAGCGGTACGACGACGCGATTCCATTGTTCCAAGTGGCGCAGGCGGATGGGCGTTCGCGGCTGGAGGCGAAGCTGTTCATGGGCCGTTGTTTCTTCGAAAAGCAGTTCTATCCCCAGGCGATCCGAACGCTGCAAAGTTCCCTCGCCGAGTCGGATGTTGTAAGCGGTCCGGTGGCGCTGGAGCTTAACTACTGGCTTGGCCGAGCCTTACAGGCGTCCGGCAATTACGACGAGGCGGTTCGGGTCTATGGCCATTTGATCCAACTCGATTACAATTACCGCGATGCGCGGCCGCGGCTCGAATCGCTGACTGCGTCAAAATAATCCCGAATTGGTTTGATCCAAGGAGTCATTAGTGGCACGTTCCATATCGTCTCAGAAGCGCCTCCGGCAGAACAAGACCCGCGCCGCCCGCAATCAGGCACGCAAGACCATCATCAAGGCGAGCATTCGCAATACTCGCGATGCGCTTGCCGGGAAAGATGCCGCCAAGGCCCAGGCGGCCTTTGTCGAAACGGTCGCCGTTTTGGACCGCGCTGCGAATAAGAAGACAATCCATCGAAACACGGCCGCCCGTCGCAAGAGCCGATTGGCCAAACGACTGAACGCGATGAAGAGCGCGAAGAAATAGCCTCCGCGTAATTCGATGTGATTTTTTTGCGGCGCTTGAATCGCGCCGCTTCTCTTGCGTCCGCATTGTGAACCAACCCGACGCATCCCGACCGTTCGTCTCGCGGGCAGGCGATAAGCTCGCTCATGCACTTGTACAGTTCCACGTAAGCGCCGAGGGGCTCGTCTGCGCCGACCTCGGATGCAGTACAGGCGGATTCACGGAATGCCTCCTGCGCGAAGGGGCGACGAAGGTCTATGCCGTGGACCGTGGGTATGGCGTACTCCACTATTCGATTCGCAATGATCCACGTGTTGTGGTGATGGAACGGGCCGACGCGCGAACCGTTTTTCTGCCGGAGACTGTCTCGTTGGTGACGATCGATTGCGGGTGGACGCGACTGGCATTGGTTTTGCCAACGGCGAAGCGACTGCTGAGTTCCGGGGGGCAAATCATCTCATTGGTGAAACCACACTATGAAGCGGAGCCGGGGCTTCTCGTCGGTGGGGTGTTGCCGGATGAGCATATTCAGCACGTTGTCGCGACCGTGCGCGATAGGTTGAACGCAATGGGTCTTTCGTTACTCGGAGAGACGCCAAGCCCGATTCGAGGGCAGGGAGGCAACGCCGAGTGGTTTTGGCACCTTGGCGTTTCGTGATCGTAGTTCAAAGAGCATAAGAATCGGGCCGGGCTCGCCTGGTCCGCGAACCCGGCCCTCACTATCACGACCGAGGTCATCGGCCGTGCTGGTCGCTACTTGGAGCAGCAGCTAGATTTGGCAGCCTTGGCGGTCGCTTTGCCGCTTTCGCAGCAGCTCGACTTGGCCTTGGCCTTGCTCCCGCCTTCGCAGCAGCACGTGCAGTCGTCCTTGCAGCAATCGCCGCAGGCATCGCCGCTGCACTTGGTTTCACAGGTGCAATTGCAATTGCACTCGTCACCGCAGCAGGTGCTGCAGTCGGGGCAACAGCAATCCGTGCCCTTGATGATGTACCCTGCCGGGAATGGCATCAGGGCCATCGATGTGGCCGCCACGCCGGCGACCAACACGCATGCAAACAATACAGCTCGTTTCATGGTTTTCTCCATGTGCAAATGTTTCACAATCAGCGCGACAATCCACGCGCGACGCATGCCGCGAACGAGGGTCGAGCTTCAAACAGAAAGTGGAAACAGTATGCCCTAACGCGATGCGCGCAGGGCGGCTGACTCAATTCAGCCAACTACACTGGAGAGACTGGAAAGAAACCTTGTGGCTCACATCCGGAGGATGCAGACACGTTGCCACGGCATGAATGATCTGTGCATCAACTGTCAAGAACGCAACAGGGGTCGCGGCCGACACCTCGACCTGCGAGCGAACGTTTGGCGGTCGATCGGCATTCAGTGCAACACAGCGATCGCACGGCATGGAAATCGGACAGCACTTACATCCGTCGGAGGTCATGACTGGTTCAAGTGCCGTGACGGCAGGCTCTTGTTCGTCATTACCGCAACTGGATGATTGGGCCGACTCGCCGCAACAGGCCAACGCTGGTTCCTCTTCGCAACAACTCGAGGGAGCGATGTTGTCCTCATCACAGCAGGACGACTTGGCGGAAAGTTCTTCGTGGCCGCCGCAACAGCTGCCGCCCGACTCGGACTCGCCTTCCGACGAGCAACAACCGGACGCGCTACACTCACCGGCACCGGCCGTCGCCATGGGACAGGCCTGGCAGGGCATGGTGAGCAACTGGTAGCTCAGGAGCTGCGCGACGATAAGGAGACGCACGGCCATAGCAACAGTATACAACGAAAACGGCGAAGGCCCATGCAATTCGTGAAACAGGTGATTGGGGAAATCACAAAGCGTTTTGCCGTCGAGAGTTAGCGCGGTTATAAATCCCGTGATGAAAGACACGTACATCCATCGGACCCTTGATTGTGGCATTGAGTTGGCTGCTCTGCCGCTTCCCGGGCGGCAAACGACGGCGTATGAAATTCGCATCCTGTGCGGATTGGCCGACGAGCCGGCGGATCAACTTGGCCTTGCGGGAGTCGTTGAAGAGACGCTCGACAAGGGAACGGAGGCTAAGAGCGCGCAGGAGATTACGGATGCGTTCGACGCGATCGGTGCGCAGTCCGGCTCGACGGTCGGCCGCGAATCGATGCTGCTTCGGTGCAGTTGTCTTCCCGAGTATTTCGAAAAGGCGCTCGCCCTGCACGCAGAGATGTTGCGGACACCGACGTTTCCCGAGGAGTTCTGCAAGGTCGCGGTCGAATTGGGCCAGCAGGAACTGACGGCGATGGAGGATGACCCGGGGGAGTTATCTCGAAAGATGCTCGCGCCTTATGCGTATGGAGAGGTTTTGGGGCGACACGAGTTGGGCACGCGCGAATCGCTTTCCCGGATTACGCGCGGTGACGTCGTATCCTATTGGAAGCGATGCTTCTCCGCCGGACGAATGCAGATCGTCATGGGTGGTGCGGTCGATGTGGAGGCCGTTAGCCGAACGATTGAACGCTTGTTCGCGGGGTTCGGCGAGTCGAAACGGAGTGGACGGGAAGGTTTTCCGGTTTCGTTTTCACCGGGATTCCGGCATCAGCCGAAGGAACTGGAGCAGGAGCACATTCTGATGTGCTGGCCGGGCGTAGCGGTGACGGACGACGTCTATCCGGTGGAGCATTTGACGCTCGAAATACTATCTGGCGGCATGAGTTCGCGGCTGTTTACCGAGGTGCGCGAGAAGCAGGGATTGGTGTATTGGGTCGGGGCGTGGGATGAGCACCCTCGCAAGTCCGGCATGATCTTCATGGGTGCGTCGACGACGCCGGCACGATGTGAACAAACATTCAAGACGCTGCTGCGTGAAGTGGATCGATTGGCGGTCGATGTGACGGAAGAGGAGTTGAACCGTGCGAAAATCGGCGTGATCGCCAAGACACAGACCCACGGAGACATCACGCGGGCGCGAGTGAGTGAGCTTGGAGCTGATTTGTTTCACCATGGGCGGCCGATCAGCACGAAAGAAAAGAACGCCCAGATTTCAGCCGTGACGATCGCGGATGTTCAGAAATATTTGAAGGACCATCCGCGCGATCAACTGAGCGTGTTGACGCTGGGGCCGAAGGAGCTCGAGCAGAGTCGAAGCGTCTAGGGGACGAGAATCGAAACCCCACCATACTCCCCCATCTGATTGAGGGGACATTGCGGAGTGTGCGATGAGCGAAAATGGATTTGTGGATCGGACGCTGAGCAATGGTCTTCGCATCGTTATCGAGCCGATGCCGCATGTGCATAGCGCGGCGGCTGGGTTCTTGGTGCGCACCGGGGCACGCGATGAAGAGCCGCGCCTTGCGGGCGTGTCGCATTTCCTGGAGCACATGTGCTTTAAGGGCACATCCAAGCGATCATGGCACCAGATCACCATCGACTTCGACACCATGGGCAGCACTTACAACGCCTTCACGTCGAAGGAGCGGACGTTTTACTTCGGCTGGGTTCGAACGGAGGACTTGGAAAGGCAAATCGAACTGCTTGCCGACATGATGCAGTCCACGATACCGCCCGATGAATACGAGACGGAGAAAAAGGTGATCCTCGAAGAGATCGCCATGTCGGACGATCAAATCGACCGGCAGGTCTATGAACTTGTGCACGAGAAGGCCTACCCGGGGCATTCGCTGGCATGGCCGGTACTGGGGACGACGGAGTCCATCTCGCGGCTCACGCGCGACGAACTGCATGGCTATTTCCAGGATCGGTACCACCCGGCGAATATGATTCTGGTCGTAGCCGGAAATGTGCAGCCCGACGCGGTGCTGGCGATGACGGAGCGCATTTGCGGATCGTGGAAAGGGCGCACGCCGCGACCCGATCGCGTGAAGCCAGCCGCCGTAAAGGCCGGAACATTCAAGACCAAGTCGGATCGCTTCGTTCAGCAGGCGATGATTCTTGGCTTCCCCGCGCCGTCCGCAACCGACGTCGACCGCGAGACGGGCGACGTGGTCGCCTCGATTCTTGGTGGGCACAACTCGCGATTCTATTGGAACATCATTCAGGCCGGCATTGCTCCGCATGTCGCTGCGTTTCGCGTCGACTACTGCGATCATGGGATGTTCATGGCGTATGCATTTTGCGAACCGCCGAAAGCGGACGAACTGCTCGCGGCCATTCGTCGGGAGATGCAGAAGATCAGCGATGAAGGTGTTACGCCGGACGAGGTGCAACGAGTCAAGAACCGCACGCGCACCGGGCTGGCAACGGAGGCAGAGGCCCCCTACTACCGGCTCATGCAGATTGCGGGCGAGGTGGATGTGCTCGGCGCCCCGCGGAGCGTGGCGAAGCGCCTTGCGGACATCAACGCTGTCACGGTAGAGCGCGTGCGCGATTACTTCAAGAAATGGCCGATCACCGGACCGGGGCTGCTGGTAAGTCTGGGGCCGCGGGATTGGCCGAACTGAAAGGCTCACGTCTTGAGGCGCGTGGCGGTCACCGGGTCTTCGGGGTACATCGGAAAGCGCCTTGTGAATGCGCTGGCCACGCGAGGCATGGCAGAGTCAATCCTAGGGCTGGACGTTCGTGCACCAGCTGATGCGCCTGCGGGTTTTCGGCATGTCACGACCGACGTGCGAATGCCGTTCGATGGTGTATTTCTGCGCGAGGGCGTCGATGCGGCCGTGCATTTGGCGTTTTCGTTTGGCCCGACGCGCGATCGCCGGATGGCACGGGCAATCAATATCGAGGGGACGCGGAACTTTCTTCAGGCGTGCCTTTCAGCGCGTGTGAGGCGTGCGGTTGTGCTCAGCAGCGCGACGAGTTACGGAGCGCGACGAGACAACCCGGAGCGACTGATTGAATCCTCGCCACTGCGGGCCGGAGACGGATTCCCATACGCACATGACAAACGAATCTGCGATGAGATGTGCATGGCGTTTTCAGCAGAGCACCCCGAGATCTCGCTTGCGTGGTGTCGGACGCCGATCGTACTGGGGGCGAATGTCGACAACTATTTCTCCCGTTTGCTCTTCAAGCCGAAGGTCGTCTATTTCCGCGGTGATGATCCGCCCATGCAGTTCATTCACGAAGATGACTTGTGCAATGCGTTGATAACTCTGCTCGAATGCGATGGTCGTGGGGCCTACAACGCGGCGCCGTATGACACGGTCCGCTTCACCGAATTGGCTGCGGAGTTCAAGCGGGCGCCGGCCGGATTACCGGCGGGCTTGCTCTGTGCGATTGCGGCGTTCACTTACTGGACACGTTGGTCGCGTTTCAACGAGACTCCGCCCGGGGCGCTGAGCTACATACGGCACCCATGGGTGATTGACTCCGAGCGGATTCGCCGGGACACAGGTTTTCGATGTGTCCATACGTCTCTGGAGTCGGTGCGAGCATGGCGCCGCGCCGTGGTGGCGCGCGTCAATGCCGGTGAAATCCCTGCCGGAAAGGTCAGGCTCTGAACTTTGCTGAGTCATCGGCTTCTTGCGCGGCTAGAATGGCGTACGATGAGTAACCCAAAGCCCAAGACGATTGGTGAACTAAAAGCTGTCGGCTGGAAGTCGAAGTCGGTTAAGCAGGAACTGCACGACAATCTGCTGCGCCTGCTTGCGGCGCATGAGGATCTGTTCCCCGGCATCCTCGGCTACGAGCACACAGTCATTCCAGAGGTTTGTCTCGCGATCATCGCCAAGCATGACATGCTGTTTCTGGGTGAGAAGGGACAAGCCAAGAGCCGGCTTATGCGCGGGCTGGTACGACTGCTTGATCCCGAAATTCCGTATGTCGCCGGAAGCGAGTTGCACGACGACCCATTTAGGCCGATTAGCGCGGCGTCGCAGCGGCTGATTGCGGCTGAAGGTGACGCGACGCCGATCGCGTGGTGGCCACGCGAGCATCGCTACGCCGAACGCCTTGCGCCCGGAACCAAATTCGCGGATGTGGTTGGTGAGATCGATCCATCCAAGCTGGCATCTGGCACCAGCATGAGCACCGAGGATGCGCTTCACTTTGGGCTGATCCCGCGCATGAACCGAGGCATCTTCGCGATGAACGAGGTGCCGGAGTTGGATGAGCTTGTGCAGGTCGGTCTATTCAACATCCTCGAAGAGCGCGACGTGCAGATTCGCGGCTACCCGATACGGTTCGACCTCGACGTATTCATACTTTTTTCCGCAAACCCGGCGACCTTCAACCGCAGCGGCAAGGTGATCCCGCAGCTCAAAGATCGGATCGGCTCCCTGATTCGCACGCATTACCCGCGCGAGCGAGAGATGGGCATCGCCATCATGGAACAGGAGGCCGGCCTGGATCTTAACGGACCGTTCCCGGTGAAGTTGCCGCTCTTCATGAAGGAGGTTTGCGAACAGGTGACGATCGAGGCGAGGAAGAGTCCGTTCGTCGATTCACAGTCCGGCGTGAGCGCACGATTTTCCATTTCCAATTACCGCACAATGGTGGCCGGGGCTCGTCGTCGTGCGGCGGTCTTAGGAGAGTCGCACGCCGTGCCGCGAATCAGCGATCTTGCCCACATCGCATCATCCTCGCTGGGCAAGCTGGAGCTTGACCGGATGAGCAGCCACCAGATGACCGAGCAGCAGGTGATCGAGTCCGTGCAGGCCGCGGCGATTAAAAAGGTATTTGACGAGTACTGCGATCAGCACGGCTTTGAGGAGATCAGCTCAATATTCGGCAAAGGCGTCGCCGTGGAAGTGGGCGACATGCTGCCATCACCTGCATATGCGGAGAAGCTGAAGCGGGTGCCGCCAGCGTGGGAGAAGGCGTTCGAAATCAACCCCTCCACCGACGCGGCGATGCGGGCAAGCTGCGTGGAATTCGTGTTGGCGGGTCTGTGGGCACATGAGAAAATCAGCCGATCAACGAAGCACGGGCGGGTGAGCTTTCAGACGTGATACGTATTCACTGAAATCGATTCAAGGATGATGCATGGCAACACACGAACCACAGGCTCGTCGCAGGGCATTGCGAGTTATGGTGTGGTCGCCGGTTATGACTGTGTCGGCAGCATGGCTCGTCAGCGCCTTTGGTATTCAATGGGCACTAGAGTCTCGACGACAAAAGGTCATGCTAGCTTCGGGCAATTTTTTTCTAACATGGCAATTGCCGACGATGCCTAGTACGTTGCCTCCCAACGCTCCAACAAAAGACATAATGGACTATGGCAACCTTGCTCCCTGCGATCGAATAATGTTCAACGCATTCAGCGGAAACGGCGTGTCAACTCGGTGCTCCGCAGTGATGTACAAGCCAGGATTCAAAATATTCGGATTCCAAGGGCTGGGCGTTTTACGATGGACTCCTTATGCCAAATTCAGCTCGTACACTGATTCCTACTCGTTCATCATTCCATTGTATATACCATTGTTGATTTTCTCTTTGATGCCCGCCATATTCATTCTTCGCTCTACTCTCCGCCAGCGAGATCGCAATCGCTGCTCAAAATGTGATTACAATCTGACCGGCAATCAAAGCGGCAAATGTCCGGAATGTGGGCAGCCAATAGTCGGGCAAACAGCATCAGATGAGCAAGCCATGAGTACACGATAGGAATACGAAATGTCGACATTTGGCCACAGACTTGAGTATTCGCTATTTCTCATGTCATGGCGCGGGAGATGAGCCCAAACACTTCGGTATCTCGAAGTGCCACTTGACTTGAGAGCAATGACGCATCGCTGGCGATGATTGCGCTTCGCTGGTCAGGCGAATCAGCCGCTGCACCGTGACTGCCTTTGACGAGACTCGCATTCAGCGGGATCGACTTCGTCGCGGGGTCGAAGAAAAGTTCAACCGGGTCGTAGCCAGGCTTGGCGTGAATGTCGACGGTGCGGGCGAAGGGCGGGGCCTTGGCGTCGTCTTTCCACCAATAGTATGCCAGCCATGTATCCGGTTCGCAGACGAGAATGACTTCGCCGCTGCGAGCATGATCGACGCCCCACTTCTGCTTATCGTCGCCGACAAGGACGTGCGCAATGCCGGGCAAGCCCTCGAAGATGCCTGCCACGCCGTCGACGTCTGTTCGATCTTTCACATAGACATGTGCAAACTGGTGATCGACAACGGCGATGGCCGGGCTGCCGGCGATGTCGAGGTAGTCGCCGCCATCGCGTTCGGTCACCTTCACAAGGCCGGCGTCACGAAGCATGCGGTTCGGATAGACGACGCGCGACACATCTGTGATGGCGTACTCGCCGACGACGAGGAATTCGACGCGCGGCAGGCCGATCGCCCGTGCGCCGTCGATCAGTCGTCCAAGCTGTTCGTCAGCTTCGCGGCAGGCGGCCTCCGCCTGGGAGCTGTTGGGGCCGAACTTCTGGGCGGCATAGTCGAGGTGCGGGATGTACACAAAATTGAAGCGCGGCCGCTCGCGTTGAAGCAGCCATAACGTGGCGTTCACGATCCACTGCGTCGATTTGATGTTGGCCATCGGCCCCCAGTAGTTCATCAACGGGAAATGGCCGAGGTCGGCGAGCAGCTTCTCATAGAGTCCGTCGGGTTTGGAATAACACCAGAGGTCCATTCGGCCGTCGGGATGATGAATCGGCTCGGGCGTGACGATGTAGTCCGCGACGGCATCCTTGATGTTCTGCGTCATCCAGGTAGCACTTGATATTCCTGCGTTCTTCAGGCGGTCCCACACTTGCTCCCCCTGAATGAGTCCGTTGCGACCGACCCAGAGTTCAACTTCGTTTCGCTCCCGATGATAGAAGCCATTGCCGATGATGCCGTGCATCTCGGGGCTTCGGCCGGTGAGCATGGATGCCTGCACCGGCGATGTTACGCAAGGGAAGGACGGCACGAGTTCGCCGGTGGCGGCGGCGATGGACTGAAGTCGCGGCATGTGGGCGAGGTCGCGCGTGCGGAGCCCTGGCATGGAAACGAAAATCAGGAATGTGTCGGGCATAGGGTCACGTATTGAGTTTGTTGAGGAATTCGAAGGCTTGCTTCGCGGCGTGCACCGCGTCGTGGCTGTGGCGGGAGAGTTCTACGTTCAGGCTTCCGCTATAGCCCACCTCTCGGAGTGCGTCGAAGACCGGCGGGAAATCGACATCGCCCTCGCCGAACATTAGGTGATCGTGTCGGCCTGCTTTCATGTCCTCGATGTGAATGTTGAACAGGCAATGCGAATAGGCGCGAATCCATTCGGCGGGTGTGCCGTCGGATAGGCAATGGACATGACCGACATCGAGCGTGAGGCCGAATCGCGGGTGGTGCAGCTCGTTGATGAGGTTCGCGAATTGGGCCATCCGCTCGATAAACATCCCCGGTTCCGGCTCAAAGGCAAGGCGGAGGTCGTACTTGACGGCGCGAGTGAGCAATTCGTCGCAGGCCTCTACAAGGAGTGGCCAATTGTCGGCATCCGTCGAACCTGGCTGGGCGTGGCCTGCCCAGAAGCTCACGGCCTCGGCCTCCAGCTCAACCGCGATTTCGATGGAACGGCGAAGGTAATCAAGGCGCCGGCGACGAGCCGACTCATCGGGGTCGAGCAGCGATGGGTAGTGCTTACGCGTCGGATCAAGCAGAAATCGTGCGCCGGTTTCAATTACGCAGCACAAGCCGCGCGCGCGGAGCACCTCGCGAACATGGCGGATATCGGCCAGCAGATTGTCGCCGTATGGATCGAGGGCGTTATGGTCAAGCGTTATAGCGACGGACTGATAGCCGATGTCCGCGAGGACGTGCAGGGCATCCGTCAGCCGATGGTGAGCAAAGCCGTTGGTGTTGTAGCCGAGTTCGAATGGCATCGGTCAATGGATTTTCCCACTACACCGTAACCAATTCGCGGGCATCTTCCTTTACCAGCGGGGCGCGGTGAATCTTGCCAATGTCCAACGACGGCACATGTTCGATGGCCCACTGAACTTCGGTGTTCGTCGACACATCGATCATCGGAATGCGGGCGGGTTGGAGTCCGTCCCAGACTTCGATGGGACCCTTCTTGAGTTTCTTGGCCCAACTCCACAGGCGCGGGAACGTCAGGACAAGTCCGATTTGTCCGACAATCTGGAAGAGCAGCCGTCGCGGGGCGACCGGGTCATGGCGCCAGTTCTTCAGGACCCGAATGGTATTCATCGGATTGTAGAAGGTGGCATAGCCGCGCAGGACATTCATCTGACGCTCCCACGGGCGGGGATGCGCGGAGGCTGCAACGTGCGTGCCATCCTGAAATGCCTGAGGAATCGTCTCACCGCCAACGGTCTTGAAAATGCGTCGTTCCCGTGCGGCCGGCTCGAAGTCGAGCGTCCCGACGGCGGGGCCGAGGTAAGTGCACTGATAGGAGACAGCGCCGATGTCGAACATGTATTTGGCCTGGTTCACGAGACCGGACAGGTCGCCCTCGGGCGATCGAATCACCTGGTCGTCGTTGTGGATCATCATGGCCATCGGCTCGATCTGCAGATCGCGCATGAGCGAATAGATTTCCTTGGCCTTGCCAGCGGTCTGTCCCTTGTTGACCAGCTCGGCGGTGATGTCCTCGATGCCAAACCAAATTGCGCGAAGGCCACCCTTTCGGCAAAGGGGGAGGATGTCACGGTTCTTATAGACGTCGAAGGCGGTCGCCTCGGTGAAGAATTGAATAACTTCGCCGAGCGGTTTCCCGCGCGTCGTGGTCTTGCTCAATTCCGTCATCAGGTCGATGACGGTTTCGCGGGTGTTGAAGAAGTTGTCGTCGGTGCTGAAAAACTGGTGGATGCCGAAGTTTTCGTAAACGTGTTTGATTTCAGCGGCGAGGCGTTTGGGGCTCTTGTGCCGCCAGGTGCGTTGGTTCACCGCGGGGATCGGGCAATAGGTGCAGGCGAACTTACAGCCCTGCGTACTGATGATTGAGCACACAATGGACAACTTGCCGACCTTGCGCGGCGGATATGGATGGGCCGCGAGCGTCTCTTTGCGGTGCGGCGGCTCAAGCAACCGATAGCCTGCATCGGGCATCGGCATTTCATCGAGATCGCGTAGAAGGCGCTGCACGCCGGTGCTGATGGCGTGTGGCTTATCGGGAGGCGATTGCGGATCGAGATAGACGAGTCCGGGGAGGTCTTCGAGCCTGCCGGATAATCGGCACTTTTCATAGGCCGATAGCATGCTCTCGCCGGTGGCTCGGTTGTCGAGGATGCGTTTGAACAATTCGAGAAAAACGTAGGCCTCGCCGGTGGATACGCAGTCGGCGCCAATGCTTGGGCGCGGGCCGAGATCGAAGTAGTCCGTGGGCTCGTAAATGGCCTTGGGGCCGCCTGCGAGGATGAGGGGGCGATTCGCACCGAGCGTGTGGGCGTCGCGGATAAATTCGTATGCGTGCTCGGCGTGGATCTGCATCGCAGAAACGAGAAGCACGTCAATCGGCTTGCCGCCGAGCTGAGCCTTGCTGGGTTTGAAGTTGGGAGTCCACTGCTGAAGGATCAGCCGGACGTTTTTGAATCCGGCCTCATTCAGGCAGTCGCCCAGGGTGCGCACGGAACAGGGTGCCATCCGCTTGTCGGCGTACCAATAGGGCAACATCCGCGTCCGAAAATCAAAGGCATAGACGACGGCGATGTTGAGGTCGTGGGCGTTTTTGTAGGTTTGGAGGGTTTCGATGATGGATCGAAACGCACCATCCGGAAGATAGACGTCATTGGCTTTTCGGCGGGGTAGTTCCAAGTGGAGCTCCAGGGTCTGACCTTCGCCTGTACCACCGGACCGCGCGTGGGGAACCAAGCGAATGGGCGGGATGATATCCGGGAGTGTGGAATTTGACCAGTAGAAATAAGTTGTTGATATGGCTGAGGTTGGGGCGATTTCTCTGAAACCGTATTTTTCCTTGACAAACTAATTTTTCTAATGTACCATCCAACCCTGAAAACGAACTGGCCAGTTGTTCCTCGCAAAAGGAGCTGAGCGCACCCCGTGACCACGTCGACGGCACGAAAACTAGAGACGCTTTCCGGCGTGGCGCAAGTCGCAGCGATGCTCGAACCGTTGCGTCTGCGTATGCTGGAACACCTGCAGGTTCCCAACTCCGCAACCGGATTATCCCGTTTGCTGAAGATGCCGCGGCAGCGCGTGAACTATCACCTCCGCGAATTGGAGCGGCACAAGCTCGTCGAATTCGTCGAGGAGCGTCGCAAAGGAAATTGCACGGAGCGAATCGTTCGGGCCACGGCGACGAGCTACGTCATCAATCCGGCGACGCTTGGTTCCCTCGCGAGCAATCCGGCCATGATCGAGGATCGTTTTTCATCAACCTATCAGGTGGCCGTGGCGGCGAAAGCGATTCGCGACCTCGCCGTGTTGGAGAAGCGTGCGACGGCCGCACGGAAAAAGCTGCCTACTCTGACGCTGCAAGTCAGTATTCGATTCTCGGGGCCGGAGACGCAGCAGGGATTCGCACGGGACTTGACGAACGCCATTGCCGAGTTGACTGCGAAATATCACGACGAATCGGCGACCAGTGGGCGCGTGTTTGAGTTCTACGTCGGAGGGTATCCGGCGATTACGAAAGGCGACGATGCCGGATGAGGATCGGCAATCACGACGAGGAGCGACTATGAGTACAAACGTGCAGAACATGTCCTCCGCCGCGGCCAATCGGGCGGTTGAAAAGGTGATGGAGATAAACGCCCCCATCGAGGCCGTGTGGAAGGCACTGACCGAGGCCGATGAACTGACGCGGTGGTTCCCGCTCAATGCGAAAGCAACGCCGGGCGTGGGCGGGAAAATCTTTATGTCGTGGGGCGCGCCCATCGAAGGCGAAAGTGAAATACTGATTTGGGAGCCGAATCGACGGCTGAAGACGACGTGGCCTCTTGCCGATGGGCATGGGACGATGGGCGGTGTGGTGTTGACGGTGGATTACCTTCTTGAAGGTCGCGGCGGCGCGACAACGCTTCGACTCGTGCATTCGGGCTTCGGCCAGGGCGCCGACTGGGACACGCAATACGACGCCGTCCGGCAGGGCTGGGATTTCGAGCTTCGCGGGATGCGACATTACCTCGAGAACCATCGAGGTACGCCGCGGCGCGTCATCTGGTCGCGCCGAGCGACGACGCGCGATGCCGAGCAAACATGGAATGATGTGTTGGGTCCGAAGGGCATGAATGCTCTGTCGGCCATCACCGGCTCGGCGAGCGGTGCTGCGTATGCATTCACGTCGCCGTCGGGCACGCGGTACGAAGGCAAGTTGGACCTGGTGAACCCGCCGAAGCAATTCTCGGCGACGGTGTCGGGGCTAAACAATGCATACTTGCTCATTCAAGCCGAGGCCTGCGGTGGCGCGCCGGAAGTGTGGATGTGGATGAATACGTATGGGGTGCCGGAGGAAACGTGCCAGCGCATTCAGAGCGAGTGGGACGGGATGCTGGTGCAAATCCTTTCGTAAATGCAGAATGAATAATTCAGAATGACAAAGCGCAATGCTGCGGCTGTTCCGCTCCGCGTTGGGTGATTGGCATCGCGTTCAAAGTGGTGCTTGGAGATTTAAGATGGCAAATGAAGTGGGCAAGGTTGGTTGGGTGGATTTGACGGTGACGGACGCAGAGACGGTCCGCGATTTCTACGCCAAGATCGTCGGGTGGTCGTTTGAGGAGGTGCCGATGGGCGGCTACAGCGACTATTCGATGGTGCCGCCGGGCGGAACGGAGCCGGCGGCGGGTATCTGCCACGCCCGCGGCATAAACAGCAAGATTCCGCCGCAATGGCTGGTGTATGTGCCGGTCGCAAATCTGACCGCAAGCATTGAAGCGTGCAAAGCCATGGGCGGTAAGGTGCTCGATGGCCCGCGAAACATGGGCGGGCAGAAGTTCTGCGCGATTCAAGACCCGGCTGGGGCGGTGATGGGGTTGGTGGGGCCAGTTTAAGGATTTGTCTTCGTTTGGTAGGATTGTGGTTTGGCGGGAGGCTGCCGAATCGTGACGGATGCGCCACAAGAGACATTGGCCGAGACGCAAGTCGAATCGAACCAGCTCAACGAAGACATCCTGTGCGTGTCGTGTGCATACAACCTGCGCGGACTTCGTGAGGATGGAAAATGCCCGGAGTGCGGCATTCCGATTGAGCGGTCACTGTGGGGGGATTTGCTGCGATATGCAGATGCTTGTTGGTTGCGTCGATTGAGGCTCGGGTTGTTATTGATTCAAATCAGTGCGGTCACCGTCTACGCATCAATGACATTCGCGATGGTCACCCGCATTTTTGGGGATACACAGAATGCATCACCCTCTAATGGTTTCCTCAATAACCTGGCGATGTGGTTCAATGCCTCCGCGGTAATTGTGGGTTTGTGCGCATCCTGGATGTTCGCAACTCGCGACCCACGTCAAGCAAAGCGAGGAATGATCTTGGACAATCAAGGATTAATACGTTTACTCATCGCACTGGTTCCGACATCGTTAGCATTGGTGATGTTCATCTTGTTTGGTCCTGTATTGTTTTCAGATTCGTTTCGGCTCGGTTGCATTCCAATACTTTATGCAACGTGCATTGTTTCATGCTTCGTTTTATGGATTGCGACGACCACAAGCCTCGCGACTATGGCCGACCGCATTCCAGACTACCCGCTTGCACTTCGAGCCAGGCGACTCCGAGATCACATTGGGTTAATTGGGGGCGCGGCGGCCGCGGCAGGAATCGTTCAGTTGTTTTGGACCACGTACGGTAATCCAAACAAGTCCTCGGGGCCCTACTTGATGCTGAGTGTCATACTTTCCTTATCACTCCTCACTTCCTTTGTGTGGCTGTTTCTACGCTACATCCTGCTCGTCTCAGCTACGCGCCGGGCGATCAATGTTGCAACGATGTTTGGAGGGGTTTCCTCGCATGTCATGGCTGCTTCCCGCGCAGGTTTGGGCACTCCGGGCAATTGACTTACACTCCGCCGTAGCCGCCGCGTACGAAGGGGGACGCCCTTCGCGTGGCCGGCCCTGAGACCGTTTGGGGGCCTCAGCAAACCATCAGGAGTCTTCCCATGTTTCGCCGAGTTCTCGCATCGACATCGCTCGTCTTTTCCCTATGCTCCATCGCCGCCGCCGAGAGTCATCTCATGCGCTTTGCGGACATCCACAACGACAAGATCGTCTTCACCTACGAAGGCGACCTATGGCTCGTCGCGGCCGCCGGCGGCGATGCATCGCGACTGACCAACGATGTTGGCGAGGAGAAGTACGCCAAGTTCAGCCCCGACGGCAGCATGATCGCCTTCACCGGCCAGTACGACGGCGGCACGGATATTTACATCATGGAGACGCGCGGCGGTTCGCCGCGGCGGCTGACGTGGCACCCCGAGGCCGACAACATGCTGGAGTGGTTCCCGGATGGCCGGTCGATACTGTTTCGCTCGAAACGCACCTTCCCCAACCGGGCCGATCAGATTTACAAGGTCTCCGTCGACGGCGGCATGGAAGAGCGCCTGCCCGTGGATCGCGCCGGGCTGACCGCCATCTCGCCGGACGGGAAATCCATCGCCTACAACCGCATCAGCACTGAGTTCCGAACGTGGAAGCGCTATCAGGGCGGCATGGCGCCGTGCATCTGGATGGGCAGCCTTGAGTCGGGCGACTATCAGAAGATCACCGACTGGGTCGGCACGAACAGTTGGCCGATGTGGGCCGCCGACGGCATCTATTTCACGTCGGATCGCGAGGGCGGCACGCTGAACATTTGCAAGTATGACATCGGCTCGAAGCAGACGAGCGTGCTCACGCATTACAAGGACTATGACGTGAAATACCCGTCGATGGGGCCGGGGGCGATTGTATACCAATACGCCGAGTCGCTGTATGTATTCGATCTCGCCTCGGGCAAATCGCGCAAGGTGGAGGTCAACATCCCGACGGACCTCGTGAAGATGCGGCCGTGGTACGTCGATGCGTCCAAGGATCAGGGGACGTTCAACCTTTCGCCCAGCGGGTCGCGGATGCTGCTGGAGACGCGCGGAGAAATTCTCAATATTGCGGCCGAGCAGGGTGAGCCCGTGAACCTCACCAACGCGTCGGAGAGTCGGGAAAAGAACGCGGCCTGGTCGCCCGACGGCAAGTGGATCGCTTTTCTTTCGGACAAGACAGGCGAGGAGGAAATCTACCTCGTCAATCAGACCGGCGAGGGCGAGTGGAAGCAGCTCACCAAGGGCAACAAGGGATTTCGTAACTCACTGACGTGGTCACCGGACAGCAAATGGATTCTTTTCTCTGACAAGTCCATGAAGCTCAACATGGTCGACGTGGCGGGCGGAGGCATTAGCACGATCGACGCCGCCGACTACGACGACGGCTGGGAGCGATGGGGCATTCAGGACTACGTGTGGTCGCCGGACAGCAAGTGGATCGCCTACACCAAGATGACGGAGAACATGAATGAGACGATCCACCTGTACTCGCTGGAGTCGAAAAAGAGCCGGGCGGTAACCAACGACTGGCACACGTCGTGGAGTCCGTCGTTCGACCCCAAGGGGCGGTATTTGTATTTCCTGTCCAATCGAACCGTGCAGCCGACGATGGGCATGATCGATCAGAACCACATCTGCCTGAATATGTGCCGGCCGTACGTTGTGACGCTGAAGGCCGATGCGCCGTCGCCCTTTGCACCGAAGGAAGACCTGGAAAAGGCCGCCGATGCGAAGAAGGATGACAAGAAGGACGAGAAGAAGGACAAAAAGGACGAAGCGGCGGAACCGGTCAAGACGCATGTCGATCTCGACGGCATTGAGCGGCGAATTATTCCGGTGGAGGGCGTGGACGCGGGAAATTACTTCCGCGTGGAAGCAACGGACGACGGCTTCTGCTTCCTCAAGAAGGAGGAACTCGAGTTTGAAAAGTATCAGGTGGTCAACGACCACACGGCGTCCAAGGTTGATCTTTATCACTATGAGATTGATGCCAAACCCAAGGATCGCGAGGCCAAGAAGCTCGTGGGTGGCATCAACAACTATCATTTCTCGGCCGACCGAAAGAAAATGGGCTACCGCTCCGGCGGAACCATCGGCGTGCTCGGCGTCGGCAAGGAAGGAAAGGTCGGCGACGGCAAGATCGAACTGGGGAAAGTGAAGTTCAAGGTCGACCGCCAGGCCGAATACTTGCAGATGTTTAACGAGGCATGGCGTGTGCAGCGCGACTGGTTCTACGACCCCGGCCTGCACGGCGTGGATTGGAACGCCATCGGCGAGATGTATCGCAAATTCGTGCCGAACTGCGGCAACCGCAGCGACCTGACTTACCTCATCGGTGAGATGATCGGCGAGTTAAACGCCGGACACACCTATGTCTACGGCGGCGACGAGCAGATCAATCCGAAGAAAATGGCCGTCGGCCTCTTGGGAGTGGATTTCGACACACCTGCCGGGGCGAGCCACCACCGGATCGCCAACATCGTGCCGCGTGTCGATTGGGATGAGTCGCACCGTTCGCCGCTGGCCGAACCGGATTGCCCGATCAAGGAGGGGGATTTCCTGATCGCGATTGACGGGGAAGAAATTCGTGCGACCGACAACGTGTACAAGTACCTCGAAAATAAATCCGAGAAGGCCGTTCACGTCATGTACAACACGCGTGACAGCAAGGACGGCGCGAAGACCTATCTAGCACGAACAATCGCAAATGAGATGGCGATTCGATATTGCGAATGGGTCGAGCGAAACCGCGAATCCGTAAACAAAGCGTCTGGCGGGCGGATCGGCTATTTGCACCTGCCGGACATGGGCCTGCCGGGCCTGATCGAGTTCAACCGCTGGTATTACCCGCAGCACACGAAGGAGGCCATCATCATTGATGAACGCTACAACGGCGGCGGCTTTGTCGGTGACATGATCATCGATCGGCTCGAGCGGCAACTCTGGTCAGTGACGCAGGCGCGCGAGGGCAAGGTTGTGCGAAATCCCGAGGGGGCATTCTTCGGCCATCTCGCCGTCATGATTAACGAAGATACCGGCTCGAATGGTGAGTATTTCGCAGAGGCGATCAAGATCAAGGGGCTGGCAAAGCTCATCGGAATGCGCACGTGGGGTGGCGCGATCGGCATCGAACCGCACCAGCCGCTGGTCGATTCCGGCACGATCACGCCGCCACAGTTCGCGCCCTATGGGGTGCGCGATGGGAAGTGGTTGATCGAAGGTCATGGCGTCGACCCGGACATCGAAGTTCAAAACCTGCCCGGAGATGTGATCAAAGGCCGGGACGCGCAGCTCGAGGCGACGATCGGACACCTGTTGGATTTGTTGGCGAAGGAGCCGAAGAAGATTCCGGCCCTGCCGGCGTATCCGAAGCGGGCGAAGTAGAGTGAAGGCTTGAGGCTTGGGACGTGCGCCTTTGAGTCGCCAGCTTATTGCGGCGGCTCCGGCATCGAGGGTGCGGCCTGTGCGGGACGCGACGTTGCGTTCATTGGCAGGCGCGTAGTCAGCGCATTCACGGCGCGCCGCGCCGCCGCGTCGTTGGGATCGAGCTTTGTGATTTCGATGTATTCTTTGAGCGCTTCCGCTCTGCGACCCTGACGATCGAGGGCGCGGGCGAGGTTGCCGCGGGCCGAGACGTAATTCGGCCGAAGGCGAACGGCCTGCTGGAAATTCTCAATGGCCTTGTCCATGTTGTTGGTTTGGGCGAGCAGGATGCCGAGGTTGTTGTGCGCCTCGGGATAATTGGGCTTGTAGAAAATGGCCTGGGCAAAATGCTTCGCCGCTTCCTCTGCCTTGCGCTGCTGGGCGAGGAGGGTTGCGAGGTTGTAATGGACGTCGGGTAGCGATGGTTCCAATTCGACGGCCTTTTTCATCAGCTCAATCGCTTTGTCCAAGTTTTTCTGCGTTGCGTAAATATTTCCGAGATTGGCATACGGCAGGCAATAGTCGGGGGCGAGTTTGATGGCCTCTTCGAATTGGGCGCGGGCTTCGTCGAAGCGTCCTTTGTGCATCAGGGATGTGCCGTAATTCTGCCTTGCTGTTGGAAACGTGGGGTCGAGTTCGACGGCCTTCTTCTGAATCTCCAACGCCTCGTCAATCTTTCCCTGATTCATCAGGTCGCCCGCGAGCAGGTCTTGCAACATTCCGGAATTGGGGGCATGGGCAATCATGTGGCGATGTAGCGACTCGCTATCCTTCCATGCGGGGTAATACTCCCGCGCCCTTGCTGAACCCGTCGCGGCCAGCGCCAACGCTACGCCGGTGATAACGATCCGCGCCAGTACGGATTTGGCCCAAGCTGCCGATACGGCGGAACAGATCAACACGAGTAGGCCGATCATCGGGAGATACATGAATTTGTCGGAACAGATGGTTATGGTGAAGCCGACGAGTTGCATGACCGGCAAGAGGGCGAGAAAAAAGAACAACAGCCCGGCGGCGATGGAACGCGTGCGACGAAGCGACCACAAAACGGCTGGGATCAGGATCAAAGTGCCGATGAGGCCGTAAAGGATTGCCGTGTTGGAAAAGTCGAACGGTTCTGGATACGGATAGTACGGTGTGAGGTTCGTAGGCCAAAAAAACTTACGCAAATAGAACACGATGTTGTGGCAGACCGTGAGTGCGGCGGTGATGACCACGTGCTCACCCTGAAGGCCCGCGCCGGCCGTGCGCGATTGAGATACAAACGTGATGATGGCGGACACACCGCCGAGGGCGAACAGTGGCAGTTTCTCGATCACCGAGGAACGGTTGAAACGATTCAACGGCCACCAGTCGAGGACGAGCATGAGCAACGGGAGTGGAACGGCCGTCGGCTTGGACAAAAGCGCCAGCACATAAGCGACGCATACGCCGATGAGCCAGCGGGCATCTCGACTCTGCACATGACGCAGATAGAAAACGAGCGACCAAAGGGCAAAAAACGTTGCCAGCAGGGTCTTTCGCTCGCCGCTCCATGGAATGCACTCGACCGTCAATGGGTGCACGCCGAACAGCAGCCCTACTAGGGCGGCTGGAACGGGCCGCGCAAAGAGTTGGAATAGAAAAATGACGACCAGAAGTGTATTGGCGATGTGAAGTAGCAGACTGGTGCGATGAAAGACGCCGAGGTCGTTTGCATTGCCGGCCAGTGCGACATCGAGCATCAGCGAGGTCAGCGTGAGTGGTTGGTAATAACCGCTTACGGCCGTTGGCGTAAGCACCTCGCCAAAGAAACGGCTGACGGAGTCCCAACTCGGAACGCGAACCAACGGATTCGCGATGACATATTGGGAATCGTCGAAGCAAACCGCCTGCGCGGAGAGTGCGGGCCAGTGAGTCCATGCCGCTGCGGCGGCGACGGCAAGCATCAAGGCTATGAGAATCGCAAGATCAGCGTCACTGGCGCGCGACGGGGAAGGCGCGTCAGGGTGCGGGGAATCGGACATTGACGCATTCTAGGGCGGGGCGCGGGCCGGTCCAAGACGGCTAATTGTCGCGACATTTCGGCGCGATCGCCGGGGCGTCGACATGCGGGGAAAGGTCCGTTATATCTGAGGCTCGATCACTCGTTGTCACTCTCTAGGTGCCTCATGCCCACTGCACGGACGCGGAAAGCCAAGCTTACCTATCGTGGGTCGGGTGTGGACATTTCGGCCAACGACGAAATGGTCGACAAGATCGGCCACTCCCTGAAACGGACATACGATCCCCGCGTACTCTCGCGGCACAATGCATTTGCCGGACTGATGCGACTGGATTTTCGCGAGCCACTGCTTCGCCGGAACTACAAGGACCCGGTGCTGGTATCGGGAGCGGACGGCGTGGGTAGCAAGCTGCTCCTGGCGATGAAATACAAGCGCGTCGAAGGGCTGGGAATCGATCTTGTCGCCATGAATGTGAACGACGTGATCACCTGCGGGGCCGAGCCGCTGTTCTTTCTTGACTATATTGCATGCCATAAGTTGGAACCCGCGTGGATCGCGGCGATGGTGGAGAGCATTTCACGCGGATGCAACCTCGCGAACTGCGCCCTGCTCGGCGGTGAAACGGCGGAACTTCCGGATCTGTACGCGAAAGGCCATTTTGACCTCGCAGGATTCTGCGTCGGTGTGGTCGAGCGGCGGCGAATCATCGACGGCCGTGACGTGGAGCCGGGGGACGTGGTCTTGGGACTGGCGTCGAGTGGTCTTCACTCGAATGGATATGCTCTGGCTCGAAAGGCGTTGGCGAGCCTGCCGAAGAAGCCGAAGATTCAACTCGGAGAGCCGCTAGTCGACGCCGTGTTGCGGCCGACGCGGATTTATGCGAAGAGCATACAGGCGCTGCTCAAATCCTATCGCCAGAAGAACCTGGTTAAGGCCATGGCGCATATCACCGGCGGCGGGTTGGAAGGCAATGTTCCCCGCGTGATCCCGGCGAATTGCGACGTGCAACTTTCTCGGAAGTCGTGGAGTGTGCCGCCGATTTTCCGGCTGATTCAAAGCGCCGGGGTGGCGCAAGCCGAGATGTTCCGTGTGTTTAATATGGGAATCGGGTTCGTGGTCGTCGTGCCGCAGGCCTTCGCGGACACGGTGGCGGCCTTTCTGGAAAAACAGGGCGAGACGGTGTATAGAATCGGGACGATCCGTCGTGGAAGCGGACGGTTGACTTGGCGGTAATTCCGCATGATGGAGTGAATGCGCCCATGGGGCTGATTGTCCAAAAATTCGGGGGCACGAGCCTGGCGAATGCGGAGTTGTTTCACCGCGCCGCGGGCCGGTGCGTACGCGCGAAGTTGGAGGGCAACAAAGTCGTTGTCGTCGTTTCGGCGATGGGCCAACACACCGATGAACTGGTGGATCTTGCGTATCAGATCACCGATCGACCCAGCCGGCGGGAGATGGACCAATTGCTCTCTACCGGTGAGCAGGTCTCGATCGCACTCATGGCCATGGCCATTCATCATTCCGGACACGATGCCATCAGCCTGACGGGCGGCCAGGTCGGACTGCGAACTGACAAGTCCTTTGGCCGAGCGCGGATTCGGGAGATTACCGAGCGCAGCCGCATCCTCGATCATCTGAACAAAGGTGCCATCGTCATTGTCGCCGGATTTCAGGGCGTGGACGAAGCGCTGAACATTACCACGCTGGGCCGCGGCGGGTCGGACACGACGGCCGTCGCGCTGGCGGCGTCGCTTGGCGCCGATGTATGCGAGATCTACACCGACGTAGACGGGATTTACTCGGCCGACCCGC
>CAZSBF010000053.1:0-28741 GCA_964605185.1 uncultured Planctomycetaceae bacterium
GTACATGAAGTGGGCGGCCCGTGCAGCGCCGATCTATGCCGAAGCGGCCAAGGCCATCAAAGACGGCAACATGGAATGGCGGGCCATTCTCGACCCCACGCAAAAGCAAACGCACGACGCCGACCTGGCGCTCATGGACACAAACTTCGACCAGATCTCGCGGACCATGGAGGAATGGAAGAAGGGCAATACACCCGCGGGGAAATTGCCGGGAACATCGGGCGCTGAAGGTGGGCCGGGAACGGTCGGTAATCCGCAGCAAGGCCAGAAGTCCGTGGTTCCGCCGGCCATCGTGCGGCGAGAGCCGGAAGATAATTGGCTGGCGTATGTGAACCTGTTCATCGACACCTACGGGTTTGATGAGAAGCAGGCGAACGCCGCGCGGGATCGCATTCACAAGGACACCAAAGAGCAGGCCATCAAGTACCGCCAGAAACACAAGGCCGAGTTTGAGGCGGTTGAGTCGAGCATGAAGCTGGCCGGCGCGCCCAAGACGAAGATTCAGGAAGTCGCGGTGAAAAAGACTGAGCTTGAGAAGCCGGTGCGGGAGATGTTCATCGACATGGATCGCCGGCTGGACGGCCTCGTCGACAGCAAGCAGCGGGCCAATGTGAACGACGACAAGAAGAAGCTGCTCGATCGCAACTTTGAGACGCTGGCAGGATCGTCGCGTGATGAGTTGGCCCGGCAAAAGGCGGATGGGTCGTCACCCAAGCTGCGAACCGTCGCGGCGACATCCCAGGCCGCGGAGTCCGCCAAAGAGGCAAAGCCGGAGCCTGCCAAGGAAGAAAAGCCTACGCCTGTTGCCCCGCCGACGACCGGGCCCTCAAACTAATCCCATTTTCATTAGCCGACCGGCTCGAATAGCCCCTCTATCGTCCGGCTCCGACGGCGACGACCGGTGCCGAGGCGCCCGGGATGTTGGATGCCTGAAGCGAAAAGAGGTATGTAAAGAGGGCAAATGTCCGCTTTGAGGACCAGTCGTCATTCGAGATGTAGAACCAGTATCCGTTGTAGTAGACCTGTGCAAATGGATCCGCCTGCGGCAGGCGGCTGTGCTCAACGTGCAAGAAACTGTCCCCTTGAGCATTGTCAGCGTGTGTGCGGTCAATCACTGGATCTGTTTTCTTGCGGTGGGCCGGCGGAACATTGATTTCATGAGTCATCGCATACAAACACGCCAATAAGGATCTGGAGTGGATCGCCATTTCGTCCGGCAAATGCCGATAGGCGTTGTCTGTGACGCGAAGCCTGAGATCGCCGGTCGGCGGATAGCCAAGCAGTTCCCGAGCCTCACGTAATTCGTTTTCGAGGCCAGCGATGTTTTCTGGAACATAGATTACGATTACAGGCGCCCCGTTCTCCACCTCCGTTGCGAACATTTGACGCCCCGAATCTTGAAATTTCTTCATTAGCCCCGTAAGCCTTTCGAACTTACTGGTGTCACGCGCGGATGAATCGTTCGAATCGTGTAGCGCACGATTGCTGATGCCGTTCACACTTTGGACGCAACAGAAAAACAACCGGTCGATGCTCCATCCTGATTTGGCCAGGTTAATCAATTCACTCGGCGTGATCGGGGTCATGACGCGCTTGGAAAACTCCTCACCCTGAATCGGCCGGTAGGTGATGGTGGGTTTGTCGGTGTAGGCCAGATTCGCGCCGAAGGTGGTTTGTTCACTGGCGTCACCATCCACACCGGCTGCGGCCCTGACCTTCGGCCCCAGGACTCCATGGAGGTCGTTTTGCCATGTCGAAAAGGATCCGGCGGCTTCAATGCTGAACTGGCTGAGCATGGAGGATATCTCGAGGAAATACAGAGGCTCGCCGTATCGGAGCCGAACGAGGTTCAGCAGCATTTGTTCCTTGGAGGATTCCGCGCCGGCCTGGTTGTAATTGAATCGATCGGATCGAATCGTGCGCGGCCCCAGCGTGGAGCACCCAACCGTAGGGATCGTCAGCAGAATCATGAATGAAAGCGCTGTGGCGCGCCTGTTCATTCGTCCCACCGGTCTTTTCGCCACGTATCGCAACGACGAAACCTTCATGAGTCATTGTCCTTTCGAGAACGACGGGCATTTCCGTCGTCACATGATCGTGGGGTCGATTATACGCGCCGGCCGACGTTCGCCAGTTTGAGGCGTCGCCGTCGTGAGCGGCCCTTTTTCCAGGCTCACGCATTCGCTCGCGCCCATTGCTCCATCATGAGCAGCGCCCAAAGCTGGCTTCCGAAATCGATCCACGGGCGGCGTTGGGCACTCAGCATCCACCTTACGCCGGCTGGATTGAGAATTCCCCGTTGCATCAGCGCGCCGTTGACGAGCAGTCGCGAAGTCTGTTCGAGCAGGTCGCGTTTGAACCAGCGGCGGATGGGAATTCGGAAGCCCATCTTGGGGCGGTAGAGCAATTCGTGCGGGACGTAGCGTTCCGCTACTTTTTTCAGGAGAAACTTGCGCACGCCGCCCCGGATCTTCAGATCGTCGGAGAGGCGTGCGGAAAACTCCGTCACGCGATGGTCCAGCAGGGGCACGCGGCACTCAAGGCTGCAGGCCATGCTGGTGCGATCGACCTTCATGAGGATGTCTTCGGGGAGGTAGGTGCTTACATCGACGTATTGAGCCGCCGGCAGCGGTCTCCAACGCTGCGAATCGGCATGGTGGAGCAGGTGATCGAAGCCATCGGGCCGGAGCGCGCGCCGATAGTCCGGCGTGAGAATGCGTTCGCACAACCAGTCGGAGAATTGGTATTGATGCACTCGATGTTGTTCGCGCGGTGATAGAAGTTTCGCACGAT
This sequence comes from uncultured Planctomycetaceae bacterium, assembly GCA_964605185.1. Taxonomy (GTDB): domain Bacteria; phylum Planctomycetota; class Phycisphaerae; order UBA1845; family UTPLA1; genus JACRIM01. Next base: position 2,794 of record CAZSBF010000053.1, read on the forward strand.
AACGTCGCAGGTATTTGGCCTCAGGCGAAAAGAGGGCGCTCGACGAGGCGATGACGGCGTGGGCGGTAAATCGCTCGATTGCGGAAGGCTCGGCGTGGGCGTCGACGATCTCCTGATAGCGGTTATAGCCGGCGAAGGTCTCATCCCCTCCGTCGCCGGTGAGAACGACCTTGACGCGTTTGCTTGCGACTTCGCAGACACGAAGGCAGGCGAGGGCGGAGGAGTCGGCGAAGGGTTCGTCGAACTGCCGGGCGAGTCGGGCGACCGTTTCCATCGGGTCGAGGCGCACCACTTCCTCGACGTGTTCGGTGTTGTAGCGCGTCGCGAGCGTTCGTGCGAAGGGCAGTTGATCGAAGCCGGCCTCGTCAAAACCGACGGAAAAGGTCTTGATGCGTTGGTTGGAAACGGTGGAAGCGAGGGCAACGACAAGCGAGGAATCGACACCGCCGGAAAGGAGTGCGCCGACTTCGACGTCGGACTCCATGTGGCATTTCACTGCGTCGCGAAGGAGTGCGTCGAGTTCATCGATGGCGGCCGATTCGTCGGTGATCGGTGATGCGCCGTAGTCGAGCTGCCAGTACGGTCGCGTATCGAGCGTCAATTGGTCGCCGCTTCGGCGTGTCGTGAGCGTGTGCGCGGGCGGGAGTTTGAAGATGTTTTCATAGATCGTCAGCGGCCAGGGGATGTACTTCCATCTCAAGTACTGGCGAAGGGCTAACGCGTTGATCGCGGGTGCTTTCGGAAGCAGGGCAAGGATGGCCTTGATCTCGGAGGCGAAAAGTATGGTGCGGCCGTCGAAGTAGTACACGAGCGGCTTGATGCCGAGGCGGTCGCGCGTCAGGGATAGTTCATCGCGTTGTTCATCGAGGATGGCGAGGGCGAACATGCCCGTCAGGTGCGATTGAAACCCGGCCCGGTCGTCCTCGTAAAGGTGCAAGGCAGGTTCGCCGTCAGTGTGCGTCGCGAGGCGGTGGCCGCGCTGCGAAACAAGGGGTTGCAACTCGCGAAAATTGTAGATCTCGCCGTTGTAACACAGTCGAACGTCGCCGGTCTCATTGGTGATGGGTTGATGACCGCCGCCAAGATCGATGATCGAGAGCCGGCGATGGCCGAGGAATGCGCGACGGTCGGCCGAAACATAGACGCCGCGGTCGTCCGGGCCACGATGGGCAAGCGTGTCAATGGCGCGGTCAAGGCGCGACGGGTCGTCAAGAAAGGGGAGTGGTTCGGCTGACATTCCTCCAACGATTCCGCACATGGAGATGCACCATAGCGGAGGTCGGCATCGCGATAAAGCTGCCGCGTCGGGTTCGCTATACTGCGGCTGATGATCGACACGCCGCGCGAGCCTGCATCGACCCCGCCGCTCTCCGTTCGCGGATTTCATCTGAACTTCGAGAGCTACCAGCGGATGGGCGTGGACGAGGCCATTCGACTGATGGAGGTCGCGGCGTCAGTCCGGATGAATGTGGTCTTGGTCGAGTACGGGCCGCGATTTCCGTTTGAGAAGCACTCGCACCTTCGGGCCGCCAACGCGCTGGCCATCGGCGACGTGGAGCGACTGCTCGAGGAAGCGGCGCGGCTTGGCTTAGAGGTCATTCCGCTTCAACAGTCGATCGCCCATCTGGAGTATGTACTGCGAAATGAGCAACACGCGGGCCTGCGAGAGCGGGCGGAGCGAGACAACCTAATATGCCCAACCCATCCTGACGCGCTGCCGCTGGTGAAATCGTTGGTGCAGGAGGTAATGGCTCGGCACCCAAAGGCTACACGTTTTCACCTTGGCGGCGATGAAGCGCGAAAAGTTGGGCAGTGTTCGCGGTGCACACCACGGCGCGGGCAATCGAGTATCGGGGCCATCTATGGCGAGCACATGGGGGAGTTGACGAGGATGGTGTTGGAAAGTGGCCGGCGGCCGATCATCTGGGACGACACGCCGTGTGCGTTTCCCGATGCGCTGGACCATTTACCAAAGGAAACGATTATCAACTACTGGGATTACATCGTCGTGGCCGATCCGACGCCGGTGCTGATTCCGCGCATGGCCCACATTGACGGCGCGCCGCGCGTGGCGCATGACTGGCGATGGATGCTGCCCGGCCGGCGAAAAACGCTGAGCGATGTTCAGCGCGGCGTGATGAAGAATTACTCACACGCAGCGCGGCTCCCCGGCGCAGTGGGCAAACGCTTCATGGCGGCGTTCGGCCGGTACCTCGGCGATGCGTTTCCCCGATGGGTGCGTGCTTTACCTTATCTGGAGTATTACCAGGATCGCGGGTTCGACGTGATCACCAGCCCGACGGCGATGGGCAACGGCGACATGGTGGATGGGCGGCCCAACTTCGCGCGGTTCGAGGCGAACATTACGACACACGCCAAGCGATGCAAAGAGAACGGCCGTGCGCTCGGGATGATTACCACCGCTTGGTACAACATGCCGCCGGAGATGCTGACGGATCGAATCGCGCTGAGCGGACGGAGCACGTGGTGACAGAGTCAGGCAGGCGAGTCGAGGGAGCGACCGAAGCCGTGGGCGCGGCGCTTGCGGAGTTGCAGGGCACGTTCACGGGAGAGATACGGGCCGATCGGCTGTATCGAGCGCTCTACGCGACGGACGCGAGCATCTATCAGATCGTGCCCGATGGCGTGCTGCTTCCTCGAACGATGGAGGATGTGCAGGCGGCGGTGCGGGCGTGCGCGCGACATGCCGTGCCGATCACGCCGCGCGGCGCGGGGACGGGCTTGACTGGCGGGGCGGTAAATCGCGGGCTGCAATTGGACTGTTCGCGATTTCTAAACCGCGTTTTGTCGGTCGATTCGGTTCGGCGGCTGGCGGTGGTTCAACCGGGCGTCGTGCTGGATGAGTTAAATGCCGTCGTAAAGCTGCACGGCTTGCAGTTTGCGCCGGATGTTGCGCCAAGCAGCCGGGCGACGATCGGCGGGATGATCGCGAACAATTCCTGTGGAGCGCATTCGGTGATCTATGGGCGGACGGTGGATCATGTCGCGGCGTTGCAGGTCGTGCTGGCGGATGGATCGATCGCGTGGTGGGGGGAACCGTCTGTGGTCGCGGAGTATGGGAGCGCGCGGCGCGAGTCAGACTTGGCGGAACGGTGCGAGGCGGCGCTGCGGGATGTGGGGCGGGAGTACGCGCCGGAGATTACAGCGCGGTTTCCGAAGATTCTGCGGAGCAACGGGGGATATGCGCTGGATCGGCTGCGCGTGGATGGCGGGCGGGTGAATGTCGAGACGGTGGTGTGTGGAAGTGAAGGTACGCTGGGAATCGTCATCGGCGCGGTGTTGAAACTGGAGCCGCTTCCGGCGTGCAAGGGACTGGTCGTCGCACATTTTCACGACTTGCTCGATGCGTTGTCGGCGACGCCGGTGGCGCTGGAACATTCGCCGGCGGCGGTGGAGCTGCTCGACAAATTGCTGATCGACGCAGCGCGGGCCAGCGCGGGGCTGGCGAGGCAGATTGAGATTATCGAGGGCGATCCGCGCGGGGTGCTGGTGATTGAGCTGTTCGACGATGCGCCGGAGCGGTTGGCCACCCGGTTAGAGGGTGTTGCGACTGCGATGGCTCAGCGCTCGACGAGTTACTCGTGCAAGGTGATTGCCGATGACGCGCGACAGACCGACGTATGGATTGTTCGAAAGGCCGGGCTGGGCTTGCTCATGTCGCGGCCCGGCGAGCGGCATCCGTACGATTTTGTTGATGACACGGCGGTCGATCCTTCGCGGCTGCATGAGTACATCGCCCGGTTCATGCAGGTGCTTCGCGAAGAGGGCGTGGAGCACTCGAGCTACTACGCACACGCGAGCGTGGGGTGCCTGCACGTGAAGCCGGTGTTGAACCTGCGTCGGCTTGACGATGTGCGACGGATGCACCGCGTGGCGGATCGAATCAGCTCGCTCGCGCTTGAGTTCAACGGCAGCAATACCGGCGAGCATGGCGACGGCCTCGTCCGCAGCGAGTGGATCGCCAAGATGTTCGGCCCGCGCCTGCTGGAGGCCTTTCGGCGCGTGAAGGCCGCGTTTGATCCGATGGGGATTCTTAATCCCGGCAAGATCGTTGATCCACTCCCGATGACAGAGAATCTGCGCTGGGTTCCGCAGGCGAATGAGGAACTTCGCGATGTCGAATCCTCAGGACTCAAGACTCAGGACTCAGAACTTACCGTCCTCGACTTCTCCGCGCATCACGGGATGCTTGGCCTCGCCGAAATGTGCAGCGGCGTCGGTCAGTGTCGCCAGAAATTGGTCGGCACGATGTGTCCGTCGTACGTCGCAACCGGTGACGAACTGCACACGACGAGGGCGCGGGCCAATGCGTTGCGAATGGCACTGTCGGACAAGTCGTTGCTGAACGGGCTGGACGACCCCGCACTAGATGAGGTGATGGACCTGTGCCTGTCGTGCAAGGCGTGCAAGACGGAATGCCCGACCGGCGTCGACATGGCGAAGCTCAAGGCCGAATGGCTTCACCGGCGAAACGAGCGGCGCGGCGTGCCGCTGCGGAGCCGTCTCGTGGCGATGCTGCCGAAGATCGCGCCGTTGGCCTGCGAGTTTGCGCCGTTGGTCAATGCAGTGAGTCAATCGAAGCTGGGACGGGCGATGGCGGATGTGGTGCTGGGGTTCGACCGCCGCGTGCCGCTGCCGCGATTCGCCCGGCGAACGTTTCGCGAGTGGTTTGTCGCACGTCCAGCGGCAACTCAGGACTTAAGAGTCAAGACTCAGGCCTGCCTGTTCATCGACACATGGACCAACTGTTTCGCCCCGGAGGTCGGGATTGCGGCGGTGCGGGTGCTGGAGTCCGTCGGCTGTCATGTCGTCGTGCCGGAGACGGTGTGTTGCGGACGACCCGCGATCAGCAAGGGGCTTCTCGATTCGGCAAGGGAACTTGCCGAACGCAACATCGCGACGCTCGAGCCCTTGGCCCGAGCCGGCATTCCGATCGTTTGTCTGGAACCAAGCTGTGCCTCGGCCCTAATGGATGAATGGCCGCAACTGGTTCGCACCGACGCAGCCCGCGCTGTTGGATCGCATGCCGTGATGATCGACTCGCTGCTTGCGCGTCCGCCGTTCATCGACGCACTGGTTGGTGCCACATCATCGTCCGCAGATGAGCAACGCGCCGACTGTCTGTTGCATGGCCACTGTCACCAGAAGGCCATGGTGGGAACGTCGGATGCGATGGCCGTGCTTCTTGTTATCGGCGTGGCGAATGAGATCAACAGCGGCTGCTGCGGTATGGCCGGCTCATTCGGGCATGAGACGGAGCACTACGACGTGGCCCGTGCATCCGGCGAGCAACGCCTGTTTCCCGCCGTTCGATCGCGCGGCGGGGCGGAGATCGTGGCATCCGGGTTCAGTTGTCGGCATCAGATCGAGCATCACACGGGAGTGCGCGTCCTTCATCCAATTGAGCGAATCGCGGCGATGATTCCAGAATGACTTCCAAACGTGGTGGAAACAAAAAAAGCCCGATGTCTGCAAGGACATCGGGCCTTTGAATTGCTGAACGTGATAGGCCGGTTATCGCTTGGAGAACTGGAACCGCTTGCGGGCGCCGGGCTGGCCGGCCTTCTTGCGTTCGACCTTGCGCGAGTCGCGCGTCAGGAAGTTGCTATCGCGGAGGGTCTGTTCGAGCGAGGGGTCGGCCTTCATGAGGGCGCGGGCCACGCCCATGACGATCGCGCCGCTTTGGCCGCTCTGGCCGCCGCCATCGACATTCACGAAGACATCCCACTTGCCGAAGGTGTTGGTGGCCTTGAGCGGAGCGAGGATATCGGTTCGCGATTTGTGATTGTAGAAATAGTCCTTGATCTCGCGATCCGAAATCAAGAACTTGCCGCTGCCGGGCGCGATGCGGACGCGGGCGACGGCGGTCTTGCGACGGCCGGTGCCCCAGAAATAAGTTCTGCCCTTGGCGGGCTTGGCATCACCCGCGGGTGCGGGGCCGGTCATGTTCGTGGCGTTCTCAGGCAAGGCGTACTCCAATTCGGTCAGATCTTGGAAAGATCGAGGGTTTTGCACTGCTGGGCGATGTGCGGATGCTCGCCGCCCTTGTAAATCTTCAGCTTGGTCATCATGCGGCGGCCCATGGCGTTCTTGGGCAGCATGCGCTTGACCGCGAATTCAATGATTCGTTCGGGGTGCTTCTGCTTCATCTCGTTGAACGGGATGACGCGGCGTCCGCCGGGATAATACGTGTAGGAGTCGTACTCCATGGCCTCGGCCTTGCGACCGGTGACCTTGATCTTCTCGGCATTGGTGATGACGATGAAGTCGCCGGTATCCACATGCGGCGTGTACGTCGGCTTGTTCTTGCCCATCAGGATGGTGGCGATCTTGACTGCGAGTCGGCCGAGGACTTGTCCGTCGGCATCCACGCTGTACCAGTCGCGGGGCACTTCCCCGGGCTTTGCTTGATAACACTTGTCGGTCGCGAATGACATTGCGATAGTTCCTAACCGGTTCGTTTGGTGTAGAGAATCGCTAATGATACAGGCTGGCGTGGGGGCGTCAATGGGGGCGGCGGGCTTGGATAAGTTATGGAGAGACCTGGGGTTATGGCGAGGTGCCGTGGGGCGGGGTGTGGCGGAAGGCGGTTTCCGGGGTCAGGCCGCGAATACTGGGCGCATCGTCGGTAATATCCGGCCTGTGCGATCCCTCCCGTGGATGTGTGGAGTCTGGCGTGCCCATTTTGACGGTTGAGAATCTTAAGAAGGCGTACGGCCCGTTGCAGGCGGTGGGGGGCGCATCGTTCGCGATCGAGGCCGGCGAGGTGTTTGGCCTGCTCGGCCCCAATGGAGCGGGCAAGAGTACGACGATCAATATTATTGCGACAATTCTGAAAGCGGATTCCGGGCAGGTCGCGGTAAGCGGTGTACCGATCAGCACGTCGGGCGAGTACAAGCGAAAGATTGGCTACGTACCGCAGGAGATCAGCCTTTCAGAGCGGCTGACGGCGCGGGAGAACCTGGCGTTCTTCGGGCGGCTTTACGATTTGTCCGGCGCAGCGCTTCGAACTGCGGTGGACGAGATGCTGGCCAATGTCGGACTGGTCGATCGGGCCAACGACCTCGTGCAAAACTTTTCCGGGGGTATGAAGCGGCGGCTGAATATCGCGGCGTCGCTGTTGCACGATCCGGATCTTGTGTTGCTGGACGAGCCGACGGCGGGAGTCGATCCGCAGGCGCGGGCATTTATCTTTGAATTGGTGGAGCGGCTCGCGGCGCAGGGCAAAGCGATCCTTTACACGACGCACTACATGGAAGAGGCCCAGCGATTGTGCCGGCGCACAGCCATCATCGACCACGGGAAAATCCTGGCGATGGGGACGCTGGAGGAACTCGTCCGTGGCGTTCGAACCAAACGCGAACTCGTGATCGAGGCGCCGCGTCTTTCGAACGAGCAGTCGCAGCGAATCGCGGAGGCGCTGGGGCACGCCCATTGGACGATGGCGGATGGTGCTCTCCGACTGGCCGTGCAGGACGGTGCGCCGATACTGATCCAGGCGGCGAAAGTGTGCGGAGAGCTGGGTGTCAGCCCCACGTCGCTGCGAATCGCCGAGCCGACGCTGGAGACCGTGTTTCTCGAATTGACCGGCCGAGCCCTAAGGGATTGACGCATGAGGTCGCTGCGCATCATTGCATTGCTGGTCGGCAAGGATCTGCGCATCCTTTGCAGATCGAAGGCGACGCTGGCGGTGATCTTCATCCCCGGCATCGTGCTCTACACCATCTTCACGAACATCTTTTCCGGCCCGGCAGGCGGCGGCATTCGTCCGTTGCGCGTGGCGGTGATCGACGAAGATCAGAGCGTGGCATCGAGCCAGCTGATTGAGGCGCTGACGGCGACCAACCTGAAGACGATCCTCACCGACACCGATGAGCCGGGCGGCAAGCCGCTGACCGTGGAGCAGGTAAAGGAGTCGATCCGGCGACGGAGAACTTATCGCGTGGGCCTAGTAATCCCCAAGGGATATCAGGATTCGCCGACCATGCTGATGCGCCCGGATATCCACAAGGGCATCACGATTCTCTACGACGAGTTGGAACCGATTGAAGCTCAAATCGCCGGCGGGATGATTCAAATGGCGGCCGGGCGACAGGTGTTCACCAGCATGTTCAACCTGGGCAAGAGCGGAAAAGCGGCGACGACCGCGCCCGACGGCGAGAATGAACGGATGCTCGTAAAGGTGGACCGGCAGAGCATTCGCTCAAACGGCATGAAGAACGAGGCCAAGCACACGTTTCTCGCGGGCATCGTGCCGATGTTTCTGCTGTTCAGCGCGGCCGGCGCGGCGCGGGGATTGCTTGAAGGGATGAAGAGCGGCGAGACGCGGCGGCTGCTCGCGGCACCGATCAGCCCGGGGCACATGGTGCTCGGGGCGCTGGGCAATATGCTCGTGATTCAGGTGGTTCAGTGTTACGTGATGTACATCTTCGCATGGCTGGTGTTCCACGTAGCGATCTGGGAGATCGCGGGTGGGCTGTTCGCCCTGACGCTTTGCACGGCGATCGCAACGATCGGGTTCGGCCTTTTCCTCGGGGCGATTTCGAAAACGCCCGAGCAGTTGGATGCACTCGGCACAATGGTCATCCTCGCCATGAGCGCCATCGGCGGCAGCATGGTCCCGCGGCACGTCATGCCCGAGTGGATGAAGCGATTCGGCCTGCTAACGATCAACGGCTGGTCCTTCGACGGCTTCATGAGCGTGATCGCGCGCGATGGGTTTGAAGAGTTGTGGCAACCGTGCGCGGTGCTACTGGGCGTGGGGATTGTCTGCGCGGCGATGGGAAGTGTGCTCTTGCAACGGCGACAGCGTGGGTGATGATACTGGTGGATCAAGCGGTGGCGTTGATCGGCGTAAGTCGATACACGCGAGCCAGTTGGCATGCCCCGACGAGGTCCCCCTTCGACAACGCGGATCGAACCTGGTCAAGCCGTTGAGCATCGGACAGTGAAAGGTTTGGCCCCCGACCCTCCGGCTCATCGTTGAGTTCAACGCGGAATCGTACGAGGGACACAGCGAATCATCGCGAAAATGCTACCCCTTAATTACTCCGACCGGACTTAGCCTCGCCACTTTCAGACGATACTCCATTTCGTACAGCATACTGACGATTTGTTCACGTCTCTGTAAGCGTCGAATTGCACTTCTTCGAGGCCGGTGCGACCAAGAGCGATGCTTATTGCGTCATCAGTGCAATAACAAATGATTGTATGTCTCTTCCATCGGGTGCCCCTGAGCCGTTTGTGTCCGCGACGCACTGGTCGTCTGGTGTAGCCGCAGAGGGGTTAAGTAGGATTGCGACAAACGGATCCACGTCGCCAAGGTCTACAATTCCGTTATGGTTCAAGTCACCCGTTATTCCTATTGAACAGAAGTCACAAACATCACCTACACTGTCGTTATCCGAATCTTGCTGATCTGGATTAAACATGTCCTGACAGTTATCACATACATCCCCAACACCGTCACCATCCGAATCACTCTGCGATGGATTGGAAGTCACTGGGCAGTTATCTCTCAAACCACAGATTCCGTCTCCATCTACGTCGTTGGTGGGATCACTAGAACAACTATCACACGCATCACCGAGACCATCAAAATCCGCGTCTTCCTGTGCCTGATTAGAGACCATCGGACAATTGTCGACCGATTCACAACGCCCATCATCATCCGCGTCATTCAAAAGGTCGGCAGGACAAATGTCGCACATGTCGCCGAAGCCGTCACCGTCCATGTCATTTTGATCGGAGTTATTCGTGCCCGGACAGTTGTCACATTCGTTGCCCACGCCGTCATTATCTGAATCCAGTTGTTCAGGATTTGAAGCAATCGGGCAGTTATCTATCGGACATGTATTATTTAAGAACCCTGGATTTCCGAAACCATCCTGATCCGTGTCGGTGCAATTATCACAGGCATCGCCGATGCCGTCGAAATCCCCATCCTGCTGGAGTGGATTAATTGTAACGAGGCAGTTATCGCAAACATCGCCGAGACCATCGCCGTCGGAATCCAGCTGGTCAGGATTCGCAATCGTCGTGCAATTGTCGTCTTCGTCAAATACTCCGTCGAGGTCTGCATCACAGCCAAGCCAAAAAATAAAAGCCGATCCTGCATTTCCCATTCCATTGATGTCGTCCTGTTGAGCACCCGCTATGCAAAGGTCGCCGGAGAGTGCGACCGCCTGATATGAAAAGCTACTGAATGCCGGAACTGTTGCATCCAGTTTGGCGCGTTGAGACCACGTGGTAGAGTCACGAGAAAATATATACGCATTGCCTTCTGGCAGCTTGTTAGATCCAATAATTGCTACATCACCCGATAAAGCAACCGCGCTACCAAAATAGTCATTGGTTGCCGGATCATTGGGAGCGAGCGTAGCCTGCATCGCCCACGATATGCCGTCACGGACAAAGATATGAGCCAGCCCCGCATTAAATCGGCCGCCAGGATCACTGAAGTTTGCGCCAATTACAACGGTATTATTGCTGACCGCCACAGAAATGCCGACATGCTGCGAGTCCGGTACTTTGATCTTTGTCTGCTGAGTCCAGGTACTGCCTGTGTGAATGTAGATGTAAGCTGAGCCGTCTAAACCGTCATCTGAATAAGCTCCAATAATCGCAGTATTTCCTGAAAGTGCGACTGAACACCCGAATTGGTCACCAGCTTGGCCATCGGGCGATATCAATTTGGCCTGTTGAGTCCAATTTGTGCCAGTACGAACATAAACATATGCTGCGCCGGAGTTAGAACTTACACCATTAGCTCCTGTTGCTCCAATAATCGCTATGTCGTTTTCAATCGCGATTGAACAACCGAAACGGTCTAAACTTCCCGCATCAGGTGCAACGAGTTTTGCCTGAGGAGACCACGTTGTCTCCGACCTTATGAAGACGTAGGCCGCACCGGCGTTGGTTGCCGGCAAGTCTTTGCCATCTGCTCCGACTATCGCTGTATCACCCAACACCGCTACCGAACTGCCAAAATTGTCGCTAGCAGTGACATCAAACGCAACGAGCTTGGCTTGCTGATTCCAAATTCCCTGCGACATGATAAAGACATATGCCGAACCAGCATCATTCGACTGATTTATGCGATCTCTCTGTGCGCCGATTATCACAGTGTCGCCATCCATGGAGACGGAACAGCCGAATTCATCGTTTGTTGATGCATCTGCCGCGGTCAGTTTCGTGAGTTCATTGAGAATGCACTGGGCGCTACACGTCCTCGTCGCTCCGAGGGCCAATACAAATAAGCATGCAAATGTAACCTTCTGAATAAGTGAAATACTATTTGATAGAATTGCTGATGAGATCATGGTAGTACCCGCACGAGTAATCCTCTTATGATACTCAACACTGGTTTGCTTGGCAATAAAATTGTAGCTCTGAAGTAGTCAATACTCAACCTAATGACTACCCCTTAATCACTCCCACCGGCCGCAGCCGCGCGACCTTCTGACTAATTCCGGCCTCGTGAACCACACTAACCACTTCATTCACATCCTTGTACGCGTCGGGCTGCTCCTCTTCCAATCCCGTGCGGCCGCGCGCCCGGGCGATCACGCCGCGGTCGCGGAGTTCGCGGGCGATTGACCGGCCTTTGCTGGCGCGGATGGCCGCGCTGCGCGACATCATCCGGCCGGCGCCGTGGCAGCAACTGCCGAAGGTGTGTTCCATCGAGCCGGGTCGGCCGACGAGGACGTAGCTGGCGCGGCCCATGTCGCCGGGGACGAGGACGGGTTGGCCGATACCGCGATAGCGCTCGGCGAGTTCGGGGTGGCCGGGCGGGAAGGCGCGGGTCGCCCCTTTGCGATGGACGCAGAGATTTGTCGAAGTTCCACCGACGTCATACGGCTCCATCTTGGCGATGTTGTGAGCCACGTCGTACACGAGCGTCATGCCCAATCGCTCGGCGGGCGTCTCGAAAACTTCGGCAAAGGTCTGTCGCGCGAGGTGCGTCATGATCTGCCGATTGCACCACGCGAAGTTCGCGGCGGCCTGCATCGCGCCGAGGTAGCGCTGGCCCTCGGGCGAGTTGACCGGGGCGCAGACGAGTTGGCGGTCGGGCAGGTCGATGCCATATTTTCGCGGCGTGTGTTGAAGCTCTTTGAGGGAATCCTCGCAGACCTGATAACCCAGCCCGCGCGAGCCGGAGTGAATCATCACGGTGATCAATCCCTCTTCGAGGCCGAGTACGCTCGCTGAGTGCGGGTCATCAATGTGGTCGACGACCTGCACTTCCATGAAATGATTGCCGCTGCCGAGCGTGCCGCACTGACTGCCGCCGCGTTCGAGGGCGTGGTCGGAGACATAGTCGGGCCGGGCGGTGTCGATACAGCCGTGACCCTCAGTGACTTCGATGTCGCTTTCCCATCCAAGGCCGCGCTTCACGACAAAGGGCGAGCCTTGTTCGAGTAGTTGCGTCAGCTCAGTTCGGTTGAACTTGATGCGCCCGCCTTGACCAACGCCGCATGGGACGTTGGCGAAAAGTCGCTCGACCAGCCGTTCGAGTTTCGGCATCACCTCTGCTAGCTTCAGATTCGTGCGAATGAGTCGCACGCCGCAGTTGATGTCATAGCCGACGCCACCGGGGCTGATGACGCCGCCCTGATCGGGGTCGGTGGCCGCGACGCCGCCGATGCAGAAGCCGTAGCCCCAGTGAATGTCGGGCATTGCGAGGGAGTATTTGACGATGCCGGGCAGGCAGGCGACGTTGGCGACCTGCTGCGGGGATTTGTCGTTGCGAATGTGCTCGATGAGGATGTCGTCCGCATAGATGAGGCCGTCGACGCGCATGCCGGCCATGTAGGACTTGGGGATTCGCCATCGGCAGGCGTCGAGGCGTTCAAGCGGGCCGGAGTAGAATTCTTTCATGAGCTGAGATCATACCCATGCGCTTCGGAAGGTGTTACAGGACGAAGGAGAATGATCGCCCGTTCGACGATATACTAATGACTGTCAAGTGGAGTATTGCAATGGACTTGGATGAAGTCGTATTTGTTGTCGAAGAAGACAAGGATACCGGTGGCTATTGCGCAGCCTGTCATCGGTTCGGCATTTTCACGCAAGGCAACGATCTCGACGATCTTCGGACGATGGTGCTGGACGCCGTTGAATGCCGATTCGAGGGTGAGGCGATGAGGCCCCGGCAGATTCGACTTCACTTTGTTCGGGATGAGGTAATCGCCGCGTGAAACTCCCTCGGGATATCTCCGGGGGACAACTTGTCGCTGCGTTGAAACGATTCGGATATCGATTCGTTCGGCAGCGTGGAAGTCACGTTCATCTTGTCACGGATCAGCACGGCGAGCATCACGTGGTCGTTCCGGAACATCGTCCAATCAAGCCTGGTACGCTGAATCAGTTGCTTCGACAGGTCGCGGAGCATCACGGAATGACGCGTGACGAATTGATCGAACAACTGGAATTGTGACCCAGGTTCGTTCAATTCCGATCAGATATCCACAATCACCTTCGCCTCAATACCCCCGACGACCTCGCGAATCTCCAATTCGTGATAGGTGATCGCCTTCACCTCGCGGTGGAAGATGCTATGGTCCGCATCGATCCGCATGGCGCGGGCCATGATGTGCAGCCGCGTTTCGGAAAACTCAGCCACAATCGGCTCGACGATGACGCGCTGGCTGGTCTCAAAAAGGCGGAGCAATTCCGCAAGATAATCCCGAAGAAGCGTCGCGCGGTCGTCGGCCGCGAAGTCGAGGATCACGGTCTCTTCCGGGCCGCACTCGGCAATCTCACCAATGACGGCGTACAGCCCGTGCGTTGCCGGGGCAATCAACCCCTCCCTTGATGGTGCGACGACGCGTATCCCGATGTCCGCGGTATGGTCGAAAAGCTCGAAGCCCGGCTGCATGGCTTTCTTGTATTCCCGGCCCGAAAAAGCGGCAAGCCCCATAAATCGTGGTGCGTTACAGCCGGTGCCAATCCGCGTGCCCGTCGAAATTCCGCGTGCCTAGAATCAGCATCTCCCCCCAAAGGATGGTCCCGATGCGACTTGCCCGATTTCCGTCGGCCGCGCGCCGGCTTTGGGTATGGATGATTGTTTTGTTCACGGCGTCCGCCGCCCGCGCGGATATTGACGCGTGGTATGAGCTGACCTCGTCCACGGGCCCAATCGGCACCGGCGTCGTCTCACTTCAGCAAGGCACTGCCGGCCAGCAACTTGTCATCACCACAGACTCGACGCCTGGCACTTATACATTCACGATCAAGCTCCTGGCTGATGTGGATTTGGTGGATGCCCTGTATGGCTACTCCGTCGACCTCATTGCCCCGACGTCGACGAATGTTGAAGCCACGGCGTTCGATTTCCTGTCACTAATGGACTTGGACATGCCGTACCTGCTCGGCGCCGGTCCGGGCATTCTGATTGACGATGCATCGCAGATCACCTTCTTCTCACCGCAGAGCGGTCCTCTGGAACTATTCGAATTTACGCTGACGGTGGACCAATCGCTGCCGGTTGATGTTGAATTATTCTCCGGGATCGGTATCTTCAACTGGGGCTCAGCGAACCCGCCGGCGATCATTCGATTTGCAGATGCCGACCCGCTCGACGGCGAAGTTGCTGACCTCGTGACAAGCCGGCCGAGCATTGTCATTCGTCAATTCCAGACGCCGCCGGTTGACCCGCCTCCTGTTGATCCGCCGCCCGTTGAGACGCCGCCGACAGACCCAGTCGTGAACGAGCCACCGCCCGTGAATCCGGTGCCGACGGTTGAGGCAGAAACTCAACCGGATTCGTCGCAGTCTTCGCAAGACAACGCGACATCACCCAAGGCCGTCAACCGTTCCGACCTTCGCAAAATGCTCGCCATGATCTTCAACGTCCCCATGGACGGCGTGGAACCTATGGCCACGTGGCCGTCGCGCGTGCTCGGTTATGCCGGGATGAATCTGTCCATCCTCTGGGGGATCGGCGACCTCGCGGGCTTGCCGTGGCGGATGATCATGTTTGACCTGACGTACGCGGTGCTTGACGCATTCCTCCCATAGTGTGCAGCCATTCTCAGTGCGGCTCCATTTCAGTCACCGATCTCGGTATAATTGCCGGATAAGGCCATCGGGGAGGCCGTTAACTGGAGCCAGATTATGCGTCGCATCCTTGTAACCGCGCTGGTTGTCGGGTTAGCCCCGCTTTCGGTGCAGTCGGAAGAAACACGTCGAGTTGAGTATTCGCCGGATCATCATCAACGCGTCGAGTTGGACGACAAGCCGATGACGGCCGAGCCTACCGCGCGATACAACGGCGTTCCCTACCTCACGACACCCGATTGGAGCAACTCGATTCGCCGCCAGGTCGGAGCGGTGGCCGTTGCCGATTTGAACAACGACGGGCGAAATGACGTTGTCGCCGGTTGTTATATCTCCAGCAGCTTTCCACCGTACACCGACTGGGAGAATCTCATCTACTACAACACCGGCACGGAACTGGAGGCGAATCCCTCCTGGGTCTCGGCCGACGAAGTCCATACCGGCGACATCGTCATCGGAGATGTAAATCTCGACACCTACCCCGACATCCTTTCAGTGAACGGCGGCACGTCTTTTTCTCCGATCGCCATCTACTACGGAAGCGCAACCGGGCCGGACACGACACCCGATTGGGCCGCAACCAACCCGCAGGCGGTTTGGGCGGTCGCCGGGACACTCTTCGATTTCGACCACGACGGCGATCTTGATGTCTTCACCGGAAATCAAGGTGTGTCGCCGAATGCCTTCCGCCCCATGTACGGCTATCGCAACAATGCGGGCGTGGTGCAGACGACGCCGTTCTGGCAGTCGGCCGAGTCCTCGATTCAGGGCGGTCTGGCATTTGGCGACCTCGATGGCGACGGCTGGGAAGACCTCGCGGTGTCCAAGTGGGTGAACTTTCAGACTGGCGTCTACAAGAACGTCGCGGGCGTCTTGCAGACAACGCCGGTTTGGCAGAGTGGCAACACCGGCGGCGACCGCGGCGTATCGTGGTCCGACGTCGACGGCGATCACGATCTTGATCTCGCGGTGGGGGATTCGCCGACCGTGCTTTACACCAACACGGCGGGCGTGCTGAGCCAGACATGGACCTCCACACCGCCGGCAACGTCGAATCCACAGGACATGCGCTTTTTCGATGTGGATCGAGATGGCGATGACGACCTGGCCGAGATTCAATTCTCGTCCGGCCGCGTTTTCATCTATCTCAACACAGGCGGTGCCTTGGGAGCAACGCCGGCCTACTCCTATGACGATCCCGCGGTCGGCAATGCGGTCGCGTTCGGCGATATCAATGGCGACCACTGGCCGGACATGGTTGTGGGCCTCTCGGGCCAGCCGTGCGTGCGGGTGTTTTACGCCCGGATTCCGAACATCATCGCAGACATGAACTGCGATGGATTCGTGAATCTGCTGGATGTTGATCCGTTCGTGCAGGCCCTGCTCGATCCGGCGGGGTACGCGGTGACATATCCTTACTGCTCGGTCCTACGAGGCGATCTCAACGCCGACACAGAGACCGATTCAGACGATGTGCAGGGGTTCATTGACGCGCTCGGCGTCTAACGGCTGCATCGCTACTGCGGTGCCGTACCCGATGAAGTAATCGGTGCGAGATATTTCTCGGCCCACGGGCGTGCGAGCCAGCCGATATGTCCGCCATCGTGCCCCGTGGCGATCCATTTCGCTTGCCAGGCGATTTGCGTCAGGCCATCTTCAACGCGCAGTTTTCCATCCTTCGTATGAAAGCCAACGTGCCCGGCCGAGGCGGTGTTGGCGCGGTCGATGGTGCCGAAGACGGTCGTGCCTGTGCCGAGAATGAACCAGTCGCCGACGGAGTAGACATTGACGATACCATGTTTGAAGCGGGCGCGGGCCTCTTGCAGGTCGTGCTGCGGCGAAATGGCGGCGCCGACCAGGATGAGGCGATCAAGCACCGTATCTTTCGGCAATGCCTCTGCGACAAGCACCGCCAGTCCGCCGCCGCCGCTGAATCCGATGAGCGTGATCGGCCGATTAGGATGATCGCGCTGGTGCCCGGTGATTCGCTCGGCGATGGTTTTGGCGCGGGCTTTGTTCGCGTTGATGTTGGTAAGGTTTTCGAGGGAGCCGAATGGGCGTTGTCCCCACGAAATTACATCGAACTCGCCGTTGACCCCGCCGTCACGCAATCCCTTGACCGTACCGTCGAGCTGCCACGCGCCGCCCTCGACACCGGGGAGCATGACAATGGTACGCTGCGTTGTGTCAGGCGGCGGTTTTGGCTGGGGCCCAGCACAGCCGACGGCGAACCCCATGGCGAGGATGCTGATGAGCATCCATCGCCGGGGCCGTTGCCGTCGTGCCGCATTGTTCATGCGTGTCATCATACCTGCCGCCTCCATTACGATTTCGCGGTTGAGCTCACGCCTTCCGCCGGTGCCTTTAGCCGCTTGAAGGACTTCTTCCCGAAGCGCTGCGACAACCGTGCGACGCGATGGCGGCGCACGTCCAGGGTCTGGTGTTTCTCATCAGGCAGGCGCACCAGCACGAAGGGCAGGCAGACCTCGACCACCTCCATCGGTTCGATGGATCGGGGCATGTGGGTGATTCGAACCGGCTCGATCTGCCGGAATTGGACGTCCTCGATGCAGAAGAAGGGCACACACTCGCTCACAACGTGCAGCAAGGACACATAGTCGCCGGGCCGGATGTCCTCCGGCGCCAGCGGTTGACTCATTGTTTTTTCTTCGCTCATGTTCATTCTAGTTTCGCGCAGCATCCACCGCGCAGGGCCAAACAGGCCGCTTAGACATACGGACAAATCATCAATGACACGTTGAAGGGGAAAGGGCAATTAGGCGAGAGGCGAACCGAAATCCGCCGCGCGCACCGACCGCCGCATTGCCAAGGCAATGAAAGACGGGGTCTTGAGATGATTTCGCATGGTGCGCATAAGAATCTCCCTACGAGACGGAGGGATTCTAACGGGGGATTTGGGGGAGTCAAGCAATATTGTCGCTCGACCAAAGATCTCTCGAATTATCGTTTGCGTTGGGTCCGATGATTGAGCCCGCCGGCGTTCCACACTCCGGGCACCGTTCCCAACGTGCGCCTTCAAGTCGATATCCACACGCGAGACAGATGCGAACTCGCTCCGAATAAGCGTCCAATGCCGATGCGCCGCAAGTCGGGCAGGTCTGCATTCTTCCGCGCGGCAATGGAGACGTGCAAACGGCGCAATTGCGAAGCGGCGTTCGAATGGCCAGCCAAATAACGCAGGCGACCCCGACGAAAACAACCACCATGAGTGGGATGATTAGTTTTTGTGGTATGAACCGGTCAGCGAAATTGGCGAGGCCGGCCTCAATGAGGCCGAGGATTGTCAATTCAGCGGCAGTTTGCCACCAACGTTTACCGCGACGGGCCATTGAACTATCGTCCGCTCGAAACCACCGTCAGCGGCAAACTTCCATCCGCTCTCGGCAGCGGGTCCGGCGGCTTGATCGTCACGCCACCCTGGCGAAGCTGCACCTCGCCGCGCTCGATGCGCCCCGCGAACGCAACGCACTCCTCGTACAGCGCCTCCAGCATGTCGGCCTCGCTCACGGTTCGCGTCTGCTCGCCCTGCACATAGATGATCCCCTTGCCCTTGCCCGCAAACACAGCCACGTCGGCCCCCTCCGCCTCGCCCGGGCCGTTCACCACGCAGCCCATCACCGCCACCTTCACCGGCGTCTTGATCGTCGCCAGCCTCGTTCGCACCTGTTGCACCAGCGTGATCAAATCAATTTCAATCCGGCCACACGTCGGGCACGCGATCAACTCCGGCTCCACGCGCGGCCGCAGTCCAAGACAGTTCAGCATCTCCTTCGCGTCGGTGACTTCAAACACCGGGTCGCTCGCATAGCTGATGCGAATCGTGTCGCCGATGCCGTTGGCCAGCAGTGTCCCAAGCGCGACAACACTGCGGATGCAACCCGTCTCCTTCGGGCCGGCGTGGGTGACGCCCAGATGCTGTGGGAAATCGAATCGCTCGCTGATGGCCGTGTAGGCGCGGATGACGATGCGCGGGTCGATGCTCTTGGCCGACAACACCACATCGTGAAAATCGTTTTCGTCAAAGATGCGCAGGTACTCCTCAACCTTGCGAACCATGATACCGATCAAATGCCCCTCATAATCAGCCTCCAGCGACGCCTTCTCCGCAGCGCGAACGTCCTTGTCCTTCCGCTCGATGATGCCGCCCTCGTTGACACCGACACGAATGGGAATCCCACGCTCGCGACAGGCGCGGATGACCCGATCCACCTGCGCGCGGTCCTGAATATTCCCGGGATTCAGGCGAATCTTGTGCACGCCCGCCTCGACCGCCTCCAACGCCCGCTGAAAATGAAAATGCACATCCGCCACAATCGGCACCGGCACCTGCGGCAGAATGTGCTTCAACGCCTCCGTGTCGCGCGGCTCGGGCACGGCCACGCGCACGATGTCCGCACCCGCTCTTGCCAGTTCGTGAATCTGCGCAACGGTCTTATCAATCTCATAGGTGTACGTGCTGGTCATCGACTGGATCGACACGGGCGCAACGCCGCCGATCAGGACAGGGCCAACACGGACTTGACGGGTCTTTCGGCGGGGGGCCATTCGTGCGTCTCGCTCTGTTTCCTGAGAATCCGGTCGGTATTCTAGCCTACGTAGCCCAATCGTGACGCGTTCGTTACGCAACCGCATTCCGACGCCCGGCCCCCTCCGCTATCATCCGCCAACAGACGACTGGCCGATACAAGGATCGATATGCACCCCACGATGTTCACGATTCCGTTCCTGCCCGATTGGCTGGCAGAGGTCAAGAGTTACGGCGTCATGATGATGATCGCCTTCCTGACCAGCATCTGGATGTGCTGCCGCCGGGCCATGCGCTCGCAGGCCAACCCCGATATCGTCCTCAATCTCGGCTTTATCTCCCTTGTGGCCGGTGTGCTCGGCGCGAGGATTATGTTCGTCTGGCATTATTGGGACACGCGCTTTGCAAATCAGGTCAGTCCGTGGGGTGCGGTCCTCGACATCCGCTCCGGCGGGCTGGAGTTCTGGGGCGGGCCGTTGCTGACCATCCCGGCGATGTACATCTACCTGAAGTACATGGCCAAGGTCTCGGTCCGTTGGTATCTGGATATGTGCGCGCCCGCGCTCGCCTGGGGTTTGGCCATCACGCGCATCGGGTGCTTCCTAAATGGTTGCTGCTGGGGATCAGTCTGCATCGATGAGCACGACGCCTCGCGGGAAAAGGCCCAAGTCCCATGGGCTGTGCGATTCCCCTATGGCAGCCCGGCCATGACGCAGCAATATCACTTCGGCC
The DNA here is from genome assembly GCA_964605185.1 of uncultured Planctomycetaceae bacterium. Classification (GTDB taxonomy): domain Bacteria; phylum Planctomycetota; class Phycisphaerae; order UBA1845; family UTPLA1; genus JACRIM01. Next base: position 23,153 of record CAZSBF010000053.1, read on the forward strand.
AAATCACGCTTCCGAAAGAGTTGCTCGTGACCGCTGCGTCGGGCGAGACATACCCACTCGCGCCCGACTACCTCAAGGCCGCGGCCGAAGACGGCGGCGCAACCGGAAAGCGCCTCATGGAGGCGGTGAGTGCCGCGCGAAAGACGCTGGACGCCACGGACCCCAAGGATGGCGATGCCCAGAAGCGAAGCCGCGAGGCGCTGGAGGCGGCACAGCGGGCATTGATGGCGCATAACAACACGATGGTCGGTATGATCGAAAACCACGCGAGCAAGAACGGATTGACCATTCAAGAGTTGCTGACGCTCGCCGAGCACTACAAATCGAAGCCCGTGCATCCGGCGCAGCTTTACGAAATGGTCTCGGGCATGTTGATCTGCTGGCTGCTGTCCATCATGTTCTACTACCGCAGGCGGCACGGCGTTGTGCTGCCGTGGTTCCTGATTCTTTACTCCATCTCCCGCGTCGTGCTGGAGGCCATTCGACAAGACAACCCGCTCGATGTCGGCGGCCTCACCATTTCGCAGGCCATCAGCATCGGCACCTTCACCGCCGGCGTGCTCAGCCTGCTCTACATTTACAAAGCCCTGCCGCCCATCGGCCCCGGCGTGGAGAAGTTCATCATGCCCGAGGATGAGCCGCCGAGCCGCACGCGCCACCAAGCAGCCCGATGACAGTGGAGGGCCATGCACCATGCTCGCATTGCTCTCCGTCTGGATCGCCTTGGGCGCGCTCGTCACGTCCCTCCTCGTCGTGTTCACCCAATTAGGCGGCAAGACGCCCGTGCTCACGCTCCTGCCCTACACCGTCGCGCTCTCGGCCACCTTCGCCGCGGCCGTCCTCTGGGCCAATCGCGCGAAGAAAGCCGGGAGCGATTCCGGCGTCGATGGCCAGCGCGTGCAGGCCGTCGCGGCCATTGTGTTGAACAGCCTGTCATTCGCAGTCCTGCTCTTCTGGCTCCATGGCCCGATGCTCGGCATGGCGGGTGTGGCCCTCGAAGGCGGTTTCCTCGCGTTCGTCTATTGGCTCTACACGCGCATCCTCGTGCCAGACTAAACGTGTGCCCCGAAGTCTTGTGGCACAGGTTTCCAACCTGTGTCCTGTGTCACAGGTTTTCAACCTGTATAACTATCTTCAGCAGTTTCCTCGTTTCGCTATAATCCTCGCGAAATGCACACCGATGCACCACAACAAACCACGATCTCCATCCGTGTAAACGGCGAGTCTGTCGCACTAATAGCGCCCGCAACCGTCGCTTCGCTCATTGCGATGCGAAGTCCCCGGCCGCCATTCGCCGTCGAGGTGAACAAGCAGCTTGTACGGCGAGGCAATTACGACGCATCCCCCCTGGCCGATGGAGACACCGTGGAAATCGTCACGCTCGTTGGAGGAGGATGACCTTGGACCCCGCCCCGATCAAGATCGGTTCATTCACTTTTCGCTCGCGCCTCTTCGTCGGCACAGGCAAGTATGCGACCTATGAACTAATGCGCGAATGCCTGGAAGCAAGCCGCTGCGAGGTCGTCACCGTCGCCGTGCGTCGCGAGCGTTTGTTCGACGCCCAGAACCGCAGCCTGCTCGATTTCCTCGACACCAAGCGCTACACGATTCTCCCCAACACAGCGGGCTGCTTCACCGCCGACGATGCGATCCGCGTGGCCCGCCTCGGTCGGGAACTTCTCGAACAGCTCAACAACCCCGGCGCCAAGTGGGTCAAGCTCGAAGTGCTGCACGACAAGAAAACGCTCCTCCCCGACCCGCTCGCCACGCTCGAAGCCACGAAGGAACTCGTCAAGGATGGCTTCGAGGTCCTCGTCTATTCCAGCGACGACGTCGCCGCCGCGTGCCGTTTGAAGGAGGCCGGCGCCGCCAGCGTCATGCCCGCCGGCAGCCCCATCGGCAGCGGCCAAGGCGTGCTCAATCCCAACAACATCCGCATCATTCTGGAAATGCTCCGCGAGAACGACCCGACGTATCCCGTCATCGTCGACGCCGGCGTCGGCACGGCCAGCGACGTAGCGATCGCGATGGAACTCGGCGCCGACGGCGTCCTCCTCAACACCGGCATCGCTCACGCCAAAGACCCCGTCGCCATGGCCCGAGCCATGGCCCACGCGCTGGACGCGGGCTACCTAGCCCACCGCGCCGGCCGCATCCCGAAAAAGCTCTACGCCACCGCCAGCTCCCCGGTCGAGGGGACGATTGTTTATTGAGTGCCATCGGCCTGCAATAAATACGATTCATTTGCCGAGTTCTCGCACCGCTGACACAGTCCCATCTCGCGAATGAACCCGCAACGACATGATTGACTTAATTTTTGGCTCTGGCTCGATGGTTATTCCGATGTTGAAGACAATATTCCAACCGACCAACCGGCCTTTGCCATCGGACTGGATTGGGGTGTCCGCTGCCAGATGGAATACTGGAACCTCCGTCGCGGCGATCGCATCATTGGCCCATCGAATCGCATAGACAACGTTCCTCTCTTCAAACTCAAATGCAATCAATGTCGTCTCGTAGTCCAAGGGTTGGCCGCGCGGAAATCCGCTCGAAAAGGTGCCCAGCACTCGGCATGCGCGCGGCGTGCCGCGACCCAGTTCGGCAATCTCGCGGATGACTGCAGAGACGAATTCCGGAGAGGCTGCTTCACCGCCCGCCAACTCTTTGATGGCGTCATGCTTCCCCGCGCGCAGACTATCCATGGCACGCTGCGTCTTGGCAGTGAGTGCCGCCCGCCGCGATTCCAAACTTCCCTCCGCCGGCATGAGCAGGTTGACTGCATCCTGACCACTGGCTCCAACAAAATAACGCCCGCCACGTTCATGGATAGTAAGTGCTCCTCCGCTGGGCAGTCGATAAGTGCCTGATGCGGCGATGAGTAGCTCGCTGTCGGGGGCCCACTCGGGGGGCTCTGGATGATCGCCGCCAAAAATGATCTTGGGGATTATGCGATCCGATCGATTACGAGTGGGGTAGAGGTCATGTCGAACATTGGTGGACGTGATCATCTCGACGTCCTCGTCGCGGAACCACTCCAAATCCGCGCCGGTCCCCATATAGTCGCCACCGTGTTGTATGACAGTCGTCTTGCGCGGAGTCTGTTGGATAAACCATCCATAGCCGTAATCGCCGTCTCGCGAACTCAATTGCTTGGTCCAGCCATTCCAGATCCGCGCAACGGCGTCGGCCGGGAGAAATCGGTGGGATGAAAGCACCTCACGCCATCGATGAAGGTCGTTCAGCGTTGAAAGCATCTGTCCGCCGCCAAGATCCTGCCAAGTGGAGGGTGAACGACTCATTGGGTCGTGCAATGGTTCCCCATATTCGTTGTAGCCGATAGCCACCTTTTTTCGGTCAAGCATCGGATCGCCCCAGAAACCGGTATGCGTCAGCCCTGCGGCTTTGAACACGGCCCGACGCATGTAATCTCGAAACGGTTCTTTGGCCGCCCGCTCCACAATCGCGGCAAGCAGAATGTACCCTCCGTTGGAATAGGCCTTGCTTTCGCCCGGCTGAAACTCCAGCGGCGCAGCTAAAACACGGCGAATAGCCTCATCGCGACCGACATCCTCGTATGGAATGGAGGGATCCGAATAGGGGAAATCGACAATGATCCCGGAGGTATGCGTCAGAAGTTGATGAACGGTGATCTTGCGCTTATCCGCCGGAGCCTGCTCCAGGAATTTGCTGATGGGGTCTTGGACGGACAAGCACCCGGCGATCTCCAGCTTGACGATCGCGGCGGCGGTGAACGTCTTGGCCATCGATCCGATGTCAAAGATCGTGTCTGTATCATATGGAACACGGTCGGCACGATTCGCGAGGCCGTATCCTTTTGATAGCAATGTTTTGCCATCCTTTAGGATCAGCACATTGCCGCTGTATCCAAATCCGCTCATGCGAGTCAGAAAGTCATCGATGCGCGCCCCGATGGGAGAGTTGACAATCGCTGTGGAATGTTGCCCGCTCCCGCCACCGTGCGGGTTGGCACACGACAAGGACAAAACCAGCAGCACAACTCCAAACACCGGCGGCGTTGCATGCAGTGAACGGTATGGCGATTGATGGGTCCGACGAAAATAGGTAATCATCTTTGCTTTCCAAATACACGGGGAATACGTAAGCATCCGCATTAGTGCGGAATGCTCAGATGATTTCAACCGCGACAGGCACTGCCGTCTTGAATGTGATTTGCGCGCTAATCCGTACCCATACCGCCGGAATCGTGCCGGAGCTGCCCCGGCGTGGTCCCGAAGTATTTCCGTATGGCCCGCGACATGTGCGATTGATCGGCGTAACCGGCCTGCGCGGCGACGGTAGCCAAAGGGGCATCCGATGCCATGATGTCGGACAAGGCTCGGTCGGCCCGTAGGCGGGCCGCGTACTCGGTCATCGTGCAACCGAATCCACGTCGGAACTCGCGACAGAGATGGGCGGGATGCACACGCACGGAAGGAGCGATGATGCCCAGCTCCAATCCATCGAGATAACCGTGTCGGATGAAGGATTCGACCTTGCCTAACCACGGTGGCCGCCCTCTGCGGATCTTGACTTGCCCCGATAGAGAATCGAGGAGATGGGTGACAGCTTCCTCGATGCCAAGGTGACTCAACGGGTCGTCGCTAAATGCGGCCCGTTGCAAGATTCCGACGGCATGAATGGCAGGACCGGCATGGTGATAGAGAAGTGGTTCATGCCCGGCACCCTCACGCCGCAATTCGGCCGCCCTCGCGCCCGACAGCTCCACGTTTAAGCCCACCGCACCGCACTCGGCGATATGGTCTCGGTGGGATTCGCCGGCTTCGTTGTAAATCAGTGAGCCTCGGGAACAGACATGTTCGCGGCCCATTGTATGTTCGATGACTGACCCGACGAACATCGTGAAAAGGTACGGACGCTCATGAAAGTGCGTCGGCAGTACCTCTCCCGCGCGATAACGAGTGGCCGTGAGCAACAGGTGGCCGACCCGTCTGACAGTCACGACTTCGCCAAAGTATCGGCCTGGTCCAAGAGCGATCATCTGCGTACTCCCCGCTCGCCGACGGCACGACCAACCCGGGCGATGGCCCACGCCGGCGCCCATGACTAGATGGTACTATCGAATAGGGTAGGTTTACTCGACGCAGTTTTCCAGCTAATCGCGCGTCCTATCCCGGGGGAGTCAATCAGGAATCACAATCCAATCTCTCGCCCCCGCAATGACCTATCACAATTCGCAATTCATACGAAACGCTGAGCAAGACTGTTAGGTATAGGTAAGGGTGCATCCCATCGCCGCGAACCGTGTTCGCGTGCGACCGCGACCATTCCGCGCGCCGCCGCAATGGAGTTTTAACATGGTACGAAGCAACCCCATTCCTCGCTCGCCATTCGACAGCGTGCATTCTTCCTTCAGTCCGTCCCAGGTAATCCCAGCTAATCCCAGGTCGTCCCAGGTTTTTTTATGTTGCGAAGCAACCCCTTCAAGCCCTTGGCCCCTCGAGCCCTCGGCCCCTTTAGCTGCACGCCGGCAAACGCCAGCAAACGCCAGCTGTTTTCGATGCCGACTCCCTTTTTTACCGCAATTCGCGCGAACCAGCGGTTCCCTCG
>CAZSBF010000054.1:0-28500 GCA_964605185.1 uncultured Planctomycetaceae bacterium
ATAGTCAGTGAAAAACACTCCACTGATCGGCTGCTCCACCGACGGCCACCACGACGGCACGCAAAGAATATGCAACCCGGACAGATCAGCCATGCGGGAATGCTAGCCGAGAGGCGGAAGAAGCGGGTGCAGCGTACAGTTAAGGGGCCAATTCCGTTTGAAAAGGATGGGACTGAAGCGAAGAAACTCAAAGGCATCAATGACAGGTACTGTGGTCAATCTTCATTCACTCAGCCGTGCGACGGGAATCGCGTGCGTCCTTATCCTGCTCACCATTCCTTCCCTATGCGGTGCCCAATGTGTGTGGGATGGGTGTGTATTAAATGACATCCCTTCGACACCGAGCGTCAAGCGATTCGAGCAAAACGGGTTCGTATTGACGATCTCGCAAAGAGACGAACATGCCGATTATTCACTATCTCGAAAGAACGAAATCATTTGGACTAGTACGCGCAGCTTCAACCTCAACGAAGCCATAATTTCAAAAGACAGGGTGATTGCAGGAATCGCGTACACCCAAAACCCTCGAGAGCCGGGCCCCCCATTGTACGAGCACGAACACTTAACAGAGATACGCTTGCTTCATATTGTGATTATTGGAAGGGATGGCAGGGATAAGCTGCACGAGAAGATCCCTCGTTCAGAAATGGCAATTAGAGCATTTCCCGTTGAAGGTCAAGTTCTGCCTGCCGTGTTGACCTTGCACTTTGACGACACCACAGATCGCTACATTGTGAGAATGATTGAGAATCAGCGGGGATATCCGACGTCCTGGAGAATCTACAGGATTGACACGGGCAAATTAACAGATTCTTTTGATGAACAACGACTCCGGCCCGAGATTCGGTATTTCAGCGTTGAGCTTAAATGCATCAAGGATACGCCCCTGCTGGCAGTCCATTGGCGTTATTCCGGTTATATCCCCAATGGGGAAGCTCCTCCGCTGGATATTGTCACTATCGTGAACGATCGATACAGAAACATCTGGAAGAAGGCGTTCACGATTAGTTCCAATTGCATCTCGAATTGTGATTTTCGTGACAACCCTATGCTTGAATGTTCGGCTTCGCGCGAAGTGCGGATCATGCCGCCGGGTTCGGAAAAGGCGATGATCTTTGAAGTTCAGATGCAAAAAGATGACTCGTGGATCGTCACCGAGAAAGGTGTCGAAGCTCGGTACAAGTCGGATAGATAGCTGCGAAAGCTGATAGTATTGCCCCATTTCGGTCGCTTGAGCAACTAAATCGCCTCATGTCACCGCGTCTATTTGACACTCACCACCTCAATCTTCAATCGCCCCATCAGCGGCAACAGCGACCCCACCATCTCTCCCATGCCCTCCTCGCCCAGCGGCATCACGGTGAGCGCAATATGCGTCGCGTCGCAATCCGTCTGCCGTAGCGCCCCGTCGATATCGATCCACTGGCCGTCGATCCACACCTGAGCCCACATGTGATAGCCGAACGCGCTCTCGTTCTCGCCGCCTAGATACTGCGATGGCACTTCAACAATGCCGCTCACCCCGCGCGACGGAAAACCCGCGACCCTCGCCAACGCCGCCAGAAGTACGCCATGTTCGCTGCAATCGCCGCGCTTCGTCCGCGCCACCTCGGTTGCCGTCGCAAATCCGACATCCATTCCCTTATGCGTGATGTAATCCGTCACATACTTTCGCAGCGCATCGGCCTTCTCCGCGGGCGTCGTCGCCCCCTTGATCGCCGTCTTGCCGAGCCGCTTGATCTTCTTGTCGTTGATGTCCACCGTTGACGATGCCTTGAGATATGCCGCCTGCTTCTCGCCGGGTGCGGCCCCTTGCTTGAGCTTTCGCAGCTTCTCCCAGTCGATGCGCCGAACGGTCAGCAGCACCTCGCGGTCGTTCACGCGCTTCACCGTCTGCATGTCCGTCGTCGGCAGATCGGGCATCTTCATGCTCGACTCCTTCGGCAACGTCAACCGATAGACAACTTCCTTCGCCTCGGGCCCGATCCGTTTGTCGACCGTGATGAACGTATTGAGAAACAGCTCCGGCGGCTCGGCCACCTTCAGCGCCTCCTCCTTGGTCGAGCGATAGACATGCACCTTCGCCACGCCCATGTCCATGGTCGTCACCACCGGCGTCGCGTCGTCATCGACCCATAGATCGCTCTCGATCGTCATCCCGCCCGTGGCCGGCTCGGCGTCGTCCCCTGCCGGCTTCTTCGCACCGCCGCCAAGCGCAGCGCCAAGTCCCCCGGTGGGCAACGTCATCCGCGTCACGAGATGATGGAGATCCATCGCCTTCCCCTGCACGTCGATCTTCTCCCTGCCGATAACCTCGATCTCCAATGCCACCGCCCCATCCGTCTTCAAGCTGGGGTCATACGACTTCACTGAGAATTTCGTCCCCGGCTTCAACCCGCGCTCCCGTTGGGCCAGCATCTGCCCATACGAAAATCGCACCTCAGGGTCCCACGGATGCGTGACCGTTCGTTTCGTCTCGAATTGCTCCGTGGTCAGAACCAGCTTGTCGCCCTTCACCTCGCCGCGATAGACCATCGGCGTGTCGGCCAGCGTGGTCGTGTTCGTGAAAGAAAGCGGTTTGCCGTCGAGCGTCTCGCGATACTCCTGCTCCATGGCGATCTTGACCTTCGCCGCCCCGCGGGCGATCTGCATTGACATGTAATTTTGCGTTCGCACTTCGCCTTTCGACTCGCGCATGACGGAGTGCATATAGCCGCACTGCTGATCGCCCAGCTTGACGACGAACCAGTCGTCGTCATTGACCGGCTTCTCCGGCGGCCGCGCCGTCGCCGTGGCGACGCACGCGCCCACCACCGCAACCATCAACCCAAGAGTACGAATACGAGTAAGCCGCTCAGTCATGCAATCTCCAAATGTAAACATGGTGGATGCCCCACCAGGCCAGCGTCGCTGTTCCCTATTCCCCGTTCCCTGTTCCCTTTGTGCCTAAGTGCCTTCGTGCCTCACGCCCTTCCTTGACCCGTTCCTGCATAGGGGTATCATCGTAGCTGCATGACACGCCTTACGCGACGATTCGGACTCGCCCTTGTCGCCATCCCCACCTGCGTTTTTCTCGCCGCCTGCACCCGACCGGCGCAGCCCACCGGCCTCACCGCCGCGAAGATCGAGGCCGATCAGCTCGAGCCATTGTGGGATGCCACGCTCAGTGTCCTGCGCAAGCACGATTTCCTCCCCGATCGCCAGGATCGTGCACAGGGCGTGATCACGACGCTGCCTTCCACGAGTCGCCAGTGGGGCGAAGTCTGGCGGCACGACCTCGCCGACAACTACAGCAAGGTTGAATCATCGATGCACACCGTGCAGCGTCAGGTGACGGTTCGCTTCGTAAGGTCCCCCGAATGGTCGGTGAGCGTGCAGGTCGATGTCTTTCGCCTCAACGTCCCCGAGTCGCAGATCACCACCGCATCCTCCGCCATCCAGGCTTTCAGCGGCGCCCTGCCCGACACCGAAGGCTCACAACAAATCTCCGGCGTCGCCCGCGGCCGCAACTGGGTCCCCAAAGGCCGCGACGCCGCCATGGAAGACCGCCTGCTCAGCCGCATCCTCGCCACGGCGGGGTGATGCTTAGTTGCTCTTGGTTCGGAAATCCATTGGAGCGGAGGTATTGGCCCCGTTCCAATTGTCACGTCGAATTGCAGGTAGCCCTGAAAAGGGCGGCCAGCCAATAGCCGAGGGCGCAAGCCCTCGGTCCGCTGCCAAATCGCCCCTAAGCCCTGTTAAGGGCGAAAGAACGAATAGCGATCCTTTATGCCTTCGACAAATACCGCGCATCAAACTCAATGCGATGCCGCTGGAGCGCGTAGGGCGGGCCGTCCTCGACTCACCAAGTGCTTCGCCCACGAACGGCCTCGAACGCACGAATGGTCGATCGCGCCCCCAATCGCCGCCCCGGTCAGAAGCGACGAAACGTAGCCACAGCCTGCCCGCACCGCCGGACACACACCCTCTCAAATCTCAAATTCAGAAATCTCAAATTCCCCTCGCATCCCTCCTCCCGCCCCAACGGGCCACCCTAGCCCCAGCCCAGAGGCAACGCCCTGGGTTCGCATCAGCCAAATCGATCAAAGCCCTGAAAGGGCGCCCGAACAATTTCGCTTTCCCATCCCCCCGATTTGCTTTATCGCAGATATGGGGTATTATTATTGGTAGAGGAACCGCAAACGCGCGAGGGCATCATACCTGTTCCCATTTATTCGCTTGCCATTCATCCTTCATCCCTCCCGGTTCGCATGACCTCTGACAATCAACTTCGTTGAGATGCCGGTGAGACGGTCGTTTCGTGGCCTGCGCGCCTACTTCGCGCACAACGCGTAATGATTCTCACTCCGACATCCAGTCATTCCCCGAATGCCGACGGCCCGCGCCCCCGGTCCGTCCGCGTAAAGAGGTCACCCCATGTCAAAGCGATTAATTATTCTGGTTGGTACCGTATTGATCACGGCCGCGTGGTGCCAAGCCCAGGTGCCCGCATGGATGGCGACGTATGACGGACAGGGCAGCGGTTTTGACGCTGGTATGTCAGTTGTCTCTTGTCCGGACGGCGGCTTCGTCACCGTGGGGACAGCAGGGCACGCTATGGCGGTTCTGAAATACTCGGCAACAGGCAAGACACTTTGGCAAAAGACAGTTCAGCCGCCACCGTACAGCTATGCATATTTCTGGTTCAAGGCGCGACCAGATTCCTTTGGAAACGTGATTATCATCAGTTGTTTGGCCGTGGACTCTTCTGACATCGACTTTTCGATCTTCAAGATTAGTGCGGATGGCCGGCTTATGTGGACCCGGATGTTCGACGGGGGTAGCAAACTGCGGGACTTTGTTCACGATTTGGACATTGATCACGATGGAAATGCCTATGTCACAGGCGAGGCATTGATCAGCCCCAACAATTCTGAGTTTGTTACCCTCAAATACAGCCCGGATGGTTCACTTCAATGGGAAAGGCGATTCAATGGGGTAGAATCTGGCGCCTATAGCGGGCGAACATTGAAGCTAACCAGCGTTGGCCAGCTGTATGTCGCGGGCGTCGGCCCGAGAAATGCTGTAAGTAGTTCATGCCTTATCCTATTGTATGACTCGCTTGGAAACCTCCAATGGAGCAAGGAATACCTCGGTCCAGGTAATTTGAGCGGCGGAAACTTAGTATTAAGCTTAGATAACAATGGAAACGCTTACGTGGCGGGTTCCGGTAACGTCGCCGGATACGCTGATCTTCTCGTTGTTAAGTACTCAATGAATGGTGACGTACTGTGGGCGACACCGTACGGAATCCCGGGCCCTGTGAATGACACCTTACAGGCATCAGTCGCTGATGCAAAGGGCGACGTTTACCTTGCCGGTCGGTGCCATACGCCGTATGGTTGGGGGTACAAGCTTGATTATTTAGTGGTTAAAATGACTACTGATGGTAATGTTGCCTGGGCACGCCGATATGATGGCCCCACAAATAGTAATGACACTCCTAGTTGCATCGCGGTTTCTGGTGATGGGTGCGTGTATGTCAGCGGCGTAACCAATACTTATGAGGGCCGCAACGACTATGGGACCGTCAAGTACAGTGCGACCGGAGACTTGGTGTGGGCTCGCCATTACTCAAACGATCAGTATTCTGATGACTACGCAAACTCAATCTGCGTTGCCTCAAATGGCCACGTGGTTGTGACCGGTCAATCCAAAGGAACATATTCAGAGGACGACATCGCCACGGTCGCATATTCACCGGACGGTACGCAGGAATGGGTAAACCGATTTGATTCCACCGGAGGTCAACCCGACTATGCGAGAATTGTCGTTGCCGATGCCGGCAATAATATCATTGCTGCTGGGTCTTCTTATGGATATCAAACAGGTAATAACGGCGTGGTTATCAAGTACAGTCCGGTCGGTCAACAAATGTGGATACATCGTCGTGATGTGCCTAACAGCTACTTTGGCGCAATCGCTCCTATCTCAGATGGAAACCTGCTTGTCGCCGGCACGGCCTTGGGGGCTGCCGAAATAACTAAGCTCTCTCAGACTGGTGTTGTCGAGTGGGTGGCCTCGTATCAACTGCCTGATTCAAGCTATACAGCGAGTGACATAGCGATCGGATCGCTGGGAGATTTTTACGTTGTTCTGGATGGAATTCACTATGAACCGCTGGAGCAACGTTCTTCTGTTGTAAGATTCGATCACAAGGGGACCATGCTGTGGGTTCGTGATATCGGTACGACATCACAGGTGACTTATTCCCCTAGTCTCGCTTTGGCGCCATCCGGTGATATTGTTCTGCTTCAAATGTACTCCGATGTTTCTTCGTCTGGCTACTATTTACGGGGGTTGGATGCCGATGGCCATGAGCGTTGGGTTACAACCTATGTCGAACCGGAATACTCACATTCTCAGACGATCTTGGCATTGGACTCATTAGGACGTCCGCACGTTGCGCTTGAAAGCGGAGGGGGAATCACCGTTGTCTTGTACGATTCATCAGGTCAACAAATCTGGCAGAGTCGATACATTGATCCAATCAACCAGAATGCGACACTTAGCGATTCAGTTGTCGATGCCGAAGGAAATACACTGGTAACGGGGACGGTTGCCGACCAATCAACTGGCTACGATTGTCTGACGCTAAAATATGACGTGGCCGGGTCATTGGTTTGGGTACATCGATACGACGGATTCGATCACCGTGATGAAAGAGCTAGGAGCATGGCCGTCGATCGAGCCGGGGGCGTTTATGTGGTCGTTGAGGCATATTTAGGCGACAGGGATTATCGCGATGGGTTGTTACTAAAATACGACGCAAAAGGAACATTCGCTTGGACCAAACGGTATGACAGCGGCGACGAATCAGGCGATTCTCCAATGGCCATAGCGATGGATGGCAATGGGGACATTGCGGTTGCAGGGTACGGATACCGATTGCAATCCGGAAACGATTTCTTGGTTATCAAATATTACAACTGCCCCCAGCAGGGCGACGCGAATCGCGACGGCTTGGTTGATGGGATTGATATTCAGAATTTCATCGACTCGCTGATCGGCAACAGGCCGTTGGACCCCTCCCCCTGTGCGCTAAGAGAAGGCAGCCGCTTGATTTCCGAGAAGATCGAGATTGATCAATTCGTAGCAACCCTGTTGAACGAATGACAATTCCGGTTCCCGTGGGAACCAATTTCGTAGGCCGGGCCATCCTTTCCCCTCCCGCAAATCAAACCATACACGCCCCCAATCCCCAGCGCTGCGCAAAAGCGCCATCCTCCCCTCGGCCCCTTGAACCCTTGAACCCTCGAACCCTCGAACCCTTGAACCCTTAGACTCTCTGCACTAACCCCTTGCCACCAAACAAATTACAAACAATTCACAACCAAAGTGAAACACCGAGCAAGATTGATAGGCGTATGAGGGAGGAAGCGCTCCCGAATTGATTCGAGGTGCATCCGATGTTCTGCGTCAATCTGTGCAATCTGCGGTTTCGCCACCGGCTGCAAAGAGCCGCATTCCGTTTTCGCCTTCTTTCGGCCAAGAACGCCGATTTTCGGCTTTTTTCGGGGTCTCGCCTTTTTTTCAGGAGCCTCTCATGAATGCCCTCGACGATCATCGCGAAGGTTCGTCCTCCCTCGTGACCAAGCTCGCAACCGAGCAACTCGACCGGATCGATCGGGCCATTGCCTCGGGCACCCCGCCAACCCTCACCGAGTGCTACGAACTCTTCGAACTTCGCGAACGAGGGATCAGCTTTTCCGCCTTCTATCGATACGCCCGCCGATATCGAACCAGCCTTCGCGCCGTCGTGCTCGCCCGCCATGGCGTCTCCGAATGCGATGCCTCCGAGACCATCATTCCCCGCCTCGTCGGCCAGCACATGATTCAGGTCCTCATGACCGATCAGTTCACACCGCGCTCGCTCCAGCGCCTTGCAGAGACCTACCGCATGACGTCCCAGGTGGAGTTTCAGCGCCGCCAAATCGACCTTACGGAAGAATTGAATGTCAACCGTATCACCGCCCGCGCCCAGGATGACCCGCGCCTCCCCTCCCCGAGATCCGATCCCGCCCTTCCGCGCGACGAGCCCCTCCAACTCCCGGCCGATGCGACGAAATCGCCCGACGCGTAGCGCCACCCGAGATGCCGTCCGCCAAGGCAGAGACATCGATGTTTGAACGTGAAACGTCTGAAGGGAGTAAGAGGCCCGACTGGCGAACAATGGAACGAGGACGATCCCCTACCGGCTCTTGCGCTTGCGCTCTTTCCGTTTGTCCTTCTTGTTGATCTGAAACTTCGGCCGGGCTGTTGTCTTGAATGACGGCATCTTGCCCCCCGCCATCGACATCTGCGCGAGCTGCGAGCCGAGCTTCATCCGATCCCCCATCGAAAGGCCGGCCATCTGCTTCATCATGTCGCGAGCCTGGAGGAACTGCTTGCACAGGCCGCTCACGTCTTCGGTGTCCGTGCCGCTTCCTCGGGCGATGCGCCGGCGGCGCGATGAATCGAGGATCTTCGGGTTGGCCCGCTCACCCGGCGTCATCGAGTGAACAATCGCCTTCATCCGTGTGACTTCGCCTTCATCAATGTCCATCTCCGACTGGCGCATCATGCTGCCGACGCCGGGGATCATCTTGAGCATGTCCTTTAGCGACTTGCCCTTCATCACCTTTTCCATCTGCCCGATGAAGTCGTCGAGCGACAGATCGCCCTTCTTCATCTTCGCTTCAAGCCGCGCCGCCTCGTCAACATCCACCTGCTGCTGGGCATGTTCGACCAGCGACACGATGTCACCCATGCCGAGGATTCGCCCGGCCATGCGATCCGGGTGGAATTCGTCGAGGTTCTCAATTTTCTCGCCGACACCGATGAACTTGATCGGCTTGGTCACGATGCTCTTGACGGAGAGGATCGCTCCGCCGCGCGTGTCGGAGTCGAACTTCGTCATGATCACGCCGTCGAGTTCGAGCCGGTCGTTGAAGTGCTTGGCCGTGTTCACGGCGTCCTGGCCGGTCATGGCATCGAGCACGAGGTAAATCTGATGCGGGCCGACGGCCTGTGCGACGTTGGCCAGCTCCGTCATCAGTTCTTCGTCGATCGCCAGTCGGCCGGCCGTGTCGAGAATGACCACGTCCTGCAACTGCCGTTGGGCCATGGCGATGCCGTTGCGACAGACCTTGACGGCGTTCTGGTGGTCGCGCTCGGAGTGGACGGGGACGCCAAGCTGCGAGCCGAGGACTTCAAGCTGGTCGATGGCCGCGGGCCGCTTCAAGTCAGCCGCAACGAGCAGGGGCTTCTTCCCCTTTTGCTGGCAATAGCGCGCCAGCTTCGCGCACGTCGTCGTCTTACCCGAGCCTTGCAGGCCGGCCATGAGGATGATCGTCGGCGGCTGCGTCGTCCACGGGATGCGGGAATCAACCGGCCCCATGAGTTGGATGAGTTCGTCATGGACAATCTTGACCATGACCTGCTCGGGATGCAGGGTCTTGATGACCTCGGAGCCAAGGGCTTTCTGCGTGACCTCGTTGCAGAAACTCTTAACGACGTCGAGATGTACGTCGGCCTCGAGGAGGGCAGTGCGAACATCGCGCATGACCTCGGCGATGTTCTCCTCGGAGATGCGCCCGCGGCCTTTGAGCTTGCGGAAGACATCGCTGAAACGATCACTCAGGGTGTCAAACATCGGGGTACTCTCGACTCGAAAACGTGTGAAAGCAGAAAGATATGAGCGTTGCGACAGTGGGGCAACTTCGGGGCGGAATCCATGTCGATACTGGCACCGGAGTGAGGCCGAACCGAGTTTTCATGTTCAGACGGCAGAAATCGCATAAGCTCATTGTTTGCAATAGGTAACGATCCATCATAGCGTATTCGCAGGGAAACCGCCTTCCGATGGTTTTTTGCCTCGCAGATTTCATTTCACACGCCATACACTGGGACCGATTCTCGAAATCGAGTCAGAGCGTGTCGCGCATAACATATTGCAAATAAGAACGTTACGGCGTATCAGCGATTCTGTAAATGCTTGATTTCCGGCGTTGACACCAATCTGACGTCGCTTCTATAGTGGGCGTGGGCCGATTCATTGAGAGTACGGCCCCTTAATTTGAGGCAACCGCCAACGATACGGCTTTTGAATAGCCGTGGCGCTCCTCCGGAACGGAACTTCGGTTCTGCTCCGGAGGTTTTTTTTGGCCTTTGGTCCTTCCCGTTTACCCGGCGCATGACGTTCGCTAGTCTGCGGCCTGTATGACCGCGACGCTTTCCATCCCGTCAATCGTCACCGCCCCCGTCGTTGCGCGACGATCGCCCTGCCGCGAACACTTTGAGATCACAATTCGCCTGCCAAGTTTTCCCGAAGCCGTGCCGGGCCAGTTTCTCAGCGTCCTCTGCAGAGATGCGCAGTCGATGGATGACAGCGGCGCGGGCGCGGCGATGCTGCGTCGACCATTTAGCATCGGCGGCTTACGGCGCAGCACGGATGGTGTTGAGATCGACATCCTCGGACGTGTCGTCGGCCCGGGGACTGCATGGCTCGACGCGCTCCAGGTCGGAGATGAATTGAATGTCCTCGGCCCGCTCGGGCGCGGTTTCACGATGCCGGATCACGGCGAACGTGCGCTCCTGATCGCGGGCGGCGTCGGGCTGCCGCCGATCCGCTGGTTGTGCGAATTCCTAAGAAAATCGACGATTTTCTGCGACGTGATCTACGGTGCGCAGTCGCGCGATCTGCTCCCGATTTCGTTTCGCGAAGCGCCACGAACCGATGGTTCATTCACGATGTGCGTGGAGGAATTCGCGCGAGAAGGTGCGGCGTGTTTGATCACCACGGATGATGGATCGTGCGGCGTGCGCGGTCGAGTGACCGACGGCCTCACGCATTTCTTGTCGGGTGCCAATGCGCCGGGAACTGTTCGCGTCTACTCCTGCGGACCTGAGCCGATGCTCCGCGCCGTCGCGACGATGTGCGCCGAGCGCGGGCTGCGCTGTGAGGCGGCGATGGAGCGCGTCATGGGGTGCGGAATGGGAACGTGTCAGTCCTGCGTAGTGCCCATTGTCGCACCGGACCGCGCAACAAGTCGTCGGTACGCGTTGTGCTGCCGCGAGGGCCCCGTCTTCGATACGGCGCGGGTCATCTGGTGAATTGCGGGGCATTTCGACCGCCCGCAAAAAATTATTTTTTAGCCAGTTGGGGCACCTGAAGAGGGTCGTCGACGAGAAATTTTGGCCCTGCCGACAGGATTTTTTCGCGTGGTACAAACCCCCACGAAACCGCCACCGAAGTCATCCCCGAATTGACCGCCGTCGCGATGTCGATGAGGGAGTCTCCGACGAAAAAAATGTCGCCCGGAGCGCATCCCCATGCCTTCGAAATTGCGAGTGCCGCGAGGGGCGACGGCTTGCGCGATTCTTCCGTCGTCGCACCCTGCACGACGGAGAAAAAATGATCGAGATTTAACTGGCGCACGACCTCGCGGGTGAGGGCATCTGGTTTGTTTGAGAGGACCGCCATTTTGGCACGGCGCGATTGCAGTAAGTCAAGCATTTTCAAAATGTTGGGATACGGACGGGTTTTAACGACGACCGCGCGTTTGTATTGTAATTCGGCGCAGCGAACGAGGCGTTCCAGTAGCCCGGGATCAAGACCCGGCGCAGCGCGGGCGCAGAGTGTTCGTAATCCGTCGCCGACCCACCCGCGCACCTCGTCGGACGGCGCGGTGGGCAACCCGTTCTCGGCCAGCGCGCGGTTCAGCGCATCGGCGATGTCATCGAGGGAGTCGACGAGGGTTCCATCGAGGTCAAAGATGTAGGCTTCGGGGAGCATTTTGCGCGCCACAAACGGGTCGAAACACAACTTCGAGTCATGTATTGGACCGCATCCCGTCGAAAAAACAAATATAAGGTTCGGCCAAAAAATGTGTTGACATCTTTTGGAGAGCGAACTTAGACTTCAGCGAAATGGAAAGGAGGTGACGCTTATGGCTAAACGTAAGAAGAAAAGCGCCACCAAGAAGAAAGCCACCAAGAAGAAGCGCAAGTAACTCTTGCGCGACGAACGAGTCGGAGCATCTCGCTCATCTGCGATTGATGGAACTTCGACTCGGGTCTTCAAATGGTTTGAAGACCAACAGACTGAATGGAAGGTGCTCTAGCCACGGCGGCACCTTCCATTTTTTTATGCGCTCCGATCGTCAAGACTCCGGCACGCCCCCAACGCCTACCTATATTCCCTGCACCACCAGATTTCACACCCCCCTGCACGGCGCTGCCTTCTATGAGGTATAATGTTCCCATACGGGGCACATCCCCGGCCTACCCACGGACGGACGCGCGCAATGGAGTGCATTGCAGTCATCAATCAGAAGGGCGGCGTCGGCAAGACCGCGACGACCACCAACCTCGGCGCGGCCTTGGCTCAGCGGGGGAAGCGCGTCCTCCTTATCGACCTCGATCCGCAGGGCCATCTTTCGACACACCTCGGGGTTGATACCGCTGCGCCGGGCGCTGGCACCTATGAACTTCTCGTTCGCAATCTGCCCCTCAAGGAGGCGGTGCACGAGGCCTGCGAGGCGATCAAAGTCGTTCCGTCGCAGATCGATCTTGCAGCCGCTGAGGTTGAGCTGGTCAGTGTTGTTGGTCGAGAAGTCATCCTCCGCGATCAGCTGGCCGCCGCTGCGGGCGAATACGATTACGCCCTCATCGATTGTCCGCCGTCACTCGGAATCCTGACGCTCAATGCGCTGACCGCCGCGACGCGCGTGCTCATTCCCTTGCAGCCGCACTTTCTCGCGCTGCAGGGAGTCGGAAAGCTCTTCGAGACGATTTCGCTGGTGTCGGCCCGACTGAACCCGCGCCTTACGGTCGCGGGTATGGTGATCTGCATGTTCGAGTCGGGGACGAAGCTCGGCGGCGAGGTGATCGCCGATCTCAGTTCATTCCTCGAATCGTCGCGCGGGGTCGTCTCGCCGTGGAAGGATGCACGGATCTTTGGAACGCGCATCCGGCGAAATGTGAAGCTCGCCGAGTGTCCGAGTTACGGCAAATCCATCTTTGAGTATGCCCCCAAGAGCCACGGCGCAGAAGATTACCTCGCACTGGCTGATGAACTCATTATGGCGCTCACACCGCCGCCTCCGCCGGTAGAGGCGCCGACTCCCGAAATCCGCACCGCGCCCGTTGCCAAGCGCGAGCGGCCGAAGAAGGTCGCGCCGCCAAAGCCCAGCGAAGAGGCCGGTTCCGTGCCGGAGCCAGCCCCCGCCCCGGTCGACACCACCCCCGAGCCGGCGATACTCTGATAGAGCCGCATGGAGCCCCGAATGGGTACGAGCTTCCGGGAGGCACTTGCAAAGCCGATCGTTCGCACGCTGATTTGCGTGTCCATCTTCACTACGGCCTTCGTTGTCACCCATTTGCCGCCGCCGGATCAACCCATCAAGCCGCTGGAACACGACAAACTACTGCACACCATTGGGTTCTTCGGGCTGGGCACGGTCCTAACCTGGCGGTTAACGGCCACTCATCGCCCGTTCCCCCTAGTTACGGCACTGGCGTGGTATTCCGTACTCCTTACCTATGGCGCGTTTGATGAGCTTACCCAGCCGATCACCGGGCGTACCTGTGAGCTGCTGGATTTTCTGGCCGATGGCTTTGGGGGGCTGATTGGCATGTCGATGGTCTTGTTGACCTATTCGTGGCGAATGCCGTCCGTCTCAGGGCGACAACGAGTGCTACCATGAGCCGCGCCACACGCTACATCGTGATCGTGTTGTGCACATGGAGTGCTGGCTGCTGGTCGGACAATGCCCCAACGGCTCCGGCCAGGTCTCTCACGCGCATCGCGCTCGTCGGTGTCGGCCGGGATCATCCGACATGGCCAGTCTTGCAGGCTGTCGCGCGGCAGATTGAAGGTAACAGAGGTCGGATTGTGATTCGCGTTGAGGCTCCTCCGTCCGTGTCGCCCGCGGAGCAGCAGAAGCTCCTGGAAAGTCTTGTCGGCACGGTGGACATCATCTGCCTTGAGCCGGCCGACCCCTTGCTCGCGGCACAAACCATCAACGAGGTCGCTCGTAGTGGGGTACCGGTGATCACCTTTGGGCGCGATGCCATTGGTTCTCAGCGAAGCGTCTACTGCGGGCCGATGGAGTCCGACCTTGGCGAAACGCTTGCCGAGGCGTGTGGGCTCTTGCCACGAACCCGCTCGACCTCCGTGTTGTTGCTCCATGGGGGTGCGGAAAATGCTGCGCTTCGGCAGCGTTACGAAGCCATGCGTTTGATGATGGCCAAGTCCAATGGGATGTCGCTGCTTCGCGAAGTCGCCTGTGGAGAAAGTCGCATCACGGCGTTGGTGGTCGTAAGGGAGGAGTCGCGGAAGTATCCCCGCTCCGCCGGCTGGGCACTGCTTGACGATTGGCCGTTTCGGGGGCTTGGCGTCAATGAACGGTTGGTGCCGGAGGGCTACGGCGTAGTGATGTGTCAGAACGATCCGCGGTATTTGCAGTATGTGGAGGACGGCCGTATTACGGCTCTCGTCACCTTCGATTATCGAGCGGCCGTACAGGGGGCTTTGTTTGCCGGGCTACGAATGCTCGACAGTCGCGGCACGATCAGCAGTTCGCTCGTGAGCGTGGATCCTCAGATCGTTACCGTTGCGAACTCCGCATTGTGGCGAGAGCGTTGGAACGCATGGCAGACGGGCCAAGTGCCGCCGACGACGGCTCGCGCGTCGCCGTAGGGCTTTCCGATTGTTTGGTTCGCTCCGCCGTTTCAGTTAGAATAGGGGCCGTCAGGGAGCGCGTTTCATGTCGGATTCGTCATCGAAAACACGGAATGCCAAGCTGGAAACCGTAGAACCGCTTGGCAAGCGCGTCCTCATACGAAAGGACGCCGACAAGAAGCAGACCAAGGGCGGCATCCAGCTTCCCGACAACATCGAGATTCCGACGATCACCGGACGAATCGTGGCGATTTCGGCGCAGATTCAGAACGACTCGGACTTTCCGATTCGCCAATACGATCGTGTTCTCTTCAACCCCAAGCATGCCATCCCCGTCGATTTCGAGGGGGACAATCAGCTTTTCGTGGTTCCAATTGAGGATGTTGTGGCGGTATTCCGCAAGGCAGGGGCATGACAGGACCGCGATGCGGCGCGGGCGGGTCACCATGATTCGGTTCAAGCGTCAACTCTTGCGTACACGGCCGGACGCAGCGTCGGCAATTGTGTTTGTATTTATTGGGCCGGTCCTTGCACTTGCCTTGCAGGCCGATCTGATTGTCGGCACTGCGTCGGGCAAGGTCTATCACACCCATCCCGATTGTGCTTCGCTTAAGAAAATTGCGCCCGAGAACCGTGTGAGCTTTACGACGGTCGCGATGGCGGAGCGTGAAGGCCGACGCCTTTGCAAGACGTGCGAAAAGCTTCATACGCGCGACGCGGACAGGTCTGGCGACAAAAGACCGTCGGAGAATAAGCCGACGTCGACGCAGCCCGGTGATTCAAACACATTGGATAAGACGATCAGCTCGGCTCGCGTTGTCAAAGTTCTGCCCGGCGGGACGCTTTTGCTCGACAATGGCGAAAAGGCGATGCTGCATGGCGTCGGTTTGCCGGGCGAACGACAGGAATTGGCTCGCGAATGTCAAAAGATGCTCAACGAACGGGCCTCCAGCGGCGCTGTCACCACGATAAGCCGCGATGAAAGCCTTATACGTGATTCGCTTGGCCGCCTTTGCATTCACGTCGTACTCGCCTCCGATGGATCGGATCTCGGTGCTTCGCTCATCAGCGAGGGGCTTGCCTGGGCAGACCCATCAACGCGCATGGTGAGGGCTTACCAATATGAGAAGTACGAAATGGAGGCGTGGGAGAAGGGCAAGGGCATTTGGAAGCGGCTCGACGGTCCGGCAGGGCAGCGTGAAGTGCTTGTCGGGCGCTTCGCTCCGTACTTTCATGCGGTGAATTGTCGGCATGAAGTCCATCTGACAGAGCCGACGCGCATCACGCTTAACGAAGCCAAGGCCCGGCGGCTCAAACCATGTGATCGGTATCAGTTGCCACGAGAACAAACCGACGCGACGGTCAGCAAATCCATTCGCGAAAAAGGCACCCATGAAGAAAAAGAGTAGCTCTCGGCGCTCCGCCGATGTTCAAGGCGTGCGATTGATCGGAATGATCCACCTACCGCCGCTTCCCGGATCGGCCCGCGCCACCATGGCTGTCTCTGCGATTGCGGATCGGGCTGTGCGAGAAGCGGGGACACTCGTAGATGCCGGGTTCGAGGCCGTCATCGTGGAGAACTTTGGCGACTCACCATTCGCCGCCGACAACGTGCCCCGCGAGACGATTGCGGCGATGAGTGTTGTGACCGGGCACGTCGTGCAGGCGATTCGCGTGCCGGTGGGTGTGAACGTACTTCGCAACGACGCCCTGGCCGGGTTGGCGGTTTGTGCTGCGACCGGCGCGGCGTTCATTCGCGTCAATGTGCTCTCGGGGGTCTATGCGACGGATCAGGGATTTATCACCGGCCGGGCGGATAAGGTACTGCCGCGGCGAGCGCTCGTTGCTCCGAACGTGAAGATCGCCGCGGATGTTCACGTGAAACACGCACAACCGATCAGCCAGCCTGATATTGCGCTCGCTGCAGAGGAAACGGCTCATCGCGCCGGCGCCGACATGCTTATCGTCAGCGGCTGGGGCACCGGCTATGCAACCAATCTCGATGAAGTCCGCCGCGTGAAAGAAGCTGTTCCTGATCGCCCAGTTTGGATCGGCTCGGGCGTTACGGCCGACACCGTGGTAGAGTGCTTGTCCGTTGCCGATGGAGTCATTGTCGGCACTGCCCTCAAGCGTGGCGGCAAGACAACGGCAGAGATCGACCCTGTGCGTTTGCGGAGTTTCGTACGAGCGGCAGGGCGATGAGTCGCTTATTTCTGCAGCAGCCGTTCGATGAATCCGGTGTCGATCTTCGAGCTTGCGAATTCCGCGGTTGAGAAGATGCGTCGGAGAAGCGGGATCGTGGTTTTGATCGGTGCGATGTGAAACTCGTCGAGGCAGCGGCGCATGGCCTTGATGGCCTCGTCGCGGGTCGGTCGGTGCACCAGCAGCTTGCCGACGAGCGAATCGTAGTTCGGGCCGATGGTGTAGCCGGCCGAGGCGTGCGAATCGAAGCGGACGCCGAAGCCGCCCGGCGGGCGAAACTCCAGAATCTTGCCGGGGCTGGGGCGAAAATTATTCTCCGTGTCCTCGGCGTTGATTCGCACCTCAATGGCGTGGCCGTTTCGCGGGATGTCTTTCTGACGAAGCGTGAGCTTCTCGCCGGCGGCAATGCGGATCATCCACTTGATCAAATCAATCCCGGTGACCAGCTCCGTGACCGGATGTTCGACCTGGATACGCGTGTTCACTTCGAGGAAAAAGAACTCGCCGTTCTTATCCACGATGAATTCGACGGTGCCGGCGCTGAAGTAGTTCGCGGCGGTGACGAGCTTCACGGCTGCGCTGCACAGGGCCTCGCGCGTCTTATCGCTGATGGCGGGGGAGGGTGATTCCTCGACCAGCTTTTGATGTCGTCTCTGCAATGAGCAATCGCGCTCCCACAAATGGACGACGTTGCCGTGCTGGTCTGCAAGAATCTGCACCTCGACGTGCCGCGGTTGCTCAATCAGTTTCTCGATATAGACGCGACCGTCTTTGAACGCGCTCTCCGCCTCGGTGCGGGCGTTACGAATCTGGGTGCGAAGCGTGACTTCGTTGTGGGCGATGCGCATGCCGCGCCCGCCGCCGCCGGCCGCCGCCTTGATCATGACGGGGTAACCGATCTCGTCGCAGAGCTTCACGGCCTGCTCGTCTTCTTCGATGACCCCTTCGCTGCCAGGCACCGTTCGGACGCGCGTCTTCTTGGCGAGCTTCTTAGCAGCGGCCTTGTCGCCGAGCAGGCGAATCGCCTCGGCCGATGGGCCGATGAATTCGATCTTACTGGCTCGGCATTGCTCGGCGAAGTTGGCGTTCTCCGCGAGGAAGCCGTAGCCGGGATGAATGGCGTCGACGTTGGCTATTTCGGCTGCGGCGATGATGCGGTCGGCACGAAGATAGCTTTGCACGCCCGGGGCCGGGCCGATGCAAATCGCTTCGTCGGCGAGCTTGAGATAGGGGGCCTCGCGGTCCGCCTCTGAAAAGACGGCCACCGTCTGCAAACCCATTTCACGACAGGCGCGGATGATTCGCAGGGCGATCTCGCCCCGATTGGCGACCAGCACCTTCGAAAATACACGCTTTTTCACGGCAGGAGAGGACATCAGGCGGTGCGCACCTTCATGAGCACTTGTCCGTACTCGACGGGCGTGCCGGCTGTGACCTCGATCGACTCGATGACGCCGCTGACCTCGGCCTTGATCTCGTTAAAGACCTTCATGGCTTCGATAATGCAAACGACGGATTCGTTGTTGACTCGGTCGCCGATCTTCACGAAGGGCTGGGCATCGGGTGACGATGCGGCGTAGAACGTGCCGACCATGGGCGACGTAATCTTGGCCAACCCAGGGTCATCGGCAGGTTTGGTGGGGGTTGCCGGCGCGACGGCCATCGGTGCGGCCGCCGCCTGCATGACCGGGGCCGGTGCCATTGCCTGTGCGGCCACCCGCTGGAGTTGTCCGCGTCGAAGTATGATCCGCTTTTCCCCGTCCCGAAGCATGATCTCGGAGAGGTCATTGGCGACCATGAGATCGGTCAGGGTCTTGATTTCGTCAATATCCATTCATGAGACTCGCGAGCCATGCGCGGCGAGCGTGCCCCACAGGCACCTGGTCCCCCCCGATTGCCGCGCCAAAACCAAAGGGCGAGTATAGGGTCGCCCCGAAAGGGTCGCAAGGCACCGTGCTCTCTCGATATCTTTAGTTCTAATAAACACTTAGGTGCGGTCGGAGCTGTTCGCCGACGTTTCAAGTCGCCACTACAATGGGTCGATGCGGTTCGAGAACGTCTCAATTGAGTCCATCGCCTACGAACTCCCTCCAATTGTGGTGACTTCGTTGGCTTTGGAGCAGCGCCTCGACCCGCTTTATCGTGAATTGCGCCTGCAGCCGGGCCAGTTGGAGGCCCTTACCGGCATCCGCGAACGACGGTATTGGAATCCCGGGTCCTCGATGGCGGAGGGTGCCATCAAGGCCGGCCGGAAGGCACTTGCCCGTTCGGCCGTTAATCCCGCTGATCTCGGAATGCTCATCTATGCCGGCGTTTGCCGCGACAACCTCGAACCGGCCACGGCCTGTGCGGTCGCGGATGGATTGGGGCTTGGCGGCGGCGCTCAAGTGTTTGACGTATCCAATGCATGCCTCGGCGTGATCAATGGGATCGTTCAAATCGCCACGGCGATAGAGGCAGGGCAACTCCGCGCGGGCATGGTGGTCTCCTGTGAATCGGCCCGTCAGATCGTGGATTTGACCATCGATCGAATGCTGGCCGACCCGACGATGGACCGTTTTCGACTGAGCCTCGCCACGCTGACCGGTGGTTCGGGTGCGATCGCCGTCATTGTGTGCGACCAATCGCTCGCGCCTAAAGGGCATCGACTCCTCGGCGGCGTTATCCGAAATCGCGTGCACTGGCACCAGCTCTGCCGGTGGGGACCGGACAGCGGCGTTCCGAGTACAGCGCCGATGGAGATGGTGACCGATGCCGTCGGTGTCATGGAGCACGGCGTGGAGTTGGGCGTCGAGACGTGGTATGCGTTTCTTGAGGAAATGGGATGGGGCGTTGAACAGATCGACCGCACCATTTGCCATCAAGTCGGCGCGCCGCACCGCGACTTTGTCCTGAAGCAGCTCAGCCTCTCGCCCGACATCGACTTCACCACGTACGAGTTCCTCGGCAACATCGGTACCGTGTCGCTCCCCATCACTGCCGCCATCGCCGATGAACGCGGCTTCCTCGAACGCGGCCACCGCGCAGCCTTCTGCGGAATCGGCAGCGGGCTGAATTGCATGATGCTCGGCGTCGAGTGGTAGGTTGTCGGGGGATTCTCGGCGTACAATAATTGCTGAGTTCCCAACGCCCGCGCGAGTGGCGGAATTGGCAGACGCGCTGGATTTAGGATCCAGTGGGAAACCGTGGGGGTTCGAGTCCCCCCTCGCGCAATGCAATTTGACTGGTGTTACATCGCCTTCACGGGCTTCTTTGTTTTCGCGATGCCGGCCGCATTCGTGCTTACGACCCAGTCATCTTTGTCGGGGCCGACTTTTCCTCGATCCACATAGAACAACTCCGTGGCGTCGGCCTTCAGCAGCTTGACCAGCGTGATAAAGTCCTCGCGCTCCAGGACGATATAGACCGGTGTGGGTTTGGCGAGGATGGAGCAAATCTCGTTTCCCACCATTTCGCGAAGTTCAGCGGTGTCCGTTACGTGTTCCCGCTTCTCCACGATCAGCTTATAGGGGTCGACCACCTGTCGAATCGTTCGATCGCCATAGAACAGAACGCGGCCGTCCGGGCGGTTCGCGGCCCAGTAAAACTCAGCGTCGTTCGGCACTCCTGCGTCGGCCAGCCCCTTCACGATCTTGGTGGGAGATTCGATGTTTGCAGCGGCTGGGCCGATCCAATGCCATGCCAGGGTGAAGCCGATGAGCCCGGTGTAGCCGACAACGGCAAGGCTTCGCGGGCGTTGATTGGCGACAAAGAGCTTCGCCGCCCACGCGAAGGCAAGACAGAACCCGGCGCCTCCGGCCATGCTCGCAAACCGCACGAAGGGAGTCCACTCCTCGGGGTACATTCTGCCGCCGAGGATCCAGCATACGACTGCGCCAATTGCAAAGATGCCCACGGCGGTCCACGCCGCGACGCGCGCCATTCGCACACGAATCCGGCCGGTCACGAAGAGCCGGTCCAACACCGGGGCGAGAAGCAATGCCAATGCCGGCGTCGCGGGCAGGATGTAATACGGCTTTTTGAAACTCATCGCCGACATGACCACGACGCTTACGACAACCCAATACCACGCATAGGACAACGGCTTTCGAAGCGGTCGGAATTCGCGAAGCGCCGGGGCAATAATCGCATGCGGCACTGACAAGGCCCACGGAAGGGCAAATCCGAGTGCGATCGGGATGTAATAGAATGAGTTTCCTTC
The DNA here is from genome assembly GCA_964605185.1 of uncultured Planctomycetaceae bacterium. Taxonomy (GTDB): domain Bacteria; phylum Planctomycetota; class Phycisphaerae; order UBA1845; family UTPLA1; genus JACRIM01. The sequence continues at coordinate 21,108 of CAZSBF010000054.1, forward strand.
GCGACTACCAGGGTATCTGCCCTCGAACCGGTCAAGATACTCGTACTCCCAAAGTTCCCAGAAATGTGACTCGCGTCGGCCGACCATCCACATCCATGGGAGAAACAACAGCAAGAACAGCGGTATGCCCCACCACAATCCAAGGCTGCCCAGTGCCTGACGTAGTCGCGGCCATAGGTCCCGCACGAGACGATTTACGCCGCGACCGATTCCTCGAATGCCGCCATGAACCGCAACATTGCCGGCCCGATGGCACCACCACCACACGGCGATCGGCACGCACACGATGGCGAGCGGCATCGGCCCTTTCGCGAGCATGGACAGCCCTAGTGCGACGTAGAAGCGAAACAGGTGCCAGCGTCTCCGGTTGCGGATCATGGTGGCATTCGCCCACCAGAACTCGGCAAAGGCCCAGGTGCAGAAGAATGTGAGCACGGCTTCGGCCGTTGCATTGAATGCATACAATAGCGCGCCGAACGAGGTGGCGAAGACAAATGCACTGATCGCCCCGATGCGACGCCCATACATGCTGCGCCCAAGGGCGTGAACCAGCAGGATCGTGCCGAAGGTCGCGATCATCGATGGCACGCGGGATGAAATCGCAGACACCGTGTGCCCCGTCATCGGGTCTGGCGGAAGCACCTTGGACAGGCCCGCCACCAGCCACGGGGCCAGCGGCGGTTTCACCAGAAACGGGGTGTCGAGATAACGAAGGACGAGCCAATCGCCGCTCTCCACGATTTGCCGGGCGATCTGGGCGACGATGACCTCGTGATCGCCCAACGCGGGACCGCTGAAGAGCGACACGACCGCCAACACCAGCCAGAAAATCAGGAAGCAGACGATGTGTCCGCGCGTCGGTTCCCACGAACTCGGCGGCATCTCTGCATTATCAATTTGTTGAGGTTTGTGGGAAATGTTTATTGACCAATTGCGATGTGTTCATCGCGACGCGTGCCGCGTCGTCCACCAATCGAGCGCGTGTGGCTCAAATCTTGTGGGAGTATAGGCAAAACGAATGATCCATGCCTGCACCACTACAAGACCCCGCCGTGGGGCAGAGGTTAGACCTATTAGGGTTGTGACGAGAGCGTCGCCAGCATTGCCGACGCCTCGGCGTCGCCCGGGGCGAGGCGAAGGACGGCTTCCAATTCCTTTCTTGCATCGGTTTTTTGCCCGGCACTGATAAGAGACCGAGCCAGATTGAACCGTGCCTCGATGTATGTCGGCTTCGACTCAACCGCCGTTCGGAAATACTGAATCGCATCGTCGAATTTCCGCTGCGATGCCATGACGATTCCCATGTGGTTGTTCGCATCAGGATACTTGGGGCTTTGCATCAGCGCGATATTGATTTGTGTAAACGCTTCCGCCATTCGCCCTTGTTGGATCAAGACCGCGCCCCAGCAGTCGTACGCCTCGGGGTTCCGCTGTTTTAATTCGACGGCCCGTTTGAAGTGGCGTTCCGCGTCGGCAAACTTTCCCATGTCCGCCATTGCCACGCCGAGGTTGCGATGCGACACGTGATAATCCGGGAAAATCTCCAGGGCTCGTTCATAGGCGCGAATGGCATCGGCGGTACGCCCGGATGCACGCAGCGCATTTCCGAGATCGTTCCACGCCTCGTAACTCTGTGGCGCGCATTCCGCTGCGATGGCGTGCTCGCCCAGCGCCTCATCGACGCGCCCCAGTTCGAGCAGCAGGTTCCCCATGTGGCTTCGCAGCGTCGGCGCACGCGGCTCCAGGGCGATCATGTGGCGATACAAGGTTTCGGTGTCCGTCCATTTTGCCAGATACGCGCGTGTCCCGCGGAACTCCATCGCCGCCGCGGCAATCACAGCGCACACGCCCACGACGCTCACCCACGCACCACGCCATTTCCGAGCGATCTGGTTCGCGCTCGCCGCGAGCAGGATAAGCACGCCTACCGACGGGAGATACGCATACTTGTCCGACGCGATTACGTTTGAGAAACTCACGATCTGCATCGTGGGCAACAATCCGAGCACGAAGAACGCGGCCATGCTTACTGCGGCCCGCGTCCAGCGGAGTGAGACGAGCAGCGCGACGGCCAACACCACGGTTCCAATCACACCGGCCTTCACCGATGGTGCGGACAGGTCAAACGGCTGCGGAACGGCGTAATGGGAAGTCAGACCCGTGGGGCAAATCATCTTCCACAGATAGAACACTACGTTGTGGCACACCACCCACGGCACAAAGAGCGCATCGCGCTCCGTGGGGAGGCCGACGGACGCGGTTCGCGCCTGCGATATGAAGGTGATGACCGAGGAGATGCCCGCGATCGCCAGGAAAGGAATCTTTTCCATGATCGACTTGATGCTAAATCGTTTGAGGGGCCACACATCCAGCGCGAGAAGCAGCAGCGGTAACGGCGTCACCGTCGGCTTGGCCATCAGGGCAAGCATGAACAGCACCGCGCAACCCGCGTATGCCTTTCTCGCCGCACTGCGCGACGGAAGGCGTGTGTACTTCAGATAGGTCAGGAAGCAGCAGAGCGCGAAGAACGTTGCCAGAAGTGTCTTGCGCTCGCCGGTCCACGGGATCGTCTCGACCGTCAACGGGTGCAGCCCGAACAGCAGGCCCAGCGAGGCGGCGATGAGGTCGCTTTCGAACAGTGTTCGCAGGAGGATGACAATGAGCAGCGTATTCGCGATGTGAAGCAGGAGGCTCGTGCGATGCAGCGGGAGCAGGTTCTCGGGAGTTGCTCCGATGGCCGCGTCGAGCATGAGGGAGATCATGTTAAGCGGCTGGTAATAGCCGTTCACCGTGGATGGTTCGAGCACTTCGGACAGAAACCGCCACGCCGACGTGAGGCTTGGACTACGCACCAATCCGTTGCTGACGAAATACTGGTCGTCATCAAACGAAACGGCCCGCGCGGACAGCGCCGGCCAATGGGCCGCGGCCACCACCGCGGCCACCACGACACAGAGAAGTGCCAACCGGCCGGTTCGCAGTCGGGGTGTCGGCGCTAAGTTTGCAGCCGCTTCGTTCATCGCCCGATTCTCGCAGGAACGCGGGCCAGTGGGAAGCTGGGGTGGCGCCGTTCGCATCGCGACGGTCGTGTTTGTCTCCGCGCGAATCCACCTGTAAAACCCACGGCATGGACGTTGTTCGCACCGTTGCCGAGGTCCGATCTGCCGTTGCCGCCGCGCGAAAGGCCGGGCGAACGATCGGCTTTGTGCCGACGATGGGGGCGCTGCACGCCGGGCATATCAGCCTTGTAAATGCCGCGAAGGCCGACGGGGCGTTTGTCGTTGTCAGCATCTACGTGAATCCGACGCAGTTCGGGCCGAATGAGGATTTCACGCAGTACCCGCGGACGTTTGACGCGGACTCCGCGGCGTGCCGCGCGGCGGGCGTGGGTTTGATCTTCGCGCCGACCAACGCAGAGATGTACCCACCCGGCGATCAGACACGCGTGCGGCCCGGCCCGTTGGCGGAGCCGCTCTGCGGCGCGTTTCGGCCGGGCCACTTCGAGGGCGTCTGCACGGTCGTCGCGAAGCTGTTCAACATCGTGCAGCCAGACACCGCGTACTTTGGCAGCAAGGACTTTCAACAGGCCCGCGTGATCGAGCAGATGGTGATCGACCTCTGCATGCCCTTGTGCATCAAGACTTGCCCCATCGTTCGCGAGCCAGATGGCCTTGCCATGTCGAGCCGAAATGCGCGATTGACGCCCGCCGATCGTGCCCGGTCCCTGTGTCTTTATCACGCGCTTTGTCTTGCCCGCGACCGATTGAGCGCCGGCGAGTCGTCCGCCGGGCGAATCGTCGCAGCCATGCGCGCCCAAATCGCGGCGCACGCGGATATCAGGGTCGATTACCTGAGCCTTGTCGATCCGCAGACGCTGGAGGCCGTCACGCTGCCCGCGCCGCGTGTGCTGATTGCCGGGGCGATTCGGCTGGGCGATGTGCGCCTTATCGACAACCTGATGATTGAAACAGGTGGTTAAGCGCGAGGCCGAAACGGGAGAATGGCAGGCGCCTTGAGATCCTTCTGATTTACCCGATCAGTGCCATTCACCAGGGTCAAGGCCGTATCAGGAAGCAGGCCGCCTGAGTTTGCAGCCATACATTCAATGATTTGTTCCAGGGCGTCTCTCATGGCCTTGCGCTGTGTGGGAGGCGCTGCCTCACAAAACGCCGTCAGCCCAACCAAATCCTGCGTGACTTGCATTTCATCAATCGCGTCGACCTCGCCTCCCTGTTCCACGCCACCGATGACGTATAGGACTTCTTCCGCGAGCAGATCCAAATACGGCGACGGTGTGCGGCCATGAGATACGCACCACATGCGTACGCCTTCCGCCAATTTGAACGCGAATTCTTTGAACTCAACCTCGCTCATCTCGTCGTCTTCAAATTCGACGTCCGCCTGATCGGGATGTCGCATCATCCCAGTCAAGTTAACGTCGGTGTTGGAACGATCGACAAACTCCTGGATCGACCCGCTCACAAGTCGCTGATGAAGCTCGGCGACGGAGCCGACATATACGAGCTTTCCATCGCGACCGAAATCGCTCGTATCGGCCTCCTCGGTCGGCGGCACCGGCCCGAGCATGCGCAACCACTTTTCATGGTTGCGCGGCAGCCGAAAACCGTGGCGTCGAGCATGAGCCACGCCTCCGTATACCAGGCGCTGGATCAGGCCCACGTCGCATCGAATCAGATTGATCTCATCGGGAACCCGATCAAGGAATCGCTCCCTAAACTCGGTCGGTGCGATGCGAGCGCAGCCCCACGCATCCTTCAGCCCAAAACAGAGAATGTCCACAAGAAAACACGCGACGGAAAACTCGCTCTCCGATCGTCGGCGAACGAGGTACAGCATGGCCATGCCTTGATCGCGCCACGTCTCATTCACATAACATCCGACCACTTCGCCGGTCGTTACGGCAAGCCGACCACGTGCCGATGCGATTCGGCGGCTTTCCTTGTTCCGTTTGGCACGTTTTGATGATCGATCCTTGCGGGCCATAGGCCGTTCTCCTTCCTTTGGATTCTTTCACATCACTCGATTTTCACGGACGCCAAACTGAAACACCAGCAAAAAAATTACAATCCCGCAGGCCCGTTTCCCAACTTGACGCCCTGCCACTTCCCCGCAACAGTCCCACCTCACAGCCCATGATGCATCGACTTCATACCCGCCTCGCCCCGCTTGTTGCCCTCGCCGCATTCGTCGGCTGCAACCCCCCCGAAGAAAAAATCGAACCGACGCGTCCGCGACCGCCGGCCGCGATTGTTCCGCAGGAGATTGGCCGGTCGGTAAAGGATCGGCCGATTGAGGCGTGGCTGCTTGGCGATGGGCCGGATGTGACGCTGATCCTCGCCACGATTCACGGCGATGAACCCGCGGGCACGCCGCTGGTGAAGCGTCTGGCCGACCATCTCGCCGCGAATCGTTCGCTGCTTAACGGCCGTCGTGTGATCATCATCCCCGTGGCGAACCCCGATGGTATGGCCGCCAAAACGCGGACGAACGCGCGCGGCGTCGATCTGAATCGCAATTACCCGGCGGACAATTACAACCACAACGGCACGCACGGCGACAAGGCGCTGTCGGAGCCGGAGAGCGTTGCCTTGCATGGTCTCATCGAGCGCCACCGCCCCGCGCGGATCATCTCGTTGCATCAACCTCTCCGTTGGGGCAAGGCCTGCATCGACTACGACGGACCGGGCAAGGCGCTGGCCGAGGCGATGGCGGCGGCGTGCGATCTGCCACTGGTCAAGATTGGCGCCCGGCCGGGGTCGCTGGGGTCGTACGCAGGCGAGACGCTGGGCACGCCGATCATCACGGTGGAACTGCCGCGCGATGCGACGAATTGGAGTGAGGCGACGTTGTGGGAGCGATATGGGCGGATGATGATGACGGCGTTGGGCGTCGGGAATTGAAGCTACAACATTGTCGCAACGCAGCTGGCCCGTAGGGTCAATTGAGAATAGCCCAGCCATTGATGGCTGGGGAATGAAATCGCGATGCGCCGAAGTCCCGTAGGGACGGATGAATATTTGGCGTACCCCTCAGTCGTGCCTACGTCACTCGCTCGCAAGACGCGGTGTTCCCCAGCGATGAATCGCTGGGCTATTTTCACTTTGTCCCTACGGGACGACGAGGTGCGTGCCATCGCTTGATTCGCGGCCTTTCTGGGTCAATGATTATATATCATGGGCCGCACAATTGAAAAAATGGCGATTTGGTTAATCGTTGCATGGACCGTATCCGTCTTTGGTCATAGCGGCCTTTCCAAGGATCCACCAATTTCTCTCTTCGGCATCATGGCAATTGCGTCGCTTCCATACGTGTCATACAGGCTTGCCAAGACCTGTGACCACAAACTTCTGTTTCTTTTGTTTGGGTGTATTGGAATGGCCCCGTTTTCGTTGATGTTACTAGACGACTGGTCGCGCTTCCCAGTAACCGGCTCGCCATTCGGCTCGTTGTTGACGAGTGCCATTATTCCCATCATCGGCATGGGCCTCCTCTGTCGAGCGATGCCTGCGCTCAGGGATTTTCTCTCGATTGAGATCCCTAACCCACTATGCAAACACTGCGGCTACAACCTCACCGGCAACGTGAGCGGCATCTGCCCCGAGTGCGGCAAGCCCGTTCCACCGACGATCTCTGATTCTTCAAAGACATAGCCCTTCGCCATCTCCACGGCCGGGCTTCAGCCGGTCAGCCTTTGCCACCTGTTTCGACGGGTGGATTCCGCGTTTTGACATTTCCCCCATCCCCCGTTTCGCTCCGCCTTCATGACCCCCTCTGCGCCCGCCATCAATCGCCGCACGCTGGCCATGCACTCGGCCGGGGCGGCGTGTTTCGGGGTGATGCAGGCGGTCATCGTGATCCTTCCTTTTCTCGCTCGGCAACGCTTCCACGCCACCAACTGGCAGACCACGATCCTCACGGCGGCGGTTCCGGTGACGCAGTTCTTCACCATCTTCTGGCACCACATCTACGCGCGGTGCCGGCTGCGCACGTATTTCATTCTTTTGGCGGTTACGGCGTGCGTGCCGATCGCGCTGATTGCATTGGCCACCAACGTTTGGCACGTGATGGCCCTGTTTGCCGTGGCGGCTTTGGGCGGGGCGGGGAACACCGCGGCGATGTCGCCGTTGAATGCCGATCTCCTTCGAAGTTGCTATGCCGATGGGTCGCGCGGGCGGGCGTTGGGCGTGATCAACGCGTCGCAGTTCGCGGGGGCCATGCTGGCGGGGCTTGCCATCGGGGCCATGTCGGATCGCGATGCGGAGTCGTTCCGCGTGTTTCTGCCGTGCGTGGCGGCGATGATGTTCGGGGCGTTGCTGCTGTATCGGGGGATCTGTCTTGGCGAGGCCTTTCGCACGCGCAGCCGGGCCATCGT
>CAZSBF010000055.1:0-28488 GCA_964605185.1 uncultured Planctomycetaceae bacterium
CATCCAGAAGTTGAGCTGACGGTCATACGGAAAAATAAAGATCATCCCCTTGTCTGTGGTCAACTCGGTCTCTGTGACATTCATCAGCCCGAGCTGCTCGGTTTCGGCACTGTCGGCGATCCATGCGGTGTAGGTCGCCTTGCCGGTGATGGTGATTGGCGTCGTGCGCATCGCGGAGAGATTGTTCTTCTGTGTCGAACCGCGAGGGATATCGCAGGCCGGGAAGGAAAGCGTGGCGCCAAAGATCATGGCGAGCATCGTAACGCGGCGGGTGAAAAGTCGGCGCATCGGTTCACTTCGGGGGTTGGGCTGCCGCAGGGTCGAGGGGTTCCACGGAAACGGTGAAGTCCTTTGGTACATCGAGCTTGAAACGCGAGCCCGCCGGTGCGGCGGAGATGTCCACGTCCTTGAAATCGACTTCGATCCGGCTGTCGTCGTCGACGCGCTCCGTGACGATGCGGACGGGCAGTTCGAGATTTCGATCGATAAAGATCTCGACCCGTTTGTATTTCGCGGCGAGATTCGTGTTCGGAATCGGGACGCAGTGCAGATGATCGGTGTTCCGTGGGTCGCCAAGGGTGAAGTCGGCGAGTTCGATCTTGAATTGAGAGAGCATGTCCTCGCGCTTCTGGCCGAATGGCAGCGGGAACGGGCCTTTGCCGATTTCAAAGGGGTCCTTGGTCTCGCCGGGTCGGGCCACCTCACGCTTAATGATGGTCTTGGACTTGTCGTTTCGTTCAATCAGCCACTGCCCGTCAAAGGCGAAATGCTCGCCGACTTCACGCACGACGCCCGCGGCGCGAAGCTTGCTGAAATGCACGAGAAACTTGGAGTTCGGCACGCCACGGGCAAACAGCAATTCGCCTTCCTTGGTGGTGACGTCTTCAACCGGGTCGACAGTGACGTGGCGGTATTCAAGTTTGCAACTAAGCCCCTTGATCGCCTTCCCCTTGGCTTCCAGCCGATCGAGAAGTTGGTCGACCTTTGCATTCCCCGAAGTTGATTTGGCCGGCGTCGCGGCCGAGACGGGTTGAGACGATGCCTTGGATTGATCGTCGGTGGCGCGACAATTCACGGCCACGAACGCGGTAACAAGCAGCATCATCGGCACGAACATACGTTGCATGGTCGCGGATTGTAGGATGGGTCCCGAGGCACGGCAAAAGAGAATCAGCCGATGCCCATGAGCGGCAGGAGTTCCTTCAGCGCATTGATCACGTAATCGGCCTCATCGGCCCAATCGGGCCTTTTCAAGGTCGGGTCGTGGAAAAGCACACTCGTTGAACCGGCCGCGTTGGCACAGATCAGATCGAATCGGAAGTCCCCCACCGCCCAAGTGTCAGACGGTGAAACGCCGAACGCTCGACAGATGTCGTGGATCGGCTCGGGCGACGGCTTCATGGCACCGTCCTCGCGGGCCCGAATGAAGTCGAAGGCCAGGCCGTGCTTATCCATGAAATGCCGGGCCGACCACCGGGAATTGCGCGTCATCAGGGCGACGGGCAGGCCTGCCTCTCGAATGGCCGCGACCACCTCGGCGGCATACGGCTGTAGGCAACTGGCCTCGGCCGCCGCGATTTCATGGCGATGGAGAATGGCCTCGGCGCGCTCCCGTTCGACCGGCGGCATTCTCAGAACGGCCTCCAGAATCGGCTCGTGTGACAGGCCGATTTCCTTGCGGATGGCGTCAAAGTCGATGGTCGCCACGGTCAACGTGCCGTCCATGTCAAAGATCACCGCACTGGGCCGGTCGTTAGGCATGATGGCAGTTTAGTTCGAATGGACACTTGATGCCCAAAGCGCCGGAGAGAAAGCAAGCCAACCGGCTCGTTACCACTATTAATGCCAATGAGCAGGACTGGGGAACTTTCCCGGCCTCAACGTCGTGATAAAATGATGACCGAAGCGAAGCCAATGAGGATGATTCACAAGATACACGTGTGCTTCGTTTCGCACATCGCGGCGGCTGCACTGGCAGTCTCCGGGTGCTCGAGCGGAACGAAGCAGTCGAGTGAACTAGAGTGGCAAGCCACCCTTACCATGATACGCGATTCACTGACCCAAATCGACAAAGGTGATGACGCTCGAGCGATGGCGTATTCTCGCGAACAGTATTCGCGTGTTCTACGTGTCATGGAAATGGCGTCGGACCGTCGATTGCCCGCGCCTGAAATCATGATTGCGTATTGTACACCAACAAATCAGTCAATGAAAGTGTTTACCCTCTATGTGACATGGATCGAGCAAGGATTCGAGACCTTTGGAGTTGAGTTGCGAGACACATCAGGCGTCATTGCGAAGTTTGAGGAGATTCATTGGGATACAGATTCTCGCAAATGGACCAGTGGGTTACGGAGAGATCATGTAATAGGTCTGACGTCTGAGAGCAATCTAGGGCCAGATGGACAAGCAGGAATTCCGGAGGGAATTCCGCGAATCCAGCTCCGAACACAGCATAGCACTTTGCAAGAGCCGCTTTACGTCTCATTGCTTTATGGCAAGAGCGGCGCAAAATCGGTCTCTGTACCGGTTTTCGTTGATCACTTTCGTGAAGAACCATCGGTGAAGAAATGACCGGGATGAAAAAGGTGTCAGGGATGAAAAAGCTGTCAGGTTGAATTATGCTGACTTTGTACGCCGGGATGACGCACACATACGATACGACCAACGGGCTGATCAACACATCAAACTCGGAATATCAGGGCCGTCAGTTTTCCCCGTCCACCACGTCGTGATAAAATGATGACCGGAGCGAAATGCTTGAGGCAAGAAACTGGTGGCTGTCCCTAGATTCCACAAGGATCTCCCTGACACCGACACTAATGAAGCCGGCAGTGGAAATAGCAATTCTAGTAGTGGACGGCCAGGAAATTCCAACGATCCAAAGCCGCCCCCTAAACATATTGACTGACAAACGATTGTAGGTGAGACAAATAGAATGTGTGCAATTCCACAACTGCCGAACAGCTCTCATAGTCGCGAAGTTTTTCGGATTATTGCCATAGTGTGCATACTGAGTATTATTATCGCTTCGACCAGTGTCTTCTCAATTCACTCCAATAGAATACTTGGAGCAGCGCCAGTGGTGCTGCCGGTTGCAATGACGATATTAACGTTTATTGTGTCGCGACAATATAAACACAGAGTTCTGCTGTTACCGGCTTATTGCGCTCTATATATGTCATTAAGCATTGGCTCGGTTGCGATTTTTAATAGGACGCTCAAGTCGCGCGCGTGCGATACAGCGAATAACATGACGATCACTGCCGATTTCTCAATCGGACCATATTCGTTTCGTGGACACAAGGCGGAATATGCTGGTAACAGAGACGCAATATGTTTTAGGTCTCCAACCTCATGGTATTCCGTATATGTAGTTCGTGCTGATAATACAATTCGGGCGATTGTCGTTGACTGACACTCAGTTTAGGACGCGGAATCTAGGGACAGGCACTAATCAATTCGCCTTCTCATACCACGAGCGTCGCCAAATCAATTCGCCTGATTCCATCCCACCCTCGCAACACCATTCCAATTGTCGTCATTTCAACCCGCTGCAACCCCCGCCCAGTCAACCACTTGCCAACCAAATCACAGTCTCGCTGAAACGCCGAGCAAGATTGATAAGCGTATGGACAGATCCCCGGAGATTCCGCGCCCGCACCACCCCAATCCGCATTCGCGCCCCCGCCATCGCGATCAAAAGACCAACTGCCGCAATCCCGTTTGTAACAACTCAGAAATTCTTGCTCTGGGCGATTCAGCGCATGCTGCGGCCTTCCGCACCTCAATCCCACGGTGGTTGCAATGCCACGCCGGCAAACGCCAGCAAACGCCAGCACTTTTTCAAATCTCACCTCGATTGGCCGCAAAGTTAGACCCATGCTCGCCGGCCGTCACGTACATGGTGCGGCACTCCGCCCATCGCCCCCTCGCGCCGGCGGTCCCCCGTCAAAGCTCCAGAATCGCGGAAACCACCTTGCACCCAATCCTCGCCAATCTGCGATTCCAACTCCTAATCCTTCGCTGCCAAAGCGAACCAACCGCTTCCGCCGATGTACTCCTAACAGGTATTGCCATGGATTCGGCGATTGCCACGGAGTTGGGCAGGGACGCCCCGGGGACCGTTTCGCGTCACAGCGACGCCCCCGGCATGGAGTTCTGGTGCGCGCCGAATTCCGCGGAAACCACGCCCGCCAACGTCTTCACAGTCGATCTGGAAGATTGGCCCATCGCCGTCCTCGGCCCGAACCAGCCGGTCAGCCATCGCGTCGTCGAAAACACCAAGCGATGCCTGCAACTCCTGGCATGGCATCAGGTCAAGGCGACGTTTTTCGTCCTTACCAAGGTGGCGGAACAGTTCCCGTCGCTCATTCGCGAGGTCCACGCCGAGGGCCACGAAATCGCCTCGCACGGCCACGGGCATGAGCTGCTCACCACCATCAGCCCTCGCCGATTCAGGGACGACGTCCAGCGAAGCATCGATATTCTGACTGCGATCACCGGCGAGCGTCCCATCGGCTATCGGGCGCCGGCCTTTTCCGTGGTGGAGCAGACGCGCTGGGCCGGGCCGATTCTCGAAGAGTTGGGATTCAAGTACAGCTCGAGCATTTTCCCGATCCTCCATCGCCGCTACGGGATCCCGACGGCTCCACGAACCATCCACCGCTGGGCCGAGTCACGATTGATCGAATGCCCCCCCGCCAGCTTTCGAATGCTGGGCACGAATTGGCCGATGGCCGGCGGCGGGTACTTTCGGTTGCTGCCGAGCTGGGTCATTCGGGCGGCGGTGAGAAACCTGAACCGGAACCGACTGCCGGCGATTCTCTATATGCACCCCTATGAACTGGATGCGGGTGGGGTGGCGGCTCACCGGGAAAGCGGCGTCCAATGCGGGCGATTCCGCGAAGTCACGCAGGAGATGTTTCGCGGCCGAATGGAACGGCGACTGCACCTGCTCTTTGATTCGTTCCGCTTCACCACGATGCGCGACCTGTTGCGATACGCACTATGAAACACGCTTGGATTCAATCGCCCCACCGCCTATTCTAAGTACGATGCCCAGCCGTTCGCGCCAGACAACTCCGCTGAACTACTTTCAGATCGTACGCTGGGCCCTGATTACGATCCTTGTCTGCTACATTGGGTATCGCATCGTGGGCCGGTCTCCTTATCGAGGCGAGGGCATTCCGGCGACGGAGCGACTGGCGTCCGCCGACATGTTGCCGCCCGACGTTCGCGAGCGATTGGAACAAGTCGGTTGGAAGGAGCGAGTCGGCGATCGGCTTGGCCTGTGGGTGACGGCCCGGTGGCAACGGCTCATCGGCATCGAGGCGGGCGTCGTGCGATTTGTGTATCCCTGCTCGACAGCGGCAAAGGGGCTGGGCAATCAGGAGGGCTCCAACCAAACGCCGCTCGGCTGGCACACCATCGTCGAGCGAATCGGCGACGGACTGCCCGAAGGGGCGATCATGAGTGAGCGAAAGTTCACCGGATAGGTCTGGTTGCCGGGGCAGGTGACGGAGAAGGATTACGTGCTCTCGCGAATACTGTGGCTGCGCGGTTCGGAACCGGGAATCAACGCGGGCCAGGGCATCGATTCGTACGACCGCTACATCTACATTCACGGTACGCCGGCCGAGGAGAAAATCGGCTCTCCGGCGTCAATGGGTTGCGTGCGGTTGAAAAACCGTGATGTGCTATCGCTTTATGAGGTCGCGACGAGTGGTACACCCGTGCTGATCACGGAATGGTAGTGTGCCGGGTTAACCAAGTGCCCTCGGCATTCAACTGGCCCCGAACGGGCGGCCCGCTATCATACGCTCGACGGGAGTGCGCTTTGCATACCCATCGCCCCCCGGAAGCCCGACGACCATGAGCGACCCTAAGTCACCGAGCAATTCAGCCCCCGGCAAGTGGGACGATCACGAGAAGCACATCGCGGATCTGCGCGCCGTGCTGGAAGTATCGCGCAGTCTGGGGGCCACGGCAGAGTTGATCCCCCTTCTTCGCATCGTGGAGAAGGCTGCGCTATCGGTACTAGAATGCGAGCGGGCCACCGTCTTTATTCTCGATCGCGAGCGACATGAGCTGTACAGCCGGCTGGCCACGGGTGTCGAAGAGATTCGCTTCCCGGCCGACAAGGGCATTGCCGGCGAAGTCGTTCGATCGGGCGAGATTATCAATGTTCCCGACGCCTACGCCGACCCCCGCTTCAATCCGGAGATCGACCGAAAGACCGGTTTTCGCACGCGGAATATGATTACCTTCCCCCTGCTCGGCTTCGATAATTCCATTGTCGGAGTTTTGCAGGTGCTTAATAAGTCGAGCGGGCACTTCGATCCGTGGGATTATGAACTGGTGAAAATGTTCGGGGCGCAGGTGGGTGTCGCGGTTCAGCGGCAGTTACTCCTCGAGCACTATGCCGAGAAGCAGCGCATCGAACGCGACCTCAACATTGCCCGCGATATTCAGCAGGGGCTGCTCCCCGATGCCGACGCGAAGCTCGCCGGCTTCGACATCGCCGGATGGAACAAACCGGCCGACCAGACCGGCGGCGATTGCTACGACTACCTGCCCCTATCGGATGGCAGTCTTGCAGTGACAATCGCCGATGCGACGGGCCACGGCATCGGCCCTGCGCTGATGATCGCCGAGTGTCGGGCCCTGTTTCGCGCGACCATTTCGATGTCGCACAATCTGGCCGAGGCGGTGACGCGGGTGAATAACCTGCTCTGCGAAGACCTGCCGGACGACCGGTTCGTCACGGCCTTCTTCGGCCTGATCGAACCCACGACGAGCAGTCTGTTGTTCATCAGTGCCGGCCACGGGCCGATCATCAAGTACATCCGCGCCACCGACGAAATCATCGAACTGAAGGCCAACGGCGTTCCGCTCGGGATCATGGCGGACATTCCTTTTAGCGATGCCGACAACTTCCACATGGCGCTCGGCGACATGATGATCGTCATCACCGACGGTTTCTTTGAGTGGCAAAAGGACGACAAGGAACAGTTCGGCCTGGAGAGAACTTACAAACTCATCCGCGAAAACCGCGACAAACCGTGCAAAGAAATCATCGCCCTGCTGCACAAAGCCGTCCTTGACTTCGCCCCCGGTTCGGTGCAGGCGGATGATCTAACGGCCGTGATGATTAAACGCGAGCAATAGCTCGCGACCAACGTTCCTCCAAAACCAATGCCGTCTAGAGCATCGGCGTGGCCAAACGCGCGATCCCGGCCATGAGTCGGTCGCCGTATGTCCACGAGTTCAACTCGGCGCGCGTGATGCGCTGGCATCGGGTTCGGAGCCGCTCGAAATCGTCATGAAGTTCCTGCGTCGATTCCGGGTCGTAAAGCATCGTGGTAAGTTCGAAGTTAATTCGGAAGCTTCGCTCGTCCATGTTGGCCGAACCGACCATGGCCCAGCGGCCATCGATGATGACCACCTTCGAATGCAGGAGGGCATGCTCATACTCGTAAATCTCGATGCCGGCCTCAAGCAATTCCTCGTAGCAGCTCCGGCCGGCCCACAATACAACGCGATGGTTCGATTTTGACGGCACCATCAGCCGGACGCGCACGCCGCGAAGCGATGCGGTTTGAAGGGATAGCAACATCGCCTGATCGGGCACGAAATACGGCGTGAGCAGGCTGATTTCATTCATGGCGTCGCCCATCGCACCGAATAGGAGCTGGTGAAGCCCATTCGGCCGACGATCCGGGCCACTGGGCACGATCTGCGCCGAGATATGACCGGCGGGTTTCGGCTCCGGAAAATATGCCGCCATCGAAATGTCCTCACCGGTTGCAAAGTGCCAATCTTCGGCGAAGACCTCCTGCAACTGTGCGACGCAGGGACCGATGAGACGAAGGTGCGTATCTCGCCAGGGGCCGTACTTCTTCTTGCGGCCGAGGTATTCATCGCCGATGTTCTGACTCCCGGTGAAACCAACACGGCCGTCGACGACCACCAGTTTGCGGTGGTTGCGAAAATTCAGACTCAGACGGCGGCTCGACAAGCCCCACGGAAGGAACCACGCGACCTTTACACCTGCTTCTCGCATGGGGGCCACAAAAGACCGCCCCACCCACCACGATCCGACCGCGTCGATCAACAAACGGACCTCGACGCCTTCGCGTGCCTTGCGAATCAACAAGTCACGAATGGCCCGACCTGTCTCATCGGGGGCGAAGATGTAATATTCCAGATGGACGTGGTGCCTTGCCTCTTGAATCGCCAGCGAAAGTGCGAGGAAGGTGGCTTCCGGCTCGTGGTAGATGGTCACGTCATTTCCGCGAGTTACGACCGTCTCACCCACGCGGGCGGCAAGCCGGATTAGTGAGCGTTGGGCCGGGTCGAGGCCGGGTATGTGGAGCGCGTCGTGAACGTCCGCAAGGACACGAACGCGCTGCGCGAGGGCGACGCCGATCGCCCGACGACGGCGCGTGCGCCGCCGGACCTTTCGCTGGACCGGGACGTTTCCGATCAGAAGGTAGAGGATTATTCCTACACCCGGCAGAAGCAGGATTGCAAGAATCCAGGCGAGCATGCCGCGCGGCTCGCGGCGTGTGCGGAGAATGTGCTCCAATGCGGCCAATGCGCCGAGCGTGACCAGTACCGAAAGAATGGACCATAGCGTGGTCGCGGTCATGTGGATGTAGTGCTAACCGAGGAAGGTGTCCGGATCAATGCGCCGGGAGATGCTCGACCAATTGGTCGATCTCATCCTCAGTGTTGTAGAAATGCGGGCTCGCCCGAAGACGGCCGAGGCGTGTTGCAATGATCGTGCGATACTCCTGCCGGAGGTGGTCGACGATTCCCGCGTGGTCGTGTTTCGCAGAGACGAAGGCGACGATACCGCTCTCTTCGCCGGGTTGCCGCGAACTCACGACGCGATAACCCTTTGAGCGCACGCCCTCTACCAGCCGATCCGTCAACATTCGCACGCGATCCCAGATTTGGTTGACTCCAAGCTCCAGCATCCACTCGATCGACGCTCCCAACCCCCAAACACCGGCCATGTTGTAACTGCCGCCGTCAAACCGCCGGGCATCGTCACGAAACTCCATGCGATAGCTGCCGAAGTTCTGGCAATCTTTCATGCCGAGCCAACCCACATTGGACGGCCGAAGAAGGCCGAGGAGTTCATGGCGGCAATAGAACAGGCCCGCGCCTTCCGGGCCGAGCAACCACTTGTGGCCATCGGCTGAAAGGAAATCGATCTTCATGGCCCGTACGTCGATCGGAACGACACCGAGGGCCTGAATGGCGTCGACACAGAATAGTACGCCGTGCTGTTGGCAATAATTACCAAGGGCGGCCAGATCGGTTCGGAAGCCGCTGCCGAATTGGACGGCCGACACGGTGACCACGCGCGTGCGTTCGTCGATGAGTTCAATAAGCCGTTCGTACGGGATACGACCATTGTCCTCGGGGACCATTTTCAATTGCACGCCGTGGCTTCGAAGGTTCATCCACGGATAGATGTTGGCGGGAAACTCGGCCCCGGTGGTGACGATGTTGTCGCCTTTGGAGAATTGCAGGCCGTTGGCGACATACGAAAGGCCCGTGCTGGTGTTGGGTACGAACGTGACTTCTTCGGAGTGGCAGTTCAGTAGTTTTCCCGCCAATTGGCGCACGCGCTTGGCTTCGGGGTAGATCCCGCTTCGCGCATAGGCGTGGCTCTCGGCCTCTTCGGCGAAACGGCGCATGGCCGTGCCGGCGCGACCGGAGATCGGGGCAACCGCCGCATGATCCATAAAGCTGTATTGCCGTGTGACCGGCATCTCAGCTCGAATGGTCTGAACTTCCAGCATCGTTGATTCCCGTCCTGTGCGAGGATACGCCAAACGACGACGTCCGGTTGAATCCTAGCGCACCAGCCCGCAATCCGTCTACCAGTCTACGTTTCCAGCCTCCGCGATTCCAATCATCCGTTGAACAAGTTTTCACCCCTGTTCAGCCCGGGACGGTGGAATCGAGTTGCGAATGAAATATCGGGCCGAGGCTCGGTCCAGCGCAATAAAAAAGCCCCGCACGATCGCGGGGCACTAATAAATTTGAATGAATCGACCGGCTACCGAAGGCGCCGCTCCGCTTCTCGGAGCACGCGCATTGATGCAGCCGCGGCGGCCAACAGTACCAAGGTGCCGGGCTCCGGAACGGTTCCGCTAACAGGATCACCCAACGAGGACACGCCGGATGAGTCGGTAACGCCCGCGGCCACTGCAGCATCAATGTATCCGGGGTCGACTCCCGGTGGCGGTGCCTCGTAACTCCTAAGGCTGAGCCCCTCGAAGCCGGCAACGGTCTCCGGCATTCCATTTTGGAGGAATCCGAGGGGATCGTTCATGAACGCCGTCACCAGCATTTGCTGGACCAGAAACGACATGTCCGCGTCGCTGAGTTTTTCTCCATTGTTGATCCTGGCCATCAATTCGTCCGTCCGCTTGTCCTTCGGCGGAGCCGCCGAAATGATTGAGGCCGGGGCCGCGAGGAGCGAGTTTCCGGTGGATTGGAAAATACCCGCGATTGCGTCAAAGACAATGTTCCCTGTGAGATGAAGCGGGCCTGTGTCAAAGTCCGTAATTTCCTCGTTCTGCAGAATTACACCCTCCGCCGTGGCGCTTCCGACGTTGGTCAAACGCATGTTGACGTCATAAAACCCGAGGGCGTTGATCTTGCCATCGGAGTCTATGAGTAAATTGCCGTTGAAATTAAAGTTCTGTACGCCGGTGTCCATGATGACGTTGTAGTTCAAGGGCGCCGTGGCAAAATTCGTTTGACCGCTGAAGATGTCGAATGCGCGCTGGCCGGTCCGTGTGCGGAACGAGACTTCGGGAATCACTCGCGTGGTGAATCCAATTCGATTGTGAACGCCGACGGGCTGTGTCGCACCCAAAATGGTCGGGTCTCGGCCGAGCTGCACCTTGAACGCCCCAAGGTCCAGCGTGTTGGGATTGTCGAACGAGTCGGGACCGAAGAATCGAAATGAATCATAGGCCCAGCCATCGCCCCCACGGTTTTGCTCGATGCGCTGTTCGAACAAGTTGTTGTCAAAGAGAGGTCCACCCTGTGGGTTGGAAAGAAAGTCGCGATCTCCGCTGTATTCGGTGGCGCGAAACAGGACGCGTTGAAGGGCACCGAATTGGGCGTTGGCGTCGTTTGCAGCGACGAGACCGGCGAGAGTGATGATCAGAACCGAAATGCTTCTTTGTGTCTTCATAGCGCGGATACTCCTGTTGCATTGTGATATCGGCGGTGGCGCGCTTCTCATTTAGCCCGAAGAAATCGACGAAACCGGCGAATCCGGGGGGACGTGCGTCCAATAATGGAATCGCGGCGGGGAATGCTGGGGATCGGGCCAGAGCGATCGGGCAACGAGCCATACAAATCATGTCGAATACAAGGCGGCGGTTCTTGCCGGTCACTGCCACTGTGACAATGGTCTTCGACGGCCCCTTTGCCCTATGCTGCCCGCGTGGAAATCGGCGACGACACATGGGATGCAGCAATCGTCGGTGGAGGCGCGGCGGGACTTGCAACCGCCATCTTCGCGGCCCGCGTGGCGCCTGAATTGCGGATCGCCATCATCGATGGGGCGAAAAAGCTCGGCGCGAAAATCCTGGTCAGTGGCGGCGGGCGTTGCAACGTGACCAATGTCCGCGTCACGCCGGCGGACTACTGGGGCGGCAGCCGAAACTCCGTAAAGAAGATCCTCGGGGCACTTTCGGTTGAAGAAACGATTGCGTTCTTCCGCGAACTTGGTGTTCCACTTCACGAAGAGCCAACTGGAAAGCTTTTTCCCGACTCCAACTCGGCCCGGACAGTGCTGGACGCCCTGCTTCGCGAGGCAACGTCGCGTGGTGTGCGGATCCTCACCGATCATCGCGTCACCGAGATTCGCCGCGCGGGCCCATCACGTTTCGGCTTTGTAGTCGTCACCACTTCCGGAACCATCGCCACTTGCCGCGTCGTGCTGGCCACCGGGGGGCTTTCGTTTCCGAAGACCGGCAGCGACGGCGGTGGTTATGAATTCGCTCGAACACTTGGCCATAGCCTCATCCCCACCACGCCGGGGCTTGACCCGCTGCTGCTCGAAGGCGGCTTTCACACCGCCCTCTCCGGCCTAACCCAGGACGTTGAACTCACAATTCGCGTGGAGAGTGAACCCCCGGAGCGACTGCGCGGCTCGCTTCTCTGGACGCACTTCGGAGTCAGTGGCCCGGTCGCAATGAATGCATCGCGTATCTGGAATCGCGCCCGGCTGGAGAGGCGGTCCGTCACCGTCACCGCCAGCTTCTTCCCCGACGACGATTTCGCTTCTCTCGAGAAGCGGCTTCTCGACCATGCTGCCGGTCACCCCAAGGCACACGTCGCAACGGTACTGGCCATGCTGCTCCCGGCTCGGCAGGCCGACGCTATTCTCACCGCCCTCGGATTGCGACCTTCCACTCAGATGGCTCAGTTTTCCCGCGAGGATCGGCGACGACTGATCACCGCCCTACTTGCATGGCCGATGCCGATCCGGGGCACGCGAGGCTATGCTTACGCCGAGGTAACCGCGGGGGGAGTCCCGCTGACCGAGATAAATCCCGCAACGATGGAGTCCCGCGTCTGCCCGGGGCTGTATTTGGTGGGTGAAATACTGGACGTGGACGGCCGGATCGGCGGGTTCAACTTCCAATGGGCCTGGTCGGGCGGATTCGTCGCCGGGAAGGCGTTAGCGGCGCGGAGCGTCGATCGCGGTATATAGATCATATGCACGGCACAGGAAATCGCATGAAATGGTTTCGGCTGACGGCGAGCGGATGCCTCGTCGTGGTGGCGGCGGTTTGGTCATTGGTGACATTTGGCAGCCGGGAGGTGGCTCGGCTGACAGAGCGAACGCAACAGCTTGAAATCGAGAAACGCGAACTGAGGGACCACGTCCGCCGACTTGGCACGTCGAAACGCGTGGCCCAGATCGACATCATCGGCCAACACAGTACCGAGGCCGGCCAGACCTTTACGCGGCTGCGATGGCAGGAGTATGGCGCCGACGGCAGTCTCAAGGCTCCGATTCAGGCCGAGATCATCGGCAAGCAGCTCTACGTCGAGGCGATGATCGTCAAGTTCGACCCCGAGCAGATCAAGAAGGACTCTAAGGAGGGCGAAAGCGTGGCTCTGTTCCGCCGCGTTTTCGGCGATCAGCAGAACCCGCAATGGGGTTACGACCTGACGATCAACCTCTCGCTGGAAGACCGCGAGAACGACGCGAATCGGGCGTTGTGGAAGCGTTTCTGGGAACTCGTGGAGAATCCGCAGGCCGCACAGGCCATGGGCGTACGCGTAGCCCAATGCGAGGCCCCCGCCGTTCCGGTGAAGATGGGCCAGACGTGGGAGGTTTCGCTGGATGTGATCGGGGGGTTGAATCTCAAGAAGATTCGGGAAAGTGGGGAAGCGGTGAAAGAGCCGGGGTAGGCTTACCTTAGCATTAGTAGGATGAGCGTATTTTCCTGCACTTACTGAGTTTTCATTGTTCAGTTCATCGCAAACATGGCAAGAAACGCAACACTTCGCATCATTCTCAATGTTGCTGTCCAAAGTTGCGCCGTAGTCGCGATTGTATTTATCACCATACGCATCGCCAATGTTTGGGCAATGGATGAAGCGCAACGAAGTCAATACTTGTTTATTCCTAGCGTCATAAAGTCAAATCACGGAGAATATCCGTTGATCGTGGCGGCTATGTTCGGAGTACCTGGATTTGTTTTGTCGCTAACAAGGCATCAGCGAATTGCAAAAGCGTTAGGAATATCGTCGTTACTGGGAGGTCTACTGTACATAGTGTGGTCATCGGTTCACTTATTCATGCCCAGCCAGCCACCGTTTCAGATGTTCCCGGCCAGACCGGTGCTCGATAACGTACTATTGTTTTTGATTGCTTATTGGGGGCCGCCGGTATTTCTTGGCTTTCTGACTTTGGTGTTTTCGTTCACATCTCTCAAACGAATACAGCGATTTCCTAAAGGGCAATGCGCTTTATGTGGATACAATTTAACAGGTAACATGTCAGGCATTTGTCCTGAATGTGGGAATTCAACAGCCTCTCAAGACAACTGAGAATTTGCCCACGTTGCCAGACGATCCGCCGCGGCGTTGAGCGTCGCATCCGTCTTGCAGAAGCAAAACCGAGTTTGCTTATGGCCCAGCGACGGCGGGTTGTAGAAACTGCTGCCCGGGACCGTGGCGACGCCGCCCTCCTTCACCAGTCTCATCGCAAAGACCGTGTCATCCTCGCCGGGTCGCAGGAATGGCGTCAGATCGACCATGATGTAATACGCGCCTTCGGGGTGGAAGCCCTCGAACCCGGCCCGCTTGAGCGCCGCCCACATCACATCGCGGCGATGGGTGTATTCCGTGTGAAGTTGACCATAGAACGATCGCGGCATCCGTAGCGCGGCCGCTCCCGCGATCTGCATGGGGTGCGGTGCGCCAACCGTCAGGAAATCGTGGACCTTGCGAATCGCGGCCGTGATCGGGGGCGAGGCGATGGCCCATGCGACGCGCCAGCCGGTGACGCTGTAGGTCTTGGACATGCCACTGATGGTGATGGTCCGCTCGGCCATGCCGGGCAGCGTGGCGATGGAAATGTGCTTGCGGCCATCGTAGAGGATGTGCTCGTAGATTTCGTCGGTGACGGCGAGGACGTCGTGCTGGATGCACAGGTCGGCGATGAGTTGCAGTTCCTCGCGCGAGTAAACCTTGCCGGTTGGGTTGTTGGGCGTATTGACGATGATGGCGCGGGTCTTGTTGTTGAAGGCGGCTCGAAGCTCGTTGGGGTCGAAGGAGAAGGAGACCCCACCCCGACCCTCCCCTTCGCAAGGGGAGGGAGACTGAGGATGCAGCGTCACATAGCGCGGCGTTGCCCCGCAGAGGATGGCGTCGGCTCCGTAATTCTCGTAGAACGGTGATGTCACAATCACCTCGTCGCCGGGATTGACCGTCGCGAGCAGGGTCGACATCATGGCCTCGGTCGTGCCGCAGCAAACCGTGACCTGCGTGTTCGGATCGATCTCCATGCCGTTGAACCAGCGGACCTTCTCGGCCAGCGCCTCGACCATGGCCGGCGCGCCCCACGTCCGGGCGTATTGATTGAAGCCGTCACGGATCGCCTTGCAACAGGCCTCCTGCAACTCGGGCGGCGTGGGAAAATCGGGGAAGCCCTGGGCGAGGTTGACGCCGTTATGAGCAAGGCAAACCTGCGTCATCTTGCGAATGACGGATTCCTCGAAGAGAGCGGCCTTCTGTGAGACATACTTGTGAATGTTGGTCGGGTTGGTGGCGAGCATGGGGCGAGTATATCAGATAGGACGTTGACTACGGCTTACTGATAGGCCGAAGTTTGGGCCAGTCTCCCAAGAGGGGATACTCGGGGTGTCGCCCTCGGATGTTGATTCTGGGTTGGCCTCTGAAATCGAATGCGTCAACCTCCGGTTGGACGATGGTCGGAAGGTCGTCCAGCATTTCGGAACTCTGGCGATTCAACTTGTAAACGATCGCGAATTGATCGAAGTCCACTAATTGGGTCGCAGCCCCGCGCTCGCAGAGCCGTGTGAGCCATTGTTGTTCGATTGGAAAACCCGATCCATCATGGCGAGTGTTGACTGTGAGCATGGGAAACTGAGCCACTGAATGAACGACGACATAGTCGATCTGTTTCGCTCGCAGATTCGCAAGCCACTCGCGCGGGTTCATCACGTATCGATCGATGGCCGGTTCGGCGGTATTGGGTGGACCGATTGTTCGCGGCACACGGCCGGCAAAATCGTGGAATCGCCCGTTGGCTGGCTGTGTTGCCGGGATGTAGTTGGCCCGATTCTCAAACGAACGTCCGAGCAGGAAGTATGGGATGTTCGTCCCACAGTAGGCGATGTTGGCGTCGTGCAGATTCGCGTCGCACCACGACCAAAGTTTCCCAAGATTGTTGATAAACGTGGAGGCTTCGCATTCGCAGGGCGCAGAGGCGAATGCCCGCGTCCGCGCATCGTCCATCCGGCTGCACGTCAACCAATTCACCCACGCGGGGCCGAACGCGATAACCGCGCACGTTAGGACGGTGGTCGAGGGCAGGAATGCCGTCACGCGCATGCCTCGTAACGCGCATCCAACGCCGACAACAAGGAGCACGGCCGGCCCGATGGCAAAGCGGTGATCCTGAAACGGAAGCAGCCACCAAAATGTCGCCAGCAACAGTACGCTCGTGCATTGCACCGCGAGTAACTTCCAATCCTGGCGAAACCAGGCCCCCAACCCAACGGCCACATAGGCCAATATTGCCAACAACGCCCCGGAAATTATCACCCACCGATGCCAAGCGGATACTTGCAATTGCGCGGCGACAAACCGCATAGGGTGATCACCGGCCATTGTCCGCCACATAATGCCTGGGATCGCTCGCACGCCCTCGTTACGACGGGCGTTCATGGGCGAGTTTTCCAACTGCGCCCGGCCATAAACGCCGGAGAAAACAGTCGTACCGGCGACTCTGACTTCCATTGGATACACAGGGTTGCCGGTCACCAGCCAATTGCGCAGGTGCCACGACGGGCCGACGGCAAATGCAACGATGGCGACGGCGACGACTATTGCCGGTCGCGGTCGAAGCCTTGTGTGTCCGGACATGATGCACCAGGCCACCAATGGTGCGAGCACGAGGAGAAACGCAATGGCCAGGAACTTCGTTCCGAGGAATGCTCCGAGTGAAAGCAGCAACCCCACCACATCTTCGCGCGACCGGGTGCGACGCAGGCGCAAACAGAACAATACGACGCACAAAAGATGCGCCGCGAGTGCCACATCCACCAGCGCCGTCGCCGCCTGCATCGCCGGGCCGGGAAGCGTCGCGACTATGAGTGTGATGAGCACGCGCTGGTTACTTTGCAGACGCAATTCCCGGGCGATGGCCCATGTCGCCGCGAGCATGAGCAGCCAATAGGGAAACTGCCCGCCTCGGGCGACCCAATCGGCACGAAATGGCAGCATGAGCGCGGCGTAATAGACTTCCGTCGACGATGGTGCGTAGTCCGGAATCGGCCCGCCACACCATGTAGGGATGATGGAGATCGCCCCATTCTGTACCCATCGCGCCGGGAAGAACAGGTGATACGTCAGGGTGTCGTACACGTACTCGGGGCTCCAAACGGCCTGCCAGAGCACGATCAGGATCAGCGGCGCAAGCAATATCGAATGTTTCCCACGAACTTGCGGAAACGTGCAGCAGGCAGGAACTGTCACTAGCGTAAGGACACTCAATGCGCCGACGGCGACATAAAGCGCTGGAGCGTTAAGTATCTGGAGTGCGCCAAAGAGCATTCCGAGGCAGACCCAAAGGGCGAAGTAAACCTGCATGGCGAGAACGATGTCCGTCGACGATGCACGTCGAGGATTCGCTTCGATCAACCCTCGCGCGACGCACCACGCCGCACAAATCGACGCAACGTGCGCTCCCCCAAACGCAACCCATGCCATGGCTCCTGGTGCCCTGCCGCCGACGACCGCCAGCATCGACACAATTCCACAGGTGACGCCGACGACCCGAAAAGTGCTCAATTGAAGGCGGGGCACTCGATGTGTACTCCGGTTTTCACAGGCTGAATCGGGTTCGCTTGCCGGTAATGCCCGATCCACGTAGATTCAGGCGTTCCCATCGTATCGGAGCGAAGGATTTGAAGCAGCCAGCGATCATCCCTGCCGCCGACGCGGCCGCGCCGTCCATTGACGCCCAAACCTCGCGCGGGAAGGCCCGCGCCGAGGTGAGGCCGGCCTCATCCATCACGCCGGCCATGCGACAGTACCTTGAGCAGAAGGCGAAGGTCGGCGATGCGATCCTGCTTTTTCGCATGGGGGATTTCTATGAGACGTTTTACGAAGACGCCAAGACGATCGCCCGCGTCCTCGGCCTCACACTGACGGCAAGGGATAAAAACAGTGAGTCGCCGGTGCCGCTCGCCGGAGTGCCGTACCACAGCGTTGACCGCTACGTCGCGCGGCTTGTTCGTGCCGGTTACAAGGTTGCCATCAGCGAACAAGTTGAAGACCCCAAGACGGCCAAGGGTGTCGTCCGGCGCGAAGTCGTCCGCATCATCACGCCCGGGACACTCACGGACGAATCGCTCCTTGAAGAACGCGAAGGCAACTACCTCGCCGCGCTTTGCCCGCAGGGTAAGACACTAGGCGGGGGTCGCGTCGGTCTCGCCTGCGTGGAACTATCCAGCGGGCGGTTCTTCGCGGAAATGCTTGATGCGGAGCAGGTGCCGGATGAACTGGCCCGATGGCAACCGGCCGAATTGCTCATTCCGGAGGCCGCAATTGATGCGACAGACCCGCTCGTGGAACGGATACGCGAGTCGCTGGGCGCTGCGGTTACCCCGAGGGCGGCCCACGTCTTTGATGCGCATCTCGCCAAGTCGCGGCTCTGCGAGCACTTCAACGTCTCGGGACTGGCCGGCTTCGGCTTTGACACGTTTGATGCCTCGCTGTGTGCGGCGGCGGCCGTTCTGGAGTATCTGCAAGAGACGCAAAAAGCCGCACTAACGCACATCCTCAAGATTGAGCCTCGCGACACTTCCACTTGCGTCATGATCGACCAAGTGACGCTTCGTTCACTCGAAGTCGAACGCACCATCCGCGATGGTTCGCGCATCGGTTCACTCCTCGATGCCGTTGATCTGACCGTGAACCCGATGGGCTCGCGTCGATTGCGCGATTGGCTGTGTTTCCCGCTGCGGGATGTTGCCGAGATACGCCGGCGACAGCAGGCCGTCACCGATCTGCGTGATCAGCCTGATCGCCTGAATGCCTTGCGCGAGTTGCTCAAGGACATCGGCGATCTCGAACGCATTCTGGCCCGCGTGGGCGTTGGCCGCGTTTCACCGCGCGACATGGCCGGCCTGGGGCGGGCGTTGCTGGTATGCGACGACATCCGTGGGGTCATCGGCGCAGGGACGCAAGGCGCAAACACCGATTTGCTTTCCGTGTGTGGAGGCGCGGTTTCCGGCCTGAATCAACTCGGCGGTTATTTATCAAGTGCGCTTAAGGACGACGCCCCGCCGGTTGCCCGCGAAGGCGGCTTCATTACCGATGGATTCAACGCGGAACTCGATCGCCTGCGAACGATGGGTCGTGACGGTGCCGCGTGGCTCGCGGAGTATCAAGTCCGCGAGTCGCAGCGCACCGGAATCCCGACGCTGAAAGTCGCCTACAACTCCGTCTTTGGTTACTACATCGAAATTACTCATCAGCACCGAGACAAGGTCCCGCCGGAGTACGTACGAAAACAGACCGTCCGCAACGCGGAACGCTACATCACGGACGAATTGAAGAAGTACGAGAACGAGGCGTTGGGCGCCGCGGACCGTGCGATCCAATTGGAATTGGAGCTGTTCGAACAAATTCGCGGAAAAGTGGTGGCGGAGCTTTCCCGGCTGCAATCGGCCGCGAGCGCCCTGGCGACGCTGGACGTATTGGCGGGGTTGGCGGAGCTAAGTCGGCGTCGCGATTATTGCCGGCCGGAGTTTGTCGAACGGCGCCCCGACAACGAAAAGCAGGCATCTCAATTGGCGATTATGGACGGTCGCCATCCAGTCCTCGACCTTGTCTTGGCTGAGCGTTTTGTCCCCAACGATTGCGCATTATCAACCGACGACAACCAGCTCGTGATCATCACTGGTCCAAACATGGCCGGCAAGTCGACTTATATCCGCCAGGTTGCATTGCTGACGTTGCTTGCACACACCGGCAGTTACGTTCCGGCAAAGTCCATGACGCTCTCGCCCGTCGATCGCATCTTCGCCCGCGTCGGCGCATCCGATGAACTCGCCCGCGGCCATTCCACCTTCATGGTCGAAATGGTCGAGACCGCCCGCATCCTGAATAACGCCACCGCCGATTCGCTCGTCATTCTCGATGAGATCGGTCGCGGGACGAGTACCTACGACGGGCTCGCGATTGCCTGGGCCATCACCGAGCATCTCGCTCAGAAGATCGGATGCCGAACACTTTTCGCCACGCACTACCACGAACTGACAGAACTGGCCGACCAGCTTCGCGGCGTTGCGAATTACAACGTTGCTGTACGCGAACAACTGCGACCCGCGGGGGCCGGCCGCGACGTGGTCTTTCTACACAAAATCGTTCCGGGGCCGACCGATCGAAGCTATGGCGTGCATGTCGCCGGAATGGCCGGCCTGCCGCGATCGGTGGTGCGACGAAGTGAAACCGTTCTGACCAAGCTTGAGGCTCGATTTTCCGAGCGGTCTGCCAAGGGGCTGCGCGAGGGACCTGCTGCAGACCCCGACCAGATGATGCTCTTTTCGGCAAGTGCCGAATTGCCGTCCTGGTGGAAGGAACTCGTGGATTCGCTCGATTCGACGGACATCGAACGAACCACACCTATCGAAGCCTTGGCGATTTTGGAGCGGTTAAGGTCGATTGTCCGCGACCGGACTTGAAAAACGGCTGGGTGTTGGCGACACTTCCGCCTCAGGAGCTGGTGACGGCCGTTCAGAAAGACTCGCATGAAACGAACCTTGTGGTCGCTTGTATTGATCGGATTGGTTTTCGGCGTCGGCTGCGCCGACCCCAAGGAGAAGTTCGGTCATACCTGGTACATCGATGGTGCCGGGAACTGGGGCTTCGGCGTGCTGGATGTCCCCGTCGGTCTTGAACAAGCAGGGTACAAAGGACTGGTTACGAATCACCACTGGTCCCTGACGTTGAATCCTGCGTTGGATCAGACCCTGCGCTTCATTGCCCGGGGATCGGGGAGCGTGCTGGCCGGCGGCATCCAGGACTTTCTCAAGAAACATCCTGACGCGGACGCAAACATTATCGCGTTGTCAGCCGGGACGGGCGTGGCGATGTGGGCGGTTGAAGACCTGAAACCGCCGGCAAAGGTCAACAACTTGATTCTCGTTGGCGCGAGCATTTCGAACAGCTACGACGTGCGCAAGGCCCTCGCCAACATGAAGGGCAATATCTACGTTTATTACGCCGCGAGTGATCCCGTGCTTCAGGGGCCGGTACGGCTTCTTGGCACGATTGACGGCAAATTCGACGATGCGGCGGGACTCGTGGGACTTCGCGGACCGGGCGCGGCGGGCGGGCGCGTTCGGAACATCGGCTGGAGCCCGAAGTTTGAAAGCCTTGGCTGGACCGGCGGCCACGCGGACTGCACCAATTCACGCTTTGTGAAGGCGGAGATATCCAAGCACATCGTCCGCCACGGCCCCACTCGAAAGGCATCGCCCACTTCGGCGCCAAGCGAGTCGCCTGACAAGACGCCAATCACCGAAGAGGGTACGCCCAAGGCGCAAGCGACTTCTCTCCCAGAATAATCCGAACGGCTACTTCACCTTGCAGGTGATCGTCTTCATCTTCTGATCCTCGACGTCGAGCGAAAAGCCTTCGAACTTCATCTCGACGAGATGTTCGGTGAAGTTCTCGGCGGTCATGTGCGTCTGGACCGTGTACTTCACGATGCCCTTCGCGCCGTCTTTCGTCACTTCCTCGACACCTTCAACCGCTTCCAGCGCCTTCTTGATGGCAATGGACTGCTTGATGTCCGCCACATTGGCCACTTCGATGACAATGTCGCCCTGTCCGCCGGCAGTACCTCGGGCCCATGCTTCGAGCAGGTCATAGACGCTTGAATCCGCCAGCTTTTGGCCGGTCTTCTCAAGTGTCTGGCGGGCCCCTGCCGGTCCTGCAACGCGCGAGCCACCACGGGTGCCGGTCATGGTGTTGGAGAAGATGGCGTCGGCCGTCTCGGTCCAGAAAGCCTGGATGGTGACATCCGTTTCCCACATGTTCAGATCAACGCCGGCGGCCGTTGTTTTCTGCGGTCCACTGGCGCGTGATGTTCCCTTGATGTATACGGCCGCACCATAACTCGTCGCCAATGCCTTCAAGGCGGCGGTGTCATCACTCACTGCGGCGGCCTCAGCCTTCTTGCGGTCGATCTCCTTCATCTGCCCGGGATTCACGAGTTTGAAACCAAGGGCAAGGAGCTTGCGCTCAATCGCCGTTCCGAGAATGCTGTCGAGCTGGATGGTCTCGCGGCTCGGCTCCGCACGGTCGAGATCGTGGATGATCTCCGTGAAAATAACCATGATCTTTGGCCTGCCGAGTTGCTTTAGGAGGATTGCAACCTCGCCCCAGGTGGCATCGACGAGTTTCTTGCTGACCGTGGCCTCAATGTCGATGCTGAAGATACCCTGCGAGGAGCCTTCCTTGATGATCTTGTAATCCTTCACAAGGGCACTGGCCCGCGAGATGACCACGTCGGACTCAAGTGCAAAGTCCTTGGTCTTGGTCTTGCTGAAGACCTCGGTGTTAACGCGCTCGATGGCCCGGCGTTGAGCGTCCTTGAGTGCGGCGTCCTTGCTGATCCCCTGCCCTTGCACCTTCACGACCACGACGTCGTCGTCGGCGCGGGCGGGAATCGAAATAGCAATCAATATGAAAGTAGAAAGCGAAAGTCGGCGAAACATGGCATACTCCTGAGCGTGGGTGAATCGATCACACGCCCGGATTCTGCCGGTCCAATGCTCGCCGGTCAAGCACGAGGCTTTTGACCTTCAATGCGCAAGCGTTCCGCCCCCCACTGGCAATGTGGTTACTTCTTGCTTTCGAAATCCAGTGACGCCGAGTTGATGCAATACCGCATTCGCGTTGGCATAGGTCCATCGTCGAATACATGGCCGAGGTGCGCGCCGCATTTACCGCACGTGACTTCGGTACGGACCATGCCGTGACTTTGGTCCACGTGTTCATTGATCATTTCCTTGTCGGCGGGTGCCGAAAAGCTTGGCCAGCCACAGCCGGAATCGAACTTGGAATCAGAGGTAAAGAGCTTTTCGCCGCAGACGACGCAGGTGTAGGTCCCGTCTTCGTGGTGGTTCCAATATTTCCCCGTGAAGGCGCGCTCGGTGCCCTTCTCCTGCGTCACGTGAAACTGTTCGGAAGTCAGTCGCTTTTTCAAGTCGTCCGGGTTGACGGCGGTCTTGGCGGATTTTTCGCTCATCACGGCTCCTTTGGGATTCGGCTCGATGGATGCTTTGGCAGCGGACGGCGATTTCGCTTCTGACGGAGAACGGAGGCCGCAGGAATCAGGACAGTTCCCCCCTGCGGAGAACGTCCACCACGTCGCCAAACCCAGTCCAAGTGAAAATGCCGCCAGCCGGTACATAGGGTCAATCCTCTCACCAGCCACAGGCACTGTCGGAAACGATTGGCCTCGACAGGCCGCCATCAGGCGGGCCGGATACCTACCCTAACCGTCTGAGACTTGTGGTGTATTCCCAATATTGTAAGCCGATAAAGCGTCCCCGAAGGCCCGGAGAAAACGGCGGAACGCCCCAGCTTCAGCCCCCGCACCTTTTTCATGCGCTCCTTGCCCACGTAGAGGTCGAAATCCGCCTCGTCGTCATCGTCGGTGTCACGCAGCAGTATGGTGATGCCCTCGATTGCCGACATCCCACGCGCAAGGGATTTGTCTTTGAGACTCATCGACTCCATTACGATGAACTCGCTCTTGCCGTTTTCACGCACTTCCTGCTTGCGGATCGGCGGTCTTGCGGGTTTGCGAGTGACGGGCTTTTCACGCGGACGGTCGTCATCAGGCCGCTGCGTCGTTGGTTTAACGATTGGTTTTCCCGGAGGCTGGTCGACGGGGGCGGGGGTCAGGCGCACCGAAGGCTCCTGATTCACAGGATCCGGCTCGGCTATAACCGGCTCATCGATTGGATTCTCGCGTTCGGGGATTTCGGTCGGCCGACGCGATGAACGAGAATTCGCAGTGGGTGGCGTTGTCGCGTCGTTTGTTTCCTTGGGATTCGATGGCCCGGGTGCCGGGCGTGCCATTGCCACCTGCGGCACCTCATCGCTGGGCTTTTCCGGAGCGGTGGGTTCAAGCGGAGCAGGCTCAACCCGTTCGCGGCGAGGCGGCTTCAGTGCCGATGCCAACGCCACATTGCCGCGCCGCATCCACTCCGAGCGAGCCGCGGCGATCTGGTCATTGTGCTGCAACTCGACTTGACGAATTAGCTGAGCGGTGGTCGTTGAATTCGGCTGGATGTCGAGCGCTTTCATCAGCATTCGCCATGCTTCGCCGTAATTCCCGGCGTCCATTTCAAGAAGCGCCTGAGATTCCCAGTAGGCGCTGGCGCTCGCTCTGACGCGCGCCATGCCCGCAGCAGGCCCGCCGCCGCGCGTCGTGGCCGCGGCCTTGCAATACTGGTCGTACGCGACGTGCGGTTCTCCGCGCTGCTCGGCCCGGCGACCCTCGTTAAACGATCGACCCACACTGCAGCCGGAGAGCGTTGCTCCCACAACTACGACCAATGACACACGTGCGAGGGTCCGTATCATTGACCACCCCCCGACGCGAATCGTTGAACGACGGGCCGATCCAGTGGATAGGGATCGGTCGAGAAGATCCGCGGAGCAATCACACCGGCAATGAAATCGCCGCTGGTGACGCCCGTATGGCTTCCGCTCCAATCGAAACTCGCGAACGATGGCTGCCACGGAATGTTGATCACCCGGGCATAGGCCGTCTGTGCCTCTGCCGACCCTTTTCGGGGGAATTTGAAGCCCTGTTCGCCCGCTGGCGGGCCCGGCTTTCCGTCGGCGTTGACGGCGAGCGAACTCACAATGCCATCATGCGTGCTGCACGTTGCATAGAGATTTCGCCGCACGTGTCGCATGATCTCCGTCAGGTCGCGTTCGGCCGATACCGATGGTGAGAGCAGCACGACGTTGTCCACCTGCATGCCGTCGGGCAACTCCTCCAATGCGGATAAGATGACCGCCGTACCCGCTGACAGGCCCATCACATTGATCGCGCCGTTTGCGTCGTTCTTGCGGACAATTTCAATTTTTTCAGCGAGTCGCCGGGCGACCACCTTACTGTTCGCCGTAATGAAGTGATCCGGTGCGGGGCCGAGGAACGAACTCCACACAAAGACATCGTATCCCCCCTTGTAGCCTGATTTACGAAGTCCGCTCTCAACCGCCCCACCGCTGGCATACCAACCCGCGCCATCGAGGAAAAAGACAACAGGTCCTCGGGTCGGGTTCGCGCAGCCCGACCCCAGCGCGAGCAGGAGGACTGTCGCGATCCAGCGTAAGCGAACGCGCGATCGAACGATGTGCATTGCGATCTGAATCAGGTTCCGCCCGGCTCTGGAATGTCCCAACCCTTGTCCTTCTCCCGCTTCTGAATCTGTTCCAGCGACAACGCGCCGGGCAGGGCATCCTTCTTGGCGGTGATGTTGGTGCCCTTCTTGAACAGCTCGCGGTTCTTCTCCGTCCATTCCTTGTACGGTTCGGGGACTTCGTCCTCGGTGTAAATGGCATGGATCGGGCATTCGGGAATGCACAGGCCGCAGTCGATGCAGGTGTCGGGATCGATCACAAGCATGGCCGGGCTGGTGGTTTCCCAGAAGCATTCCACGGGGCAGACCGTGGCGCAATCGGTGTAACGACAATCAACGCAGCGTTCCGTGACAACGTGTGCCATGGTGGAGGTCCTTTGAAAGGCTCCCTTGGGCTTCGACCATCCGGGGTCCGACGCCTTCTGGGAGGGTTCGCTTCGGGTATGAGACAACGACTCGGCCCGGGCGTCAATACTCCCGCTCCTGCAAGCGTTCCATCCCCCCGAAGTCACCATTTGCGAAACTCATCGGCGGCCCCGATGATCCCAATTCGCAAGGCAAGTGTCGAATTCGTCAGTTCCACCCGGTCATTCCAAGGGCAACCCGTGGCAACCATTCCAGATAACTTTCTCGGCCTTCCCGACGGCAATTGCGACTATCGCCGATCCAAATACGCCGTGCTTTCCGTTCCTTACGATGGCACGGTGAGCTTTCAAGTCGGTACGCGCCGCGGCCCCCGAGCCATCATTACGGCCAGTCAGCAGGTGGAGCTGTTCGACGAGGAATACGAGCGTGAATTCTACGAGGCGGGCGTCGCCACATTGCCTCCGCTCGCTCCAAACATGGCCGGCCCAAAGCAGATGTGCGACGACATCCATGCCGCGGCGAAAAAGGTCGTGGCCGATCGGAAGTTTCTGATTACGCTCGGTGGCGAGCACTCAATTACCCCCCCACTGGTAAAGGCCGTGATGGCGAAGCACAAGAAATTGAGCGTGCTTCAAGTCGACGCTCACGCCGACCTCCGCGACAGTTACGAAGACACGCCACACTCGCATGCCTGCGCCATGCGCCGCGTCTGGGAAATGGGCATTCCCGTCGTCGGCGTCGGAATCCGCAACTACAGCCTCGACGAACATCGGTTCATGAAAAAGCGGAAGATCTCGGTGATCTCATCGCGGCAGACGCGCGAGGACCCGGATTGGATCGAGCGGGCTGTCGATGGCCTGTGCGATAACGTCTATGTCACCATCGACATCGACGGCTTTGATCCGGCCTATGCCCCCGGTACGGGCACGCCCGAACCGGGCGGAATGGACTGGTTTCAGGTGAGCGATCTCTTGAAGGCCGTGGCAATGAACCGCCGCATTGTGGCGGCCGACGTGGTCGAAGTCCTGCCTCTGCCGGGCAGCGCACAGACCGAGTTCCTCGCGGCGAAGCTGATTTACAAGCTCATCGCGCACATTGAAGCAAACAATCCGACGGGGAAATAGGGCAAGACTCCCGTTCAGGCGCGCTTGTCGCCGAGATTGTCCAGATACTCCATCTCCCGATCCAGATCATTTGCCGCGTGTCGTGCCCGAAGCAGGCTTCGCACGCGGGTCAGCAGATCGACGCGATTGACGGGCTTGGTGATAAAGTCGTTCGTGCCGACTTCCACGCCGCGCTCGATGTCGGCCATTTCGTGCAGCGCCGTGACCATGATGATCGGGATATCCTGTGTGGCTGGGTCGCCCTTAAGCTTCTTGCAGACTTCGAACCCGCTCATTTTGGGCATCATGATGTCCAGAAGGATCAAATCCGGCCGATCCGCCGCCACCTTTTCCAGCGCTTCCATGCCGTTGTAGGCGTGGGCTATGGACGCGTCGGGCAATTCCTCAAGATAGGCCTCCAACAGCTCGAGATTCTGAGCGTTGTCATCGACGATCAGGATCTTGCTCGGCGGCAATGGCTGATCACTCGCACTCATGGCTCACTCCTATCGTCGATAGCCTAAGACTTGCTGGACAGCATGACGTCAAATGTCGTCAGCCGCGCCAGCGGATCTTCGAGGAAGAACACCTGCACCGAATGCATGCCGGGGCTCACACGTCTCAAATCCAGCACCAGCGGCAGGCTCACCGACTGGCCGGGTTCAAGCGTCAACGGCATGCGCGGCGCTGCCTTGCGATCGACGTGCAATTCCGAACCATTCACACGCACCACCGGTCTGCAGGTAAGCGGCGATTTTCCGCGATTCGTCAGCTTGAGGCTTGCCGGTGCGTCGCAGGTCGAAAATGCCAGACCGAAGTTGCTGGTTTGCTTTGTAAAGACCCACTCGCGCGATCCTTCCAGCGCAAGATCGATCGGCAACGCAGGCGGCACGTCTTCGGCATTCGTTGCAGCCATGACCCGAACCGCCCCTTTATCCGGCAGCGTGACGGCAACGTCGCAGGCCCAATATTTCCCACAATCCAGGGTCTGGACCAATTGCCCCGGCGAGACGCTTGGCCGTTCGCTGCCGCGCTTGGCCACCCGCAGCCACACATGGGCATCCGCGAAAGACTGATTTAGTGCGTTCTGAACAGTTGCAAGGACTCGCGGCTGACTTCCGTCGTTTGGTCCGTCGTAATAGGTCCGAAGTCGACCCGTCGGAATTGAGTGCTGGAGTTTTTCCGTGGACGTGTCATCGGGGTAGGTGTAGGCAATCTGATCGCCATCAACATCGATCACACGATAGTGCGATACGCCCGTTGCCAGGTCGCGAAGCGCCGTGCTGGATTGATGCGTTCGAACGAATTGCATTCCGCCGGCATCCTTCAGCTTTTCGGCGAACTCCTTGTAATCCCAGTCGGAGGAACCGCCGGCGATAAACAATTTGATCTTGTGATCCTTGATGAAATCGGCCAGCTTTCCACCTTCACGCCAGATGTCGATGAGCGATAGCTCGTCGCTGTTCGCACAGAGGAAGTTGAACTTGCGGCCCTTGTTGCGGCGCAGGTCATTCTCAATCCACTGGATCTGGCTGATGTCCTGGTCGATCGGGTTTGCCGGGTGATCCAAGAGTAGCAGCCCGTGATAATTGCCGTAATCGATCTTATCCACCGGCTTGCTCGCGACCATCTTGGTGAAGCTGGACTCGTGGTCGTGCGCCCCGCACAACAGAAATACCGGCGCGTTGAACTGCTCAAAGAACTTCAGGACACGAGTCCAGCTTCCTGCGTCGTCTCGCGCCCGGGCCCATTCCGTGTAATCCCCCGTCGCGATGATGAACTCCGGAGCCAGCACGTTGATCTCTCGCGGAAGCATT
>CAZSBF010000056.1:0-28144 GCA_964605185.1 uncultured Planctomycetaceae bacterium
TACCCGGTACTGCAGGAATGGCGGGATCGGCCGGTCTGATCGGAAAGGCCGGCGGCGCCGGTGACATGGGCCGATTCGGCCGTGATGGACGAGACGGACAGAATGGACAAAACGTCCAAAATCCGGGCGGTGGAACCAACGGTACCAGCGGTGGCGCCGGCGGCGGCGGCGGTAATGGCAATCCGGGGGCAAACGGAGGCGTTGGTGGCGGTGCGATGGAATTGAATGCACCGATGGTGGGCGGTCGTATTTGCCTTTCGGGGACGGTGCTCGCCAATGGCTCGGCCGGTAGTGCGCCGGGCGGCGGCGGCGGTGCGGGTGGCTGCATTCTCTTGATTGCCGGCACGATTGATGCCGACGGTGCGACGATTTCCGCAAGCGGCGGAGCAGGTTCTGGCGGCGGCGGTGGAGCCGGCAAGATTGTCTTTTCTGGTACGACCGTATCAACAACCGGTGCATCGCTTTCGGCCGTAGCCGGCGCGAGCGGCGGATCAGCCGGCGGAGCGGCGGGTCTGGGCGGCGCAGCGGGAGCGGCGGGCGTACGCGGCGTCGGTGGACAAGGTGGAACCACAGCCGGCGGCAATGGCGGCGCCGGCGGTTTCGGTGGATCAGGCGGCGTGGGCGGAAAACTGGGACGAGGCGGCGCGGGTGGACCGGGCGGCAAAGGCGGCAAGCCGGGCGATTGTCCGCGCTGGTGCGACCGCATATGCGTGACCGGCGGTCCCGACGGTGCGACCTACACGGCGACACCTGGCATTTGGACCAAGGACGGGGAAGAAATCGGCCGCACGTTCCGAAACGGCGCGACGGTTACCGCCCCGCCGGGACAGACCGTCTATCGGTCGGATTACATTCGACTCCCCGCGGAGCCGAACGACTTCCACTACATCGGCGATACTTATACGACTCCCCACGGCACCACCACGATCAGTTGCTGGTCGTTCTGGAATCCGTTCTTCAGCATCACGATTCAGGTCACCATGTTTAAGCCGATTACACCCGGCGATCATACAACTGATTGCATTTACGATTTTAACGGCGATCCGGCCGATCCGTTCTTCCTGTTGTTCGCCGACGGTGTCGTGCTCTACAGCGGACCGTTCTCGCTCTTCAATCCGGCGGCGTTCAATGTCGAGCCTGTCACCATGCATATCCTCGACAATACGCAGCTGGTTGACTGCAACAACAACGGGCAGCCGGATGGGATCGATATCCAGAACGATCCGGCGATCGACTGCAATTACAACGGTCTGCCGGATTCGTGTGACATCGCCAGTGGCTACTCCGCCGACGTCAACGGCAATCTTCTGCCGGATGAGTGCGACGGAGCCGCCGGGTTCCAATGCAACACCTGCTATGGCGATGCCAACGGGGATACCGTGGTGAACTTGGCCGACGTTGATCCGTTTGTCGAGGAACTGTTGGCCGACGAGGGTTACGAAGAATGTTCCGACGCCAACGTCAACGGCGATGTGAACGGTCGCGACATTCAGGAGTTCATTGAACTTGCCCTTGCGGAAACGCATTGTGCCGGCGTGCAGGAATGCGCTCCGACGACGGCTCGATGCGATAGTCCCCATGCAAGTCCGGGCTGCAATGATCCTGTCTTATGCGAAAGCGTCTGTGATGTTGAGCCGTACTGCTGCGATGCCAACGGCCATTGGGATGGATACTGCGCTGTCATGGCCGATCTGCTTGGGCCTCCGCGCGGCGATCATCCGGGTGCCGCCATTCCGATGAGCAACGGCGTATTTGCCGGCACGACGACCAACAACCTGATCTCACCTCACATCCCGGGATGCGCCGGACCGACTCCGACGCCCGGCGAGTGGTGGCAGTACACGGCCAGTTGCTCGGGCACACTGACCGTCAGCACCTGCGGGGATACGTTCTTCAATACGGTGCTCGCGGTGTATCTGCCGGGCGGACCTCCCGTTGAGATCGGTTGCAACGACAACTCCGCGGCGTGTGGACCGGCGGCGACCAACGGCGGTTTCCAGTCGCAGTTGTCGGTTCCGGTCGTGGCGGGTCAGAACTACCTGATCCTCGTCACGGGCAACGATGGTGACACCGGTTCGTACACGTTGAATGTCAGCTGCACGGCCGGCCCGTCGTGCACGCCGGATTTCAACGTGATCGCGCCGGGCGTGTTCAATGGTTCGACGGTCGGTGCGGGCGATGATTGCTCCTTGCGTCCCACACCCGATCGGATTTACTCGGTGAACTTCCCGGCTCCTGGTCCGTGGATGATCATTCTCTGCGGCGGGACCAACTTTAACAGCGTGATCTTCGCAGGTTCGACGTGTTGCAGCTCGGATCTCGGAATGAACGACGATGGCTGCGGCCCTATCGGCGGCCCTTCCCAGATGTTGCTCAACATTCCCCTGCCGGGGCAGTACTTCATCACGATTGAAGGTGCACCTCCGTTGGTGAACGGAAACTACCAAATGCAGATCTTCCAACCGGGTTGATCGGTGTGATGCGCTTGTAAACCATGGCCCGTGAGGCGATCCCTCGCGGGCCATTTCATGTGCCCATTTGCATGCACTCCGCCTAAACTGAAGCCGTTAAGAGAATCGCTGGCCGTGGCAATCCTTCCGAATTCGAATTTGGCAAATGGAATTCATGGCTCGCAGTGCGCTTGGTCCGCACAGGAGGCGCTACGGCGGCTCGGCTTCAGTCCCGACAGGGCCCTGACTCGGTTGTTTTGACAATTCGCCCGGTCGGCGTTTACTTGGCGGCATGAACACCGACTACGACACACTGATTTCACTGGTCAAAGAGGCCAACACGCTGAGTTCGGTCGAATCCCTGCTCGACTGGGACAGCGAGACCTACATGCCCGAGCGCGGGCTGGCCGCGCGGGCCGAGCAGCTTTCGCTGATGGCGGCGCTTTCGCATCAGAAGCGGACCGATCGGCGGATTGGGGAACTATTGGGGAAGGTTGAAGCTGTGATCGGGCACGGCGGGCAGGGACGCCCGCCCCACTCAATGGAGCGGGGACTCCCGCCCCACTCAGATGTTGAGTCGGTGATGGGCGCGAACGTACGAGAGATTCGACGCGGCTACGACCGGGCCGTGAAAATCCCCGAGGATTTGATTCGAAAAGTCGCGAAAGAATCCACAGTCGCGAAGGATGCGTGGGGCAAGGCGCGGGCCGACAACGACTTCGCCGCGTTTGCGCCGCATCTTTCGACGCTGCTCGATCTCAAACGAAAGATCGCCGACTACATCGGTTTCAAAGGCGAGCCGTACGACGCGCTGCTGGATGAGTTCGAGCCGGGCATGACGTCGGCGGAAGTCGGGCGCGTGTTTGATTCCCTGCGCGGGCCGCTCTCGGATTTCGTGAAGCGACTGGCCACAGCGCCGAAGCAGCCGGATGCAAGCATTCTGCATCGCCACTTCCCGCGCGCGGCGCAGGAGACGTTTGGCCGGCGGATGGCCGAGGTGATCGGGTTCGACTTCAACGCGGGGCGGCTGGATGTCTCCAAGCATCCGTTCTGTTCGGGGACCAGCCCGGGCGACGTGCGGCTGACGACGCGGTACTACGAGGACTTCTTTTCGCCGAGCGTGTTCGGCGTGCTGCACGAGGCGGGGCACGGGCTATATGAGCAGGGGCTGCCGGCCGAGCACCTGTTCACGCCGATGTGCCAGGCGACGAGCCTCGGCATTCACGAATCGCAATCGCGGATGTGGGAGAACTTCGTCGGCCGCAGCCGGGCTTTCTGGGAGCGCTACTTCGGCGAGGCGCAGGCGGCGTTTCCGGCATCGCTGGGGGATGTGTCGTTGGATGCGTTTGTCGGGGCGATCAATACGGTGCAGCCAT
Organism: uncultured Planctomycetaceae bacterium; assembly: GCA_964605185.1. Lineage (GTDB taxonomy): Bacteria > Planctomycetota > Phycisphaerae > UBA1845 > UTPLA1 > JACRIM01. The sequence continues at coordinate 3,827 of CAZSBF010000056.1, forward strand.
CGCTGATCCGCGTGGAGGCGGATGAAGTGACCTACAACCTACACATCATCCTGCGGTTCGAATTGGAGCGGCAGCTCATCAGTGGGACGCTGGCGGTGAAGGATGTGCCGGCAGCGTGGAATGCGAAGTTGACCGAGTTGCTGGGCGTGACGCCGGAGACGGACCGCGAGGGATGTCTACAGGATATTCACTGGTCGATGGGGGCGTTTGGATATTTCCCGACGTATGCGCTGGGGAATCTGTATGCGGCGCAGTTCTTCGCGGCCGCGGGGAAGGCGATTCCCGATCTGCAGGGTTGCATCCGCCGCGGTGAGTTTCAGCAGCTGCTACATTGGCTGCGCGAGAACATACACCGCCATGGGCAGATGCATCGCGCGCCGGAGCTGGTTCAGCGCGTCACCGGTGCGCCGCTGTCGATCGAGCCGTTTCTCGCCTATGTGAAGGGGAAGTTTGGCCCGATCTACGGCCTCGCAAATTAGCGCGGCGGAGCATCCTGCGTGCGATTCTCAGGCTCAGAATCGCCGTTTTCTCGGCGGACTGGCGCGGCCATTGCGACTCCGCCGACAATTAATGAAGGCTGCGGCAATTGTTTCGGTGTCGAATTGCCGCTAGAATGCCTTATTCAAACGTGGGATGGTAGAGATGAGTGCGACAGAAACGAGGGCCGATCAGCGTCAGGTATTAGTGTTTTGTCGGTCGGGGAACCGACGGCACCCCTTGATCGGTCAGTGGGCCGATCAGGCGATCATTCAGGAAGTTCACACCCTTGACGAGGCCCTCGCCGCACTACGGCAGGGCCACTTTGATTTAGTGATCAGCGAGCAGAGCGACTTTCTTGCTCTGGAGCGCGCCGCCGTCAATCAGCAGGCGGCGATCATTCTCGACTCCATCGGCCAGGGCGTCGCCATCGTCAACCTCGACGGTCGGCTGGTCTGGTGCAATCCAAAGATGCAGACCGTGCCCGAGGACATCATGCGGCAGACGTGTGATGCCTGTGTACGCGCATTCGGCTCACCATCGGAGCAGGATCGCGGCAAGCCGGCCCACCATCGGGCCCGGCGTATGTCCTTTAGCGGCGGCGCGGATCAACACTTCGAAGTCACGCTCACACCGGTGGTCTGCGAAGGCGACCAGATTACACAGGTGGCCGTCGTGGCGTGGGATGTCACGCACTCCCGGCGCCTGCAGAAGAAGATTGATGCCATCGACCTCGCCGGCCGCGAATTGGTCCGGATCGACGCCGTGCAGACGGCGGGCATGAACGTTGAGGAGCGCATCAAACTTCTCGAACAGAAGATGCTGCGTTACCTGCACGAGCTGCTGAGCTTCGACAACTTCGCGGTGTTGCTGGTCGATAAGAAAACGAACCGGCTGGAATTCGTGCTGGAACACGGCATGAGCCCGCGGAGCCACGAATACGATCTTTTCGTTTCGCCCGAGGGCAACAGCATCAGCGGCTATGTCGCCGCCACGGGGCGCAGTTACATCTGCCACGACACATCGAAGGACTCCCGCTACATGCAGGGCCTGGAGACGGCCCGTAGTTCGCTCACGGTTCCGCTTCGCCTGTACGACAACGTCATCGGCGTCTTGAACATCGAGTCGGACCGGGTCGCCGCCTTTAATGAAGACGACCGGCAGTACGCCGAGATTCTCGCACGCTATGTGGCCATTGCGCTGAATATCCTCGACCTGCTGGTGATGGAGCGGTTTGAGTCGACCGGGCGCGTGGCTGACGACGTGATCGGGGAGATCACCGGGCCGCTTAACGACATCATCACCGACGCCCGCACGCTGATGGATGAGTACATCGGCAATGATGAGATGCGTCGCCGGCTGAACACGATTGTGGACAACGTCGCCGAGATCAAGCGAAAGGTGAAGGATGTGGCCACGCCCAAGGGCGGCATCCTCGGCTCGCGGGGTGATGGCGTCGTTGATCCGCTCTTCGACGGGAAGAAAGCCCTTGTCGCCGATGATGAGGAGACCATTCGCGAGACCATCGCCGAGGTGCTCCGAAAGAAGGGTTGCATCGTCCAAACCGCCTGCGACGGCCGGGACGCCATTGAAAAATTGACTGTCGCATCTCCGGATATCCTGTTGGCCGACATTCGTATGCCCCACAAGAATGGCTATGAAGTATTCGCGGCCGCCAAGGATGCCAACCCCAAGTGTTGTGTCATCCTCATGACGGGATTCGGTTACGATCCGAACCACTCCGTGGTGCGTGCCCGCCAGGAGGGCCTGAGCGCGGTGCTGTTCAAGCCGTTCAAGGTGGACCAGCTCGTTGCCGAGATCCGATCGGCCCTTCAGCCCGGCACGGCCGCCTGACCGACCATGAAACTTCGCTGCCCGCGCTGCCAACAGAAACTCACCATTGCCGACAAGTTCGCCGGCCGGGGTGTCCGCTGCCCCGCGTGCAACAAACCCTTTACCGTCCCCACTCCGAAAAGTTCGACGGAAGCCCTTGCCGACAAGATGGACCTCGATCTGGAGGGTCTCGCCGGCATGGAGCAGCAGTCCACTGAGATGGACGTGAGGGATCGTAAGACCGTCGAGAAGGCGATCAAAGAAAAGGCGGCCGGCCCGAAGGTCGACCCGAACATGCGGACGTGCCCGACCTGCCAGAAGCAGACGCTGTCGCACGATCCGTATGTGGAGATCCTCTGCTCGCATTGCTGGAATCCGATCCCGCCGAAGGTGCGGGCGGTTTCGGATCAGGATGTGGCGCATCGGATCGCCAGTCGCGCGACCGAGGGTTTTTACGCGCAGATCGGCGAGAGTATTACGTACCCGATCCCGGCGCTTGGTTCCATTCTCACGGCCGCGGGCGTTGCGTTTGCCGCGGGGATCATCCCGGTTGCGACACTCGCGACCCTTTCCAATGTGATGGATCAATCCAATTATGGCGGATATTACGATCCGAAAGCGGTAAGCCTTTCCACCCAGTCACTCATTCTGATGGGCACGTTTGCTATTGAAGTGTTTTTCTTTTCCGCCGTGGCCATTCACGGGTTTTTCGATGTGGTGCGGACGACCTCCATCGGCATAGAAAAACCGCCTTCGGTCACGTGGAGCCCCGGCCAGTGGGGCAAGAGCTTTGCCGGGTTTGTCCTTCTCGCGGTGTATCTGCTTGGAATGACCGCGCTGGCGCTGTGGCTGTCCGTCGAGGGCGGCGCCATGGTTGTGTTTGAGAATCGGAGTATCGCGTCGTTGATGCAGATCGGCGGCAAGCGATTTTTGGCGCTCATGGTGTTGGTCACCATCGGCATACCCATGAATCTGCTCGGAATGTCGCTTGCCAATGTCGTTCAGGCGGTGAGTCCGATTCGGGTACTGACCTCGATCGGCAAGACGCACGTGCATTATCTCTTTCTGGTCATGCTCGTTGCGATGTACGGCATCTTTTTCGGCGGCGCGTTCTGGACCATCGTTCACGATTGGTTCGTGCCGCAGATCGAGAAGATGGCCGCCGGCTCGAAGGAAGGCGACTTTGTGAAGGTGTCGCTGGGCCTCTTGGCATGGGGCGTGGTGATGTCGCTTTATTTCTACGGGGCTTATGTGATGGGCCGTCTGCACGGGCTTTTTGCACAGTCATTTCGCAAGAGTCTTAAGTTCGGGACGCTGTAAATCAATCGACGTAATTCTTAAGCGCCGGCGGGAGCTGCTCGCGATACTTGGCCAAATCCGGCCGTGGGCCGATGGCATGAAATGTGTGCCAATGCAGGTGGACCCGATCGTGCAGCGTGTTTGCGTTGATGAACTGCATCATGCCGTGCGCGGCCTTGGCGGTGTAGGTGCCGTCGAGTTCGATTCCCTCCGATGCATGCATTCGTTCTGCAAGTCGCGACGCGCCCTCGGATTCACACGCGTAGCCCTTGCCCAATGCTGAGCCGACCACGTGAAAACGGCGGCGATCCATGCTCCAATCCGGCACGGACGCATCTGCGGCTCGCATTTGTCTATGGACACGCCGCGCGAGGCGCAGCCAACGCCCTTTGGTGGCATACCAGCGATGGCTGACGACCACGCCGACGATCTGCGTCGGCAGGCCCGCCAGCGCGCAACCCACCGCCAGACCCGCCGCGGTGCCGAGGCTGCCCATCGCCACATACAAATAATCCGGAATCGGCAGTTGGCCGGCGTCGATCTGCCGTCGCAGCTCCATCGCGGCGTTCACATGGCCGAGGCAGGAAAGCGGCGTAGTGCCGCCGGGGGCAATCCAGTATGGCCGTTGCCCAAGTTTGTTTCGCCGCACGAGTTCGCGAATGACGCTCGGAATGGCGGTGACGTAGTTCGCGGGGACATAGCGTGTGCCGACGGATACACCGAGCAGAAGATTCTGCGTGACATAGGCAGCCTTTGGCTGCGGCACGACGATGGCTACGGTGTCGATGCCGAGTTGCCGGGCATGCCACGCTGTTTTACAGACATGGTGACTGCCGACCGCGCTGGCCGTCACAATGGTGCGTGCGCCGCGCAACTGGGCATCGGCCAGCAGGAATTCCAGTCCGCGCACCTTGTTGCCCGCGCCGTGCGGATGTGAGAGATCCTCCCGCTTGATGAACAGGTGTTTCAGCCCGCAGTCGGTTGCGAAGCGCTGCGCCTTCTGCACCGGCGTCGGCCAGTGCCCCAGCGACATCCACGACACGGACGACGCGAGCTTGGGATACGCATCGAAGAGCGGAAGTGTGGGTTGTGAACCGGGCACGTCATGCATGGGCGACAAGGTGCTCCGAAACGTGCTCGGCGAGGGCCGCAATGGTCATTGAGGGCGCGACGCCGGTCGGCGTGGGCAGGATGCTCCCATCGGCGACGTACAGACCCGGGTATCCAAACACCTCGCCGTTTGAATCCACGACGCCGAATTCCGCCCGATCGGCCATTCGCGCGCCGCCAAGCGGGTGAACGGTCGCGGGCTTGGTCCGCGTTGCAAATGCCGGAGGCGCGATCAGGGTGCCTCCGGCTGCGGCGGCGAACTCGCGAAGCCGGCGCATCCGGGCGGCGTGGAACGTCGGCGACGCGCCGGTTGAATTGTGCTGAATTCGTCCGCGATCATCGAGCGTGAGTCGTCCGGGAGAATCATCAAACCCCATCACCGCAATCGACCAGACACGTCCACCGAGAAGCGCGCCCGTCTCCATGAGGAACAGCCGATCGGTGTCCCAACAATCAATCCAACTCGTCACCGGCGGCCCGTCGTCGCGGTCGATGCCCATGGAAAAGCCGGCGACCGCAGCACCGAAATCGCCATTGGTGTAGAACCGTTCGCCGAGCGCCGGACTGACCTCGGGAAGCGTTGCATCGATGTCGCGGCATCGCAACAAGAATGGAACCGTGTTCATCGTGCCCGCGGCGAGCACCGCTTTTCGCGCGGTGAGTTCGCTTTCGCGCCACTCATCGTCCACGAACTGGCGATGCCGCACGCGATAGCCGTCGGTAATTGGTGAAAACGAAATCGCCTCATGCAACGGCAACACTCGCGCACCGACGCGCTCGGCCTGAGCGAGATACGACATGTCCAGTGTTTGTTTGCGATAGCCCGGCCCACCGCGAAGCCAGGTGGCAATGTGCCCGCGGAGTGTTGACGGTGAGGCATGATCGGCATGGCCGCGTTTCTCCACGACCAATGGCAGCACGACCGCCGGCGCAGCCATCCGCTCGCCAATCTCCTGCATTCGCCTTGTGCGCGACGGGAAATCCAAAAGCGGCATCGGGCGCAGGACACGCTCCGCGCGATCATAGAGTTCGCGCATACGACCAATGTTGATTTCAAGGGGCCAGTCTTTCGCGAACACTTCGTCGGGCGCCGGCATGGTGACGGCCGTGTAGACATGCGAACCACCCCCGACTACGCATCCGCCGGCGGTGGCAAGCCCGTGCAGCAGCTTGATATCGAAAAGGCCGGGGCGTTCGCGGCGATTGATCAGCGAAAGCCTGCCGTCGGCGAGCTTTTCATAGGCCGCATCGTCCATGCGGCGGCCGCGTTCGAGCACCACGACCCGCAGGCCCGCCTCCGCCGCGCGAAGCGCACAGACGCTGCCGCCAAAGCCCGAACCAACCACAAGAACATCTGCATCCATGCGCAATGCGATTATACCCCGCTATCATGCGCGCATGGTCATCGACGTTCACTGCCACGTCGGGTACTCGGCACGCCGCGCCGATTCCTCCATTGGGCGATTTTCGTTTGAACGTGAAGGGGCGATCGGGTCGCCGGGATTCGACAGCTACCTGTCGCCGCGACTGCTCGACCGCGCGGCGTGGTATTTCGTGAAGCGCTGGCTCGGCATCGACCCTCGACTCGGCCGGGGCGATGAACTGGACCAACGCATCGAAGCGGTCAACGAAGCGCACTGGTCCGCGATGCCTGGTGTCGATCGGCTGGTGTTGCTGGCGTTTGATGAATACTACGAAACGTCGGGCCGGGTGATTGGGATGGCCGAGCGTGGGGATCGCTTCGGCAGCGACCTGTATGCCTCGAACTCGTATGTGCGCGACTTGTGCCGAAAGCGGCCGGATCGCTATCTGTTTGGGGCATCGGTGCATCCCTACCGTTCGGGTGCGATCCAGTGCCTTGAAGAAGTCGCAGCGGCAGGGGCGGCGCTGATCAAGTGGCTTCCGATTCACCAGAACATGGACATCACGGATGAGCGGTGCGTTGCATTCCTGCGAGCGGCGGCTCGGCTGCATGTGCCGATGCTGATTCACTACGGCGGCGAAATGTCCCTCTCGCGGCAGCACATGGAATTCGAGAGTGCGCTGCCGCTGCTGGGCGTGCTGCGGACGCTTCGGGCGTCGGGAGAGATGCCGACCGTGATCGTGGCGCATGTGGCGACGCCGTCGTTTCCGTGGCAGCCGACGCAAAACTGCCTTGCCTTTGTCGATGCGATGGTCAACGAGTTCCGCGATGCCCCGCTCTATGCCGATATCTCGGCGCTGGCGGCCTTTGGGCGCACGGGCTGGCTGGCGCGATTCGCCAAAGATCGCGATGTTCAGGCGAAGCTCGTGTGGGGAAGCGATTACCCGATCCCGGTGCTGACATCGCTTTTCTGGCGACGATTGCCGAGGGCTGTGCGCAAACGCCTCGCGGCAATCCCGTCGTGGGTCGAACGTGATTTACAATTGAAGCGCGCCCTCGGTTTCGACGACGCGGTCTTCACACGGGCTGCAACGATTCTAGCGCCGGCGACGACGCGTACCTGAGCGAAGGAACGCCATTCCAGCCGCGAGCATGAGCATCGGCGCGACGCTTACCGTTCCGCAGTATTGGCTGAGCAGTGCGGCAAGGGCCGCGAAGTCCAGCGTCGTTCCACCGCCGACGTTGTCGATCGGCAGGCCGTAATAGAAGTTACAGTCGTCAAACTGCGCCTCGGCCTCGGTAAAGAAATTGACCACGCCGACTTGTGTCGGATTGTCGCGGTCGGTGATGTTCATCGTCTGGAATTGGGCCTGCGACAGTGCAAACACCCGGTCGCCGATGACGCCGACGCGCTCGACCTTGCCTTTGTTTTCGAAGAAGCCGCGTGCGGTCAGGGCCGTATCGCTGAAGTCAACAAGTTGAACACCATTGGTGCAGGTCGGGCCGTTCTGGTCAACGTCGCTGGCCGCGGTTTCGTCGCTGCCGCCTTCAGAACCACTACCACTATTCGGCGGGCTCATGCCGCCGCCCCCGCCCGGCTGCGGTTGAATGTCGGGGTATTCGACGTGGCGGAACGGAACCGCGATCAGGTTCAACGCATCAACGATCTTGAACGCCTTCTCGTCATAGGTCGCGTCCGACTCGGTGAACGAACCCGGAGGGCCGAGCACTACGCGGCCGAGTTGCGACGGATTGGCCGGGTCGGTGACGTCGTAATAGGCGACGGCCGGACGATTGCCGTCCGTGTCGTCGATGCCGACGGCGATCAGGCGATCTCCGCGCGGTTCGATATGGGTGGAATAGCCGGGAACTTCCAACTGCCCGGATACGCTGGGGTTTGCGGGGTCGGAGATGTCGAGGACAAAAAGCGGATCGACGCGGAAGAAGGTGACGGCATAGCCGCGATCCCCGTCAAAGCGAACCGCCTCCAGCGATTCGCCTTCTTCAATGAAGACGGATGCGATCGGCGTGATGTTGTCGAGGTCGGCAAGATCGTAGGTATAGAGATTCACCTCGTTGAATCCGAACCCGTTGGTCTGCGTCACGATGCGCATGACGCCGAGGTAGTCATCGAGGAAGAAGCGGTTGCGGATCATGCCGGGAACGCTCACCGTCCCACGAATGTCGATGATGCCGGTCGGGTCGGAGATGTCGATGGCCTGCACCAGTGTGTTGGTGCCGCCGCTGTCCGGATCGTATTCGTGCGATGCCGTGAGGATGAGCGCGTCAGAGACATGAATGTCTAGAGAAGTGCCTTCGAAGGTCTTGCGTTCGACCGGAATGACATTGTTCGGATCTGCCACATCGATCGACGCGACAAAACCCATGTCGGTCTGGTTGTCGTCTTCCTGCCGGAAGTAGAACGGGTAATCATTCGCCCCGACAACATAGATGATGTCGCCCACGCGCCGGCTTTCATTTGCAAACCCCGCGAGATTGATCTTGCTGATCAATTGCGGGACGGCCGGATTGAGCACGTTGATAATAGCAAGCTGGCTGCCTTCGAAATCCGGCGCGGGCACGGTCGGGCCGGGCAGGATCGCCACGTCCGTCGAACTTGCTGTGCCGGGGGCACCAAGCGGCACGGCATCACCGCCGCCATAGTAATACGCATAGTCCGCGCTAAGAACCACATAGGCCTGATTGTCGCTGACGTACATTTCAATGCCGCGACCCTTGAGGTCGAAAGAGCCGAGCAGCGCCGGATTGTCCGGGTCGGCCACATCGATGATCAGCAGGCCCTTGTATCGATTCAGCGCGTACAGTTTGCCATCCACAATCTTGATGATGTCGGCCTCTTCGATATCGCGCGTCACTGTGGCCAGATCCGCCGCGGCATCGGCGGCCAGTGGTGTGCCGGCGCCGAATCCGCCCTCGCCGGACAAATTGGGTGGGCTGGTTCCCTGATTAAGCGTATTGCAACCAAGCGCAATGGCACTCAATCCAACCAGGTTTAAGACGACGAGACGACGGGAGAGAAAGTCATTCAGGCGGGTGAACATGGTGATTCCTCACGCGAGGGGATGGCGGGCAGACGACTCCGAGAAAAAGGCATGGCTCGGATGTCCAGTGCGAGGAAGGACCCTAGTAAGTATATCCAATCGGCGTTCTGGTGCAAGGGAGGATAATCAGCCGACGGGCAGCACGCGAATGGCACGGATCGGCCTTGTCGGGCAGTATTGCTCACATACGCCGCACCCTGTGCAACCCGTGCCCGTCGCGTTCGGGTCGATGACGACGATCCGTCCGTCGCCTCCCACACGAATCGCCAACGGTCCGAGTGGGCACCTATCCACACAGATGGTGCAATTTTCGCCGGATGCTCGTGTGCATGTGGAATGTTCCACAATGGCCAACCCCATGCGGATTGCGAACCGATCTACGAGCGTCAGCGCCCCGCTCGGGCACACCTTCATGCAAGCCAAGTCTTCGCAGATGACGCACGCCTGTTGCGCCGGCTCGACATACGGCGTCCCCTTGATGCGAGGATCGCTTGAGGTCGACAAGGCAATCGCATTCGCGGGGCAGGAATCGGCACATTTGCCGCATCGGAGGCAGGTTTCGAGAAATCGCTCTTCCTCCATCGCACCCGGCGGACGGAGCAGCGTGCGACCGGCCGCGAACGGGACAGGGATGCGTTTTTCCACGTACTCCACGAGAGGACGCAGCAAACGGCCCAACCCGGCCGTGAAAAAACGCCGGCGGTCGTGGGGCGGTGAGTTTTCGATCGGTTCGTCGGGCATGGGACCAGCCATTCTATCTGGACCGTTGGTGCAATGCCTGTCACAATCTCGGCGTAGTGAGTCTTCATGGAGCCGGGTTTGTCCCGGCTTGGAGTTTGCCAGCGCATGTCGGAAACCACGGACACCGTCATTCACGTCCGCAACCTGCGCAAGCAGTTCACCAACAACAATGGTGAACCGCAGACCGTGCTCGACGACGTGACCTTTGATGTTCGCCGAGGTGAAACCATCATCATCATGGGCGGCAGCGGCTGCGGAAAAAGCACCCTCCTGAACTGTCTGATCGGCGAATACGACGTGGACGCCGGAGAGATCTGCTACCGCACGAAGGAGATGCCGTCGGCGGTGAACATCGTCGGCATGGACGAAACGCGTCTCAATGAGATCCGCAAGAAGTTCGCCATCCTCTTTCAGAGCGGGGCGCTCTTCAACTCAATGAGCCTCGCGGAAAACGTCGCGCTGCCCCTTCGCGAACACAGCGACGTGAGCGACGCAGTCATTGACATCGTCGTCACCCTGAAACTTCAACAGGTGCACATGCTCCCGCACCGCGACAAGATGCCGTCGCAGCTTTCGGGCGGGCAGAAGAAACGCGCGGGACTGGCGAGGGCGACCGTCCTCGACCCCGAGATCATCTTCTACGACGAGCCGTCGGCCGGTCTCGACCCCGTGACCAGCGCCGCGATCGACGAGCTTATCATGGACTTGTCGAAGAAGCTGCATGTCACCAGCATTGTCGTGACGCACGAAATGGATTCGGCCTTTCGCATCGCCGACCGGATGGTGATGCTCGATCGCGGCCGCGTGTTGAAGATTGGCGAACGGGCCGAGTTTGAAGCGCTTCGTTCCGTGGATCCTGAAAAGCTGGAGACCCGCGAGGATCGGCTCATGAACCAGTTCCTAAACGGCTTTATCTCCGGTCCGCTGACCGACGCCGACGGCCTGAGCCAGTTTGAACAACTCTTGATTGCAAGTGAACGATAGGAGTCCGAAATGTCCGCGAAGCGAAACAGTTTTCAGGTGGGCATCGTCACCATCACCGTGGTGCTCATGTTCTTTGCCATCCTGCTGTGGATCAGCAAGGGATTTAGCGGGGATACGCGGCGCGTCGCTATTCGCTTTAAGTCCTCGCCGGATATGCCCACCCTTGCGGCCGGCTCGGATATCCTCGTCGGCGGTCAGAAAGTCGGAAAGGTCAAGAAGGCATCGCTCGAAAAAGGCACCGCCACCGACCCGCGCACCGGCGCAACCAGCGAACGCTTCTTCGTCGTCGTGCTTGCCGATCTGCGCTCGGACATCACGCTCCGCTCAAACTGCAAGGCCATTGCCGAGGGCCCACCGCTCGGAGGCGACGGACTTGTGAAGATCGACGTCGGCAACAGCCCGGACATTTGGCCCGAAGGCCGCGAGATTGAAGGCGCCGAGCCGGCCGGTTTCGCGGCGATCCTTGCGTCATTGCAAAGCGAGTTCAATGGCGACGACCCGAACAGCCTGCTCGGGCAGATCAAGACGCAGCTTTCCCCCGATGCCAAGGCATCGCTCATGGCGAAGCTGCACCAATCGTTCGACGACATCAACACCATCACCGGCTCACTCGGTCGTCAGTTCAATGCCGAGGAGAAGGCCACACTGCTCGCGAAGATCACCGAAATCGCCGACAACGTGAACGCGGCGACCGGTGCGCTGCGCTCTGAGTTCGCCACGCAAAAGCCCGATGTGCTGCTCGGAAAGATTCATTTGGCGATGGATGCCATGAACGACGGGCTCGGCAGCCTGGCCCGCGTGCTAAAAACAAACGAGCCGGTGATCAATCGCACCTTTACCCACGTCGAATCGGCCGCCGGCAATATCGCCAACGAGACCGATCCTTCCCGGCCGGACAGCCTTATGGCCCATTTCAAGGATGCCGGCGACCTGCTGAACAAAACGCTCGCCGACATTCAGACCGTCACGGCCACGACGCGCGATGTCATGGTGCTCAATCGCGAGAACATCAATCGCATGCTGGCGAATTTCAAGGAAGCTTCGGACCACGTGAAGACGGGAATGAAGTATGTACTCCGCCATCCTTGGCGTCTGCTCAACGCACCCGACCCGACGGAAATCAAACAGCAGGCCATCTTTGACGCGGCTCGCAGTTTCGCCGAGGCGGCCACGCAGATTGACGACGCGGCAGGACAGCTAAAGTCGCTCTCCGAATTGCACAACGGGGCCATTCCCTCAACCAGCCCCGACCTTGCCCGGCTGGAGACGGAGCTAAAGGCGACGCAGGAAAAGTACCGCCGAGCCGAGAACGAGCTATGGCGGCAGTTGGGCATCCAATAGCAGATCGTGGGGCACGGGCGTTGAGGGCGAATTTCGCACTTCGGACTATTTTTTTCGAGAATCTCCATCCTTATTCCTAGTGGTGTATGAGCGGACGATTGCCGACGGATCGGCGTTAGACCGCCCATTGAGTACCGTGGTTCGTATAATGGACGAATGTTCGTCCATTCGACCACGCATGGTTCCCTGCTGGCCCGTATTGCCAATCCGGGCGATGCCGAGGCCTGGCCAGAGTTCTGCGCGAAATATGAGGAGATGATCCGCGCCTTTGCCCGCCGACAGGGCGTGATGGGCGCCAACGCCGACGACATCGTGCAGGACGTGCTGATGTCGCTGTCGAAGGCGATGCCGGGATTTGAATACCGGCCGGAGAAGGGGAAGTTCCGGTCCTATTTGAAAACCGTCGTGGTGCGTTCGATCTATCGTTGGCGCGAGCGGGAATCCGGCGAGGCCCGCGCTCAGGATGTGGACGAAATAAGCCATACCGCGGATGGCGACGAAGCGCTGGGTGTCGTCTGGGAAGAAGAATGGCGGCAACATCATCTGCGCCGGGCCATGCGAATGATCCAGGCGGAGTTCAACGCGGCCGATCTCGCGTGTTTTCAGGCCTATGTGGTCGATGGAGAGGGCGCGGCCGAGGTTGCGAGTCGACTGGGAATGACTGCGAGCCATGTGTATGACGCCAAGTATCGCATTCTCAACCGGCTGCGTGCCATCGTCGCGGATCAAATTGACGACGAAGGCTGAGAAGCGGCCTTTGGCCAGGGGGCCCTCGTGACGGATAGTAAATCACTTTCCAGATGGTGCGACGACGACGACCAGCTTGTGCGGGAGCTACGCCGCGCCAAGAAGTCGCACGCCGCGCCGCGTATTCCCGGCTACGCGGATCTCACGGAGTTGCGCCGCGGCGGCCAGGGCGTGGTCTTCGTTGCCCGCCAGGTGTCCACGAGTCGGACGGTCGCCGTGAAACTGGTGCTCGATGGCGCATTGGCTTCACGAGAGGTTCGCCTGCGGTTTGAACGCGAAGTGGAGCTGGTTGCCACGTTGCGACATCCCAATGTCGTCCGCATTTACGACAGCGGCGAGACCGAGGACGGACTCACTTATTACGTGATGGAGTTCATCGAGGGCGCAGGGCTCGACGAGGTGATCGACCACCTGGCGACGAAGCACACACCAGCCGACCTAATGGTCGAACGCTGGCGTGAACTGTTTCGTACGGAGCGCGATGTGCTTGCCATGTTCGCAAAGATTTGCGACGGGGTTCAGCACGCCCACCAGAAAGGCGTCATTCACCGCGACCTCAAACCGAGCAATGTCCGGATCGACCCTGCCGGCGAGCCGCATGTCCTCGACTTCGGTCTGGCCAAACTGGCCGACGCTTCGCCCGAGGCCACGCGCATGAGTCGCACCGGGTCCTTCATGGGGTCGCTGCCCTGGGCCAGCCCTGAACAGGCCGACGGCACACTTCGCTCGGTTGATGTTCGCAGCGATGTGTATTCGCTCGGCGTGATGCTCTTTCAATTGCTGACGGGCGAGTTCCCCTATCGCGTCGATGGCACCCTTCGGGAGACGCTGCAGAACATTCAGACGACGGCGCCCAAGTCTCCGGCCGAGGTGCGCCGCGACATCAACGATGAGCTTGCCACCATCGCACTCAAATGTCTCGCCAAGGAACCTGAGCGCCGCTACCAAAGCGCTGGCGACCTTGCCCGCGATATCCGCCGATACCTCGCTGGAGAGCCCATTGAGGCCAAGCGCGACAGCGCGTGGTATTCGGTTCGCAAGACGCTCGACCGTTACAAGACCACAGTCCGCGCCTTCGCCGTCCTGTTGATTTGCTCACTTGTTTTCAGCATCGCGATGGTGTGGCTTCGCGCCCGGGCCGTGGACGCCGAGCGACTCGCAGCGCAGCGGCTCGCCGCGCTGGAGATCGCCCACCAGGCGGAAGTGGAAACGCGCGAGGCGCTCAAGGCACAGATCACAAAGAAGGACAAGGTTCGCGCGTTTCTCGATTCGACGCTCCGCGCCGTTGATCCGTGGAAGCACCCCGGCCGCGATCTTGGCCCGCTTCGCGAATTGTTGGATAGCGCCGTCGCCCGACTGGGCACTGCCTTTCCCGATCAGCCGGAGGTCGAAGCCGTGATCGCCGGGACGCTCGGCTGGGATTATCGCGAACTTGGCCTGAACGAACCGGCGGAGAAGCTTCTTCGTCGAAGTTACGAACTCTCTTGCAATGCACTAGGCGAGGAACACCTCGAGTCGATGACCGCTCTATCAAACCTGGCCACGCTTCTGACTGATCAGGCGCGGCATGCCGAGTCGGAGAAGCTTTTTGCGAAGCTCTACGAGCTACAAAAGAAGTCGCTCGGGGCGGAACATCCGACGACGCTGGTCACACTCAACAATCTCGCGCTCGATCTCGACTGGCAGGGCCGGTCGGTCGAGGCCGAGGCGATGTATCGCGCCGCACTGGAGGCACAGACACGCATTCTCGGGGAGGCACACCGCGATCGGCTGAGCACCATGAACAACCTCGCCGCGTGCCTGCCGGCACTTGGGAAAGCGGACGAGGCGCAGGCATTGCAAACGAACCTGATTGCCATTCGAACGAAGGCGTATGGCGCCAACGACCCCGAGACCCTTCAGGCGCGCAGCAATCATGCGACGATTCTCCTTCAGGCGGGCAAGATCAACGAAGCAGAGACCTTGCTTCGCGAATTGCTTAGTTCCATGGAAACCGTGCTCACGCCGAATCACCCCATGACGATCGGCGCAATGCACAACCTCGCCGACGCACTTTCGAACCTCGGACGACTCGATGAGGCGCTCGTGCTTGTTCGCCGTGCTTTTGATGCACAGGTCGCCTTCTCCGGTCCTGATCACCCGACGACGCTCAATCGAAAGAACGAACTGGCGTGTTCGCTCATCGAGGCGAAGCGGTTCGACGAGGCAATCCCGCTGGCCTCTGAACTCTGCCGGCAATATGAAACACTGGTCGGTGCCGCCGACTGGCGCACTCTGAATTCACTTGGCAACCTTGCCTTTGCGCTAAACCAGAAGGGCGACGTCAAAAAAGCCGAGGAGCTTTGGAACCGGGTCATTGCGACAGCCGATCCAAATCACGAGGCATCCGCGACGCCGGTCGTCACGGCCCAGGCGAACCTCGCGGCGCTGCTGGCCGATCAGGGCCGCTGGGCCGAGGCCGAGGCTGCCTTTCGGGCCGCCATAGCCGCTCAGGAAAAACTGAGCCAGCCGGACAACTGGCGCACGGCCTACATGCGCGCAGGGCTCGGCCGAGTACTCGCCGAAACGGACCGCCTGGTTGATGCGGAGAAACTGCTCACGCCGGCCTACGACGTGTTGCAGAAATCACTTGGAGACCGCCATGATCGAACCCAGCGAGTCATCGGGTATCTCGTTCGGCTTCACGAACGGATGGGCAATGAACCGGCGGCGAGTACATTTCGACAGAAAGTCGCCGGTAAGTAGGCGACCCGGTCACTCTCTTTCACATTGCGCGGCCGGAAACGCGGCAACCTCCTGATTTTCAACTACTTAGAATGGGATGGCAGGGCAAAACCCCGCTCAGAACCCCGCACCTCATCGTCAGTTGATCCTTCGCCGATAGTCCTTTACACTATGTGGCTCGCTTCGTTAGGTACGCGGGCCAGTGGCCCCGGATGATTTGACCCCCGGCGATCCTCGAAAGGAGCCTTGCGGAATCCCATGATCAAAGTGCGACCCCGACCAGGTGAACCCGTTCAGCAGCTTATGCGACGTCTCAAGAAGCTCTGCGAGCGCGAAGGCGTCCTCCGCGAAATGAAGCGAACCGCTTACTACGAGAAGCCCTCCGACCGCAACCGACGCAACCACCGCAAGGCCCAGCGTCGAACGCAAGTTCCGAAGTGATCGCCCTCTTCGAATAACCCATCAACTTGGGTCCCCCATTCTCTTGCTGCGCCAGGTCTGCCCCGCGGGCCGCGATTCGGTACGATGCGTAATCGCGCCGAATAGCGCTAGGCTCTTGGCATGACCACTGCGATTATCAATCTGTTCAGCATCATTGCCGTCGGCATGTTGCTGGGCGCGATTCGAATTCGCGGGCTCGCCCTTGGGTCGGCCGCCGTCTTTTTCGTCGCACTCTTCGCCGGCCACTATCACGTGGCGCTGCCATCCGAACTGACCGAGCTTGGCTTAGCTTTGTTCGTTTACAGCGTCGGACTCCAGACGGGTCCACGGTTCTTCAGCATCTTCAAGGCACGAGGTGCCGCGTTTCTTTCGGTAGGCCTCGCATCCACGATTGCCGGCGCAGGCATGGCGATGCTCATGGCATACCTGCTTAAGCTGCCGGCCCAGGTCGCGGCGGGAATGTATTGCGGTGCGGGCACATGCACGCCTGCCCTTGCCGGAGTCCTCGATGCCGTGCAACGCGGCGATCCGACCGCCGTTGGTCCTGCGTCCGTGGGCTATGCGGCCGCGTATCCATTTAGCGTATTCGCCGTGGTCCTCACGGTGCAGTCACTTCCGCGAATCCTTCGCACAACCACCCGCGCGGCCGCGGAGCGATACCAGGCTGAACAGGCATCACGTAATCCCCCACTGGAAGAGTGCGCGTTTCGCATTACCAATCCAAATTGCGTCAATATGTCCATCACCGAGTTTCAGACGCTGCACATGACCCGCGCCGTCATCTGCCGGATCAAGCATGACGGCGAGATTGCCGCCGTGCGCCCCGACACCCGGCTGGGCATGGGCGACGTCATTCTCGCCGTGGGAGAGCCCGACGAACTCGCCAAGTTGGAACACGTGCTGGGAAGCGTCGCGGTTGAGCCGATGTACGATCCGACCGGCAACGTGGCAAGCGATCTCGTGGTGGTCTCAAATCGATCGACTGTGGGCCGGACGTTGCGCGAGGTGCAATTGTGGGAGCGATTCGGCATCGTGGCGACGCGCGTCCGCCGCGATGGCATCGAGATGACTCCGCACGGAGACCTTGTCCTCGAATTGGGCGACGTCCTCCGACTGGTCGGCGCACGGCGCGACGTTCTGGCGGCGGCCGACGTGCTCGGCCGTCAGGAGCGCCGGCTTGATGAAACAAGTTTCATTCCGTTCGCCGCGGGTCTGGCCATCGGGGCGGCCGTCGGGCTGATTCCGCTGCCCCTGCCCGGTGGTATGGAAGTCAGGCTGGGGCTGAGCGGCGGAGTCCTGTTGGTCGCGCTGATCTTCGGACGGCTTGGACAGGTCGGCCCCATGCGGCTTTATGTTCCCAACGCGGCAAAACACTTCGCTCGCGAATTGGGATTGGTGATGTTTCTGGCCGGCGCCGGCACTGGCGCGGGCCGGTCGTTGGTTCCGGTCTTGCGGGAGACAGGACCAGCCCTGCCGTTGGCGGGTGCGGCAGTCACGCTGACCATGATCCTCGCCGCATCGCTGACTATGTTCGCCATGTTGCGGTGGAATGTTTTGTATGGCGCCGGCGCGCTGAGCGCCTGCATGACCAACCCACCGGGATTGGCCGCGGCGACTCAATTATCCGACACGGATGCCGCCGCGTTGGGCTTTGCAAGCGTCTATCCTGTTGCCCTCCTGGGGAAGATCGTGATGGCGACAATCCTTTATGTCCTGCTTTGCATGTGACCACGCGCCTTATCGTGGAATCCGGTCGCGATCGACCTGTCATGCCGTGACATAATCTTGGTTCCAAATACCAGCGACCATTAGTATTCTCTCCGCATGAAATCAGGGCGAGCCTATTGGGCCAGCTACGCAGTCTTGGCGATCGGCATCGCGCTTCGCATCGCACTGACCGTGGCAACACCGGCTCGGCTCGCATACGACGATCACGTTCCGCCGATCGAGATCATCGCGAACGAACACCGCCTGCCTCTGCCGGCCGAATGCTGGGAGTGCTATCAGCCGCCTGCCTATTACATAGTCGCCGCCGCCGCATCTGGTTTGACCGAAAAGGCAAGCAAAGCAGCAGGCTCGACAGATCAAATCGCCGGTAATCGTGCGAAGAAGGCCGTGCAGTTTCTCTCGACACTGGCCGGCTGCGTGACACTTTGGCTCTGCCTGCTTGTCCTGCGCATTCCCACGCGGCGGCCGCCGATGGTGGAAGCGCTCGCGCTTGGTTGCGCCGCCTTTCTCCCGCAGCACATCTACATGTCGGCGATGGTGACGAATGACGCTCTCACCTATTTCGTCGCAACGTTTGCCGTCTATGCAATTCTACGTGCCTCCACCAAGAATTGGCCCGTTGGCGGTTGCGCGCTCAGCGGTGCCCTCGCCGGCCTGGCCATTCTCTGCAAGGCCTACTCCATCATGACGGTCGTTGCACTCTTCGGCGCGCTCCTTCTACGCCGCAACGACAAGCCAATCGAGCCGCCCCTCAAAAAGCGAAACGTCCACACTACACAACGATCGCTGCTTGCCCCCATCGTCGCGTTCACCGCCGCCTGCTTGGTGGTCGGCATCTGGCCATCCGTTCGCAATCTCGCGCATTACAACAAGCTCCACGTCGACAACTTCGATATGTTCCAGACGGCCATGCAATCGCAATTCCCGGGCTCGCGCGACGACATCGAGTTCACGACCTTTCGATTCCCATCGCTCGTGAAGCACCCGTGGGTTCACCTCTCGCACGTCAACAGCTTCTGGACCGAGCTGTACGCACGATACTGGTTTGACTACGAAGGGATCCCGATCAGCCTCTCGGTTTCGCGCGAGTGGCGCGACCACATTCGCGGCCTGCACCTGACCAGCTCACAACGCACGCGCGAGGACTGGCAGCGGGCCCTTTCATGGGAGGCCGGCGCAGTTCCTGCTTCGCTGCAAACATCGGCCGTAGCATCCTACGTCGCCGGTTTGCCGATCATGCTGCTCCTGCTGTTTGGCTGGCTCTTCGCCGTCGGAAAGATCCGCTCCTCGACGCCCGCCTGCATTCATGCACTTCATGTGCCCGCGTGCATTCTTGTTCCGCTTGTCCAAGTCTGGCGGCTGCCGCTGATGTCGGCGATGAAAGCGGCTTTCACACTCAACGCCATCGCCTCGGGTCCGTGGCTGATTGCCGAGGTCCTTGAACGAGTCCCTGCCAAGGCCCGCCCCATCGCCAGCTATGTGCTCGCGTTGGGCCTGCTGGTCTTGCTCGTCGCAAACATTGCGTTCGTCCTCTACATGGCCCAACGTGCCGCATAGCCGACCATTCGACGCGCCTGCCCGCATTCGATAAAGTGCCGCGAAAGTCAGGGAACACGACTCGCTTCGAACCATGCCGACTCCATCACCCATCACCATTACCCTCGACGGCGGACCCATCGCCCTTGAAACACTCGACCTCGCGCTCGGCCATCCGATTCGCGTCGCCATTCCCGATGCCGCGTGGCAGCGCGTCCGCGCATCGCGAGCCGTAATCGAAAAACACGTTGCCGTCGGCGATGTGATTTACGGCGTCAACACCGGCTTCGGCAAGCTCTGCAACAAGCGCATTTCCAACGCCGAACTCGCCAAGCTGCAGGAGAACCTGATCCTCTCGCACGCCGTCGGCGTCGGGCCGCCCATCCCGGCCGACATCGTGCGATTCATGCTGCTCTTCAAAATCAATGCCCTGCTGGCCGGCGCGAGCGGCATCCAAACGGCCTGCGTGGAATGGCTTGTGGCGATGCTCAACGCTGACCTGCTGCCCGTCGTGCCGACGCGCGGCTCACTTGGTGCCAGCGGCGACCTTGCCCCGCTTGCGCATCTGGTCATGCCAATGATCGGCCGCGGCAGCGTGTTGGAAAATGGCGTTGAGAAACCCGCCGCTGAAGCAATGGATCGCCACGGCATCAAGCCTGTCGCACTCGCCGCGAAGGACGGCCTTGCCCTGATCAACGGCACGCAGATGATGCTGGCCTATCTGGCGGAGATCGTCGTGCGCGGCCATCGCCTCGCCAAGCACGCCGACATTATTGCCAGCATGTCGCTGGAAGCATGTCGCGGAAGTCTGAAACCGTTTAGCGAAGGCTTGATCGCACTTCGCCCGCACGCCGGCGCGGTGGAGGTTGGTGAAAACGTCCGCCGCCTCATGGCTGACAGCGAGATTCTGATTTCCCATGCGAATTGCGACAAGGTGCAAGACCCGTACAGCCTTCGCTGCGTGCCGCAGGTTCACGGCGCATGCCGCGATGCGCTTCGTCACGCCGCCGCGACGCTGCAAACCGAACTGGTCTGCGTTACCGACAACCCCGTCATCGTCGGCGATGAAGTCATCAGCGGCGGCAACTTCCACGGCGAACCGCTCGCCCTTGTGCTCGACTATCTCTGTCTGGCCCTCAGCGAATGGGCCAACATTTCCGAGCGACGAACCTATCTGCTCCTGTCCGGCCCCGACGAATTGCCGACGCTGCTCATGAAGGATACCGGCCTAAACAGCGGCTTCATGATTCCACAGTACACGGCCGCCGCCCTCGTGAATGAGAACAAGGTGCTATGCCACCCGGCCAGCGTCGACTCCATTCCGTCCAGCCTCGGGCAGGAGGACCACGTCAGCATGGGTGCGACCAGCGCACTGAAATGCCGGCAGATCCTTGAAAACGCGGAGACGGTGCTGGCGATCGAACTACTCTGCGCCGGCCAGGGCCTCGACTTCCGTCTGCCGACGAAACCCGGCATCGGCCCGCGCGTGGCGCTGGAAACGCTGCGCACCCGCATCGCCCACGCCGTCGCCGATCGGGCGTTTGGCGAGGATATCCATGCATCGATTGAATTGCTTCGGGAGGAGGCGATTGTGCACGCGGTGGAGAAAGCAGTCGGATTCATTTGCTGACTGCGCTGGTTGTTATGGCGGGTTGGGTGCAGGGAAAATCTTCGGTCGTCCAGTCCACGAGTTGGAGGTCAATGGGGTTTGGCAGGTCCTTTCGAACTTCCAAGGTTTGCCGCGCGACGTCGCCTAGCGACGGGGGATGGACGATCTTTCCGTCCGTGTCAATGACGACATTAAAAGTCACAGCCTGGTCTATACCGAACCCCTTCGTCGGACAAAAAAAGAGCATCAGATGTCGATCTGGTAAATAGCCCGTGGGCAACGAAACACTGGTAAAAATCGAAGGATAATAAAACCAACTCTTTGCAAACTCCGACGGGCAAAAGGTCTTGTACCAAATGGCCGGATACACTTTCCCCTTCCAACCCGTTGGGGCGGTGGGGAAGATCCATTCGTTCGAGATGCAGCCTGCTTCGGGGCGAATCGCAAAGATGACCTTTGGATGCCTCGATTCATTCAGTATCGTAAATGCAGGTTCGTCTCGATCACTCTTCGGCGCTATGCAAATGAGCAGGCGTGCCGCCGATAACCACCCAACTTCAGATATTCCACCATCCTGCCAAACTGAAAAGAGAGTCTCGCCGTTTTGGTTGTAAATACGCAACACTCCCTGCGTGCAATTCTGATATTGAAAAAATGCAACAATCTCGTCACCCGGGTTCTGATCATTATCGAAAATATTTATCGTCCAAGCATTCACGAGTCCGAAATCTCCCGCGCGATACGGACGACCTATCGCGTGGGCCGGGCGCGGCCACCAGGCATCTGGCATGGCCTGGACGGTTGCCTCATCGACAAACATCTCGCGGACTGGCTTGCTATTTCCAGGCTCAAAGATACATAGTCTTCCCCGAAATGGGTGGCTGCTATCAAGACTGAACCCAATAAGAGCCCCCGGTGGTTGGCCCGGACGATTGAGCATCTGAGCACCGCGTATGCCGGTAGCACAACCGCTTGTTTTCCACTCACCTAGCGGTTTACCAGACAACGAAAGAAAGACTGCATGATCACCGTGAACGAACGGTCTTTGTCGTTCACTATCAAATGTTTCATTGTGCTGCGTCACGATGACTCTAGTAGGTGCTTCTCGCATGTACACAATTGCTCGCCAAGCTGAGACAACTATCGCCCCTGCGATCAACAGCCCGGCGAGAATTGGCGTCGCAAGCGGATGCCGCGCCGCCCAGCGCAACATCCTTGAGTACGCCGTCGGCGGTCGTGCGCTGATTGGTTCGCCATTGATCCATCGGCGCAAATCATTCGCGAGATCGCTCACCGATTGGTATCGCTTCGCTCGAGACTTTTCGATGGCCTTCAGGATGATGGTCTCGAGGTCGCCCTTCACTGGTTGGAAACTGGTTCCACACACAGGTTGGAAACCTGTGCCACAATTCTTCAAGGCGCTTGGCCGAGTCGGTTCCTGCTCGCAGATGACTCGCGCCGCCGAGTGGATCGTCATGTTCGACACGTCGTACGGCATCCGGCCGGTCAGCAGTTCATAGAGCATCACCCCGAGCGAATAGATATCGCTTCGTGTGTCGATGTCCATTGCATTCACAGGCGGGACGCTTGTGCCACCCAGTTGCTCGGGGCTCATGTAGGTCAGTGTGCCGAGAATCTGCCCGGCCTCGGTGTGCATCGTCGTCGCGGCAATGTCGGAATCCACCGTCCGAGCGATGCCGAAGTCGATGACTTTCAGAAGGGGCCGGGGGACCAAGGGTTCAAGGGGCCGATTGCCGGAGATTCCTCCACTTGGACCCTCGGCCCCCTGGACCCTTGGACCCTCCAAGCCAACGAGCACGTTGGCGGGCTTCAAATCCCGATGGATCACGCCCTTCTGATGGCCATAGGCAACGGCGTCGCAGAGTTGCAGGAAGAATTCGAGCCGTTCGCGTTGGGTCAAGCCGCACTCATTCGCATAGGCCGTCAACGGCCTTGCGTTGGGGACATATTCCATCGCAAAGTAATGGACTGTGGCACCGGTTTCCAACCGGTGAGTCCCCGCGTCATAGACCTGTGCGATGCTGGGATGCCGCAGGTGCGCCAGAATCCGCGACTCCACCTCGAACCGCTTGGCAATCGTCGCTGACCAGTAGCCGGTGTGCAGGACCTTGAGCGCCACATCCCGCCGCGGGCTTTTTTGCTCGGCGAGATACACCGTCCCCATGCCGCCACAGGCGATGGCCGCCTTGATCGCAAAGCCCGCCACGGTCTGGCCGATAAGCGGGTCGTTCTTCCCGGTGCGAAACTCGCCGATCTCCTTTGGCCGGAGAAAATCCGCGTCGGCCCGCGAGTCGTTCTCCATGAGCGATTCCACTTCGGCGCGAAGGCCGGAATCCGATCCGCATCGGTCCGCGAGTAGCGCGGGCCGCTGAGCCGCCGGTGCATGTCGGACGGCGTCAAAGATGGCAAGGATGGTTTCCCAGCGGTCAGACATGGATGACTCGGATAGGGTGCGCTGTGCGCACCGTTTGATAGAACCTCCGCCTAGATGCAGAGGCTCATAAGTGTGGCGGGCGTCCCTGCCCGCCTCTTGCCACTGAAAAGCGGGCACGGAGGCCCGCTCCACCAACATATCTCAGACTCACAGCAGACCCTACTTCGACAGCGCCCGATACAGCCACGCCCGGGCCATGCGCCATTCACTGTCGACGGTTCGCGGTGCGAGGCCCATTAACTCCGCCGTCTGATCGACCGACAGCCCTGCGAAATAACGCAGATGGATCACCTCCGCCGCACGTGGATGCTCCACTTCGAAGCGTGCTAGGACTTCTTCCAGCGCAATCAGGTCGGTCGGATCGGTGTCAAACATTGCGGCCTCATCGACCGCAGAACCGCCGGCCGCCGGCGTGAGGACGCGACCGCCGCGCTTCAGCCTGGCCCGATGACGTGCGTCATCCACGAGGATGCGGCGCATGGCATTTGCGGCCGCACCGAAAAAATGTCGCCGATTCGAAAACGCGACACGGCCGACCCCGTCGGTATTCGCCGTGCCGCCAAAAAGCCGCAGATAGGCTTCGTGGACCAGGGTCGTCGCGGCGAGGCCCTTGGCCCGGTTCTCGTCGGCCAGATGGGCGCGGGCCATGGCCCGAAGTTCGTCATAGACCACGTCCCAGAGGCGCTGCCGGGCGTCGGGCTCCCCCGCGCCGATGGCATCGAGGAGGCGGGTTACGGCATGTGTAGCGGTGTCGTGTGTCATGGGCGCGGCCCTGTTGAATGGCTCCATGATACCAAATCGAGGCCGTTTCACGAAATATTGAAGTAATTCTCTGCGCCCTCTTGCCGGCCCTGTCGCACGATTATGG
>CAZSBF010000057.1:0-27542 GCA_964605185.1 uncultured Planctomycetaceae bacterium
CGTGCTGTGCCGGCGATTTTGATGGCGACAACGTCGTCACCAATGCGGATGTGCCTGACTTTATCGCCGCTATGCTTGCCGGAACTGCTTGCCCAGTCCCTCCCGCTTGTTGCCCGGGTGATTTCAACTCCGATGGACTGGTCAACGGCACCGACCAACCCGCATTCATCGCCAAGCTGCTCGGCGGCGGCGCTTGCCCGTGAAGGAGTCGAAGAAGAGCGTCTATGAGTATCGCGGGGTGTTGTGGGTGTAATGCCTTGTCCTTATTGCATTATGTAGCAATTCTGGGTGTCGCCAGAATCTAGTGAAAGGGCCTTTATTCGTTTTGCAATAGAGTGAATCTAAGCACGCGAAACAGTATCTGATCCCAAGCATGTCAATCTGGATTGTGGGGGGTATAATCCTTTGCCATCCCTTGGGAGCCCGCCAGTGATCCCCTTCCCCGCACAGCCGTGTCCGACCCTTCGGATTCAAGATCTCTCGTCAAGAATCCTACGCGCCCGGGAAATGCTCACCAATTGTCGCATGTGCGAGTGGCGATGTGGAGTTGATCGCACACGGGGCGAAGCTGCCCCATGTCGCTTGAATGCAGACACGTATGTTTTCAATCAGTATCTCAGTCTGACCGAAGAATCTGAAGTACGACCTGCATTGCGGGTGTATTTCGGTGGATGCAATTTCCGCTGTCGATTCTGTGACACGGCACCGGAGTGTTTCGAGCCGAGTCGCGGTCGTAGGGTCGAACCGAAATCCTTCTCGCCCGAACTGACCTCGGCTATGGCGGGCGGCGTGAAGCACATTAGCGTATTGGGCGGTGAACCGACATTACACGTTCATACGCTCTTGGAAATTGCGGCGGAGTCCCCGACGGAGATTCCGCTCGCGATCAACACCAATTTATTTATGACGCCCGAAATATTGGAGCTTCTTGATGGCGTCGCCGCGATGTACCTTGCCGACTTTAAGTTTGGCAATGACGAATGCGCTCGCCGATTGGCCGGCGTGCCCAACTATTTGGCGGTGGCGCAACGTAATCTGCAGCAAATCTTCGGGCGGACGCCGCTCATCGTTCGTCATCTGTTGATGCCGGGACACGTGGAATGTTGCTTTCGACCGGTGGTCGACTGGCTTTCCGTACACCTCCCCGGCGTGCGTTTTCAACTTTACACCGGATATGTGCCTTGTTATCTCGCGGGAAGTGATCCCTCGTTGGCCCGGTTAAACACTCGCAGTGAAGTTCGCGGTGCGGTCGGACATTTGCGGACATTAAACCTCGACTGGGATGCGGGATCGGATGGACGCATTGATGCTTGAGATAAACGAACCTGAGTCCAGCGATGCGCTCGTTTCGATTACGGTCGGTGTGGATGGTCGTCTTTACTGCCATGACATTACACCAGAATTGGTCGAAGTCCTGACTGCCGTGTGCGGTGATGCACTCCAACTCGTTGTTCGATCGGAGTCGAGGGCTTCCTTCGAGGGCTGCAAGCCATGAGTGATGCAACACCAAACACCACGAATGTCCAGCGCAAGACAGTTCCGCAGGAGTTGGAGGTCCTGATCCGGGCGCGCTACGCGATCATCTACGTTGTGACCTGGGAGGAAAGTCGAGTCGAATTGCAACTCCGGGAGATTGCTGAACGACGAAAGAAACAGCTGCATTGCTGGTCTGTGACCACCGGATTGATGAAGTCTGGATCACCCGCGTCGGCTCCGCGGCAGAAAGGCCTGGCCGACCCGATTGAGGCGCTCGATGCGGTCATCGAGAACAAGGAGCCGGCGATTTTCTTATTCAAGGACTTCCACCCCTTCATGCGCACGCGGGATTCAAACGTTGCGGTCATACGCAAACTCCGTGAGGTTGCAACAGCGCTTAGCGACAGCTACAAGACGCTTGTCATTTCGTCCCCACTGGTAGACATTTCACCAGAGTTGGAAAAGATAGTCACTGTTCTGGATTATCCTCTGCCGGACAGCCATGACTTCGACAAACTGCTTCATCGGATTTGCGATGACGTCGCAGCGCACAGCTCGCTCAAAATCACGTTGACACAGGACGACCGCGAAAAACTCGTCCAGGCAGCGCTCGGACTCACCCTGCAGGAAGCCGAAAACGTATTTGCCAAGACCATCGTCACCGATGGACGGCTGGCCGCGGATGACTTGTCGGTCGTTTTCTCGGAAAAGCAACAGATCATCCGGAAGAGCGGCTTACTGGAATATTATGAATCGGCCACCGATGTCAGCGATGTAGGTGGCCTGGACCTGCTTAAAGAGTGGTTGAAAAAGCGATCGCTTGCTTTTTCCGATCGCGCGAAGAAGTTCGGACTTCCGGCGCCCAAGGGAGTCCTCTTGGTCGGCGTTCAGGGTTGTGGAAAGAGCCTATGCGCCAAGGCCGTCAGCCGTATGTGGAATATGCCGTTGCTTCGGTTTGACATGGGTCGAATGTTTGCAAGCCTGGTTGGATCGTCTGAGGAGAATATTCGCCGGGCAATCAGTGTGGCCGAAAGCATTGCGCCGGTTGTGCTTTGGGCCGACGAAATCGACAAGGCATTCGCCGGATCGCAAGGGTCGGCAAACACAGACGGCGGAACGACCGCGCGCGTCATGAGTACCTTCCTCACCTGGCTGAGTGAGAAACAGAAGCCAGTGTTCGTGCTCGCCACCGCCAACAACATCTCGCAATTGCCGCCGGAGCTGCTCCGAAAGGGACGCTTGGACGAGATTTTCTTCGTCGACCTTCCGAACGCAGTCGAGCGTGCCCAGATCCTGCAAATTCATTTGCGAAAGCGCGGCCGCGACCCTCAGCAATTTGATACCAAGCAACTCGTGGCGGCCAGTGAGGGCTTCAGCGGCGCGGAAATTGAAGAGGCCGTGATTAGTGCCCTCTATGACGTATTTTATCTTCAAAAGGAACTTCAAACAGCGGATGTCGTCGCCGCAATCCAGGAAACAGTTCCATTGTCGCGAACGATGGCCGAGGGGGTCTCGGCCTTGCGATCCTGGGCTGAGGGGCGTGCGCGCTTTGCTTCGCGCCGGGACGTCGACGAGTCCAAACAGGTTCGACGAAAACTGGAAATGTAGAATTATGCGAAAGGAGTCATCATGAGTGCCGTATGCGTTCTCACACCATTGGTGGTGGCCTCGTGGCCGGTCCTCTCCTCGGCCATCCTGGGCGCTGCAGCAAGTATGGGATTCTCACTTCAATCTACCCCGCTCGAGGAAAAGGCATCGACATCGCGAAAGAAGCGTGTCGAAACGGAAATTGAGAATAGCGAAGTCATCGCCGATCAAATGAGCCGTGGGCAAAAAATCACCGTGACTCGTGGCGACATTACGATCGAATTCGGGCAGGACGAGCGCGGTGCTTGCACCGTCTGCGTCACCGGTGCAAATCACTCAGACGAGGAGCTTCGCTCGATTGGTGAGGAAGTGGCCGGACGTGTGGTGCAACAATTTGCATATCACCGGTTAATGACAGAGTTGAAGAAAAGGAACTACTCGGTGGTTGAGGAGGAAATGCTGGCCGATCAGTCGGTGCGTGTACGCCTTCGGTTGTAAGCGAAAGGATCCGACACATGGAACGACCCGAATTTGACATCACCATTGGCAAAGATGGCAAGGTCACTGTGGAAGTCAAGGGAACCAGCGGCACGCGCTGCATGGAATTGGCCGACCTTATCAAAGAGATCATCGGGCAGGAAAATCAACGCCACGTGACTGCCGAATTCTATGCCCCTGATGGCAGAGTCAGAATCGACACTAAAGTGAATCGCAGTTGACGTTTTTGTTCGACACCGGGATCGCAAACCTCATGCAATGCCTGAATTGCGGATTTGAAAACATGCCTGGTTTGTCCAGGTGTGGGCGGTGTGAAAGCCCATTGACGATTGAGGCATTCTCCGTCGAGCCGCAGCGGGCGTCGGTATTACGAATCGGGACACGCATCGAACAATTTCTACACTTGGGACGTCGCCTTATACGTGTCCCGTTGAACTTCAAATGGCCTCGTTGGGTGCCACGATCCTACGCCCCCCATTTATGGCCCACCTTGGCACGAACCTTTGTGCCGGGATTGGGCCACTTGCGAATCGGCAATCGTGTCGCGGGATGGGCGTTCTTAATCGTGTGGTCGTTGTTCGTATTTGGTGGATTGATTTCCTTTCCGAGTAATTCGACAGTTTGGTTCTTCTCCGGCGCCATCGCCACCCACGCTGCCGCCGTGGTCTCCGTTTTCGCTGAGGATCTCTCGTATCAAAATTTGGCGATGCGAGGACTATTTGGCATCCTGCTTTTTATTAGCTTGCGCCAGTTGGTTTACGTGCCGATTGATTTGCTCTTCGAGCAGTTTTGGATTCCCTTCGCAGTCCCAGAGAGATTTACGGAGGGGCCGACACTGATGGCCGGTGACGGTGTTCTTTTTGAAGGGCCGTGGTTGCGACCGGGAAAGTACGTACGCGGCGACCTCGTCCTCTACTCAATCGCCGGCATGAGTGGTCGCGAATACTACTCACGGGAAGGATATGGCATCGATCGAATTGTCGGAGTTCCCGGCGATCAGGTTGCGGTTCGTAACGGCCGCTTATTGGTCAATGGAGAAACTCCTCCGGCGGATCTAAGCCCATTGGGTCCGGCCACAACAGTTCCTGACATTTTCTTTCGGCTTGGTTCGACGCAATATGCAATCCTTCCAATGCGAATTCCTATTGCCCACGCGAGTGCAAGCGTTCGGCAGCAGTTTTTCCAAGCAGTTTCGACTGTCGATGTGACCGCCATACGTGGTCGGATACGATGGCGGCTTCAACCCTGGTCCCGTCTCGGAAAGGTCCATTGAGTTTACATGGCCGGCCGCTTCTCAAATCTGGAGTTCGACAACTCGCACCGCGAGCAGAGTGAGTGCACAGTGGAATCGACTGCGTCAGATCGCGACGCTTGGCAAATCCTCGAACGCGCCAAAGCCGCGCATTGGGATGGTCAATTTGAATCGGCGCTTCGCTTGTACACGCGCGCACTGCAGGAGGACCGCAAACTTATCCGGGCATGGGTGGGGCAGGTCCAGATGCTTGTCGACCTTGGTGAATTCCGCGAAGCGCGGATTTGGAGCGACAAGGCCCTGGAGTTGTTTCGAAATAACGGCGAACTCCTCGCGGCCAAGGCCCAGGCCTGCACTCGCCTGAAGGACAAGGCCTCTGCCCTTGCATGCAGCGATGGATCAATTCAAGCGGCAGGCACCTCGCCATGGCGTTGGGAGGTGCGCGGTGAAGTGTTACTCGCGAGAAGCGATCGGCAGTTCGACCTGTGTTTTCAAAAGGCCATAGAAGATCCGGCTGCGGATTGGTTTGACCGCATCATGATCTCAAGGATCTATCGCTTCTATGGTCGATATGCGTCGGCAATGAACTACATGCAACAGGCCATTGAATTGGCACCGACGAAAGCCTACAGCTGGTTCGAAATAGGCGAGTGCCAACGGCACTTGGGACTTATCGGCGCCGCGCTAACGAGCTATCAACGATGCCTTGAACTGCGACCGGATTGCCGTGAGGCAGACGATGCCCTTGGAGCGTTGGATTCCGTGTCGTTTCCCGACTGGCTTCGAAGTATTTTTCGCAGGTGGAGGCGACGATGAACGGACAGTTGCTTAATCTCCTGCGAAGCAGCAGAAAACTGAACGCAAGCGATGTTCATATTTTGGTAGGGTTGCCGCCCGTATTGCGCATCGACGGCGAGATCGTCGTTGCGAAGGGCGAGGTCATTTCGCAAGAAGTTGCCAAGTCACTTGCCCACGAATGCCTGAATGCGGAACAAAAAGGATCACTTGAAACCAACTGGCAACTCTGCTTTTCGACGACATTTGGCGATAAGGATCGGGCGCGTGTGACGATCTACATGCGAAATGGGACTCCGGAACTCTCCATCCGACTCAGCGAGCCTGTCATTAGGTCACGGGAAGACCTTCATCTTCCTCCAATCATCGACGAATTGGTGCGCAAACCGAACGGGCTCATCATCCTCACCGGACCGACCGGAGTAGGGAAGACGACGACATTTCATTACATGCTCGATCGCATCAACAGTGAGAGTCGCGTGAAGATTGTAACAATTGAAGATCCCGTTGAGTACACGCATTCGTGTAAGCGCGCGATCGTGGTTCAGCAGGAAGTCCTGACCGATGTGAAGAGTTTTCAGCAGGCGTTAACGCATGTGTTGCGGCAAGACCCGGACGTCATTGGAATCGGCGAAATGCGCGAGCGGGAGACCATGTACACGGCGTTGACTGCTGCCGAAACCGGTCACCTGGTCATTGCGACATTGCACACGCCTGATGCGATACAAGCCGTTCAGCGCATTGTGTCCGCCTTCCCGGAAGGTCAGCAGAGCGAAATACGTTACATGCTCGCGAACGCAATACAAGCGGTGATCGCACAGCAGTTGTTGCCTGCGGCCGGGGGCGGCCAGCGAGTGTTGTGTTGTGAGGTACTGATTGGAACTCCGAGCATTCGTCACAACATTCGCGAGAATTCGGTTCACAAGGTGTACTCCGATCTTCAGGCGGGGCGAAAGTTCGGAATGATCACAATGGATCATGCACTACTCGAACTCTATCAGCGGGGGGACATTGCGTACGATACGGCCGTGACGATGGCCCGGGATGCGAACACTATCAAAGAGCGGGTCGCGTGAATCAATTGCGTGTTGCTGAGTTTATGATTTCCATCGGCCATTCACACTATGCTTAGTCAGGTGGTTCATGCCTGGCTTCTAATTTGTGCGGAAAAGGAAAAGGACGCGGGCGTCGCGCCGAGTGACATTGGCCTCAGCCTGGAGCCGTTGAACGAGGAAGACCCAGTGAAACATGGGTTGATTCTCGAATGGTGAAGGACTGTTTGAAGGCCAGAAAGGGGCCACCGACAAATTGGAACCCCGCTCAGGGATCGGCTACGGCCATCAAACTTGGAATGGGGACGTGTAACGCCGCCCAACTCTGGTTATGAGGGGCGCGACACGAAAACGGGCCCAACAAGTCGCAATTTGAAACGCTGTTTGCGCCTTAGCACGGTTCGGCTCCCTCTAGTTGAAATCCTGTTGCGAAACTGGCCGACCCAGGATTGAACACACTTCGCCCGGATGGTGACGTCTGGGCGTTTGCGTAATTACACATGTAGTGGCAATGGAAGCTAAACACAAATCCGATTACAAGTCAGCCTTCGGCAATCGTGGCAACACAACGCTGACTTGAGTCCCGGTTCCGTGGCTACTTTCGATGTTTAACGTGCCGCCGTGGGCCAGTAGGATGGATCGGCAAATCGCGAGACCGAGGCCGATGCTTCGTGGGGCGTCCCCAGACGACGCCGTCCTCGCGCGATCGACGCGATAAAACCGCTCGAAGACATGGGGAAGGTCATTCGGCGGTATGCCGGATCCTGTATCCGCGATGCGAATGGTTGTTGATCCATTCGATTCCGAAAGACTAATGTTCACTCGTCCCGGTCCCCCCATGTATTTGATGGCGTTGTCGATGAGGTTGCTGATGACGCGCCGAATTTTACCGGGATCGACTGAAACGGTGATGGTGGATGTCGGGTCCATTTTGAGTTCGATCCCATGATCGGCCGCGAGCGGGCGATACAGATCGACCACTTCATCCACAATGGCGTCGACGGAGCACGGCTCCGTTTGAAGCGGCTCCTGTCCGGCATCGAGCCGGGCGAGCAGGAGCAGGTCATCGGTGATGCGAGTCAGCACGCGATAGTAATCCAGGCTCCGTTCGATGACCGCGCTTAGCTGTTCGACGGACCGCGGTTGCGAGAGTGCGAATTCCGCGGTCCCACGCAGGGCAGTCAGCGGCGTTCGCAATTCGTGCGCGGCGTCGGCCGTGAATTGCTGAATGCGCTGAACGCCGGCATCAATGCGTTCGAGCATGCCGTTGAGTGTGACCGCCAGCTCGTCGATTTCGTCATTAGCCCCACTTCGCGGAACGCGCAGCGATAGCTGTTTGGCGGTGACGTTTCGCGCGGAGAGGGTGATGGCGGCGACGGGGCGCATGCTGTTGCGAGCGACCACCCTGCCGCCAACGTATGAAAGGATTGCCGCGATGAGCACGGCCGACACACAGACCCAGCGGCACAATGCGAGTGAGCGTTCAACGCGGTCCAGCCGATAGACCGCCTGAACAATAACATCTCCGTGACGATCGATCGTGACATGTTGATTGCAGAAGCGGAGCGACGAATCACCATTGCGAAAGAACTCGAACCACATCATCGTCGCCGAAGCAGTCGGTCCCGTTGGCCACGGATTTGGAAATGAGTCCTTCGGATCGCTGGTGATGAGCAATCGTCCCTTCTTGTCGAGCAGTCGAAATGTCAGGTCCGCCCCGGGTCGCCCACCCAACTCGGCGCGAATCTCGCGTTCAATCTCCTTGAGATCATCATCTTCCTCATGCTGGAGGATCGCCTGGAACTCTCGGACTTCGCCTTCAAGGAATGAATCGACTTCGCGATGCAGCGACACGTACAGCCCAACATACACCGCCGCGCAGACGAGCACGCAAATCCCCAGGGTGACCGAGGTAGCGAGAAGCGTGATGCGCGTACGAACACTGCGTGGCAAGGGGAACTCTCCTAGTCGGCGCGAAGCACGAACCCGACACCTCGGATCGTGTGAATGAGGGGCGTGGCATGGCCGTGGTCGACCTTCTTGCGGAGTCGAGTCATCTGCACGTCGACGACGTTGGTGAGTGGGTCCTGATTCATATCCCATACTTTTTCGAGAATCATGTAACGGGTCAGGACGTGGCCGACGTTGCGCGCGAGGTATTCCAGCAGCGCGAATTCCCTTGCCGACAAATCAATTCGGCGTCCGGCCCGCTCAACGTGCCGCGCCACGACGTCGATTACCAGGTCGCCGACGCGAATTGGGTTGGTCGCAATCGCCGACGTGCGTCGCACGAGGGCACGAATTCGAGCCAGCAGTTCGGCCGGGCTGAAGGGTTTGACCATGTAGTCATCAGCGCCGCTGTCCAGCCCTTTGACGCGGTCGTCGACGGCGTCGCGTGCCGTCAAACAAATAACGGGCGCCTTGACGCCCTCGGCGCGCAGTTCACGGACGACGCTAAAACCATCGCGAATCGGGAGCATCAGATCGAGAACGATGACGTCGTATGCGTTTTCTCTGCCGAGTTGAAGGCCGGCCTGTCCGTCGGTCGCGACATCCACGGCGATGGATGCTTCCCGGAGGCATCCTTCGATGAACGACGCCACACCTGCCTCATCTTCAACAACTAACGCGCGCATCTCGACAGATTTCCTCCGTACAGGGGTACGCCTGATAGCAAGTGTCAAATACGGTCACGAGTCCCTTAGCTTAGCCCTAGCGTAGACTTGGTGCCAATCCCGAAGCGGAAATCGCATGGCCAAGGCCCGGATTCTTTCAACTTTGTAATGATTCAGTAACTCATCCGAAACATGCCACCGGTAGGATGCACGACTGTTTAGGGGCATCGTCGCAATGCCCCAATTGAAGTTAAGAGTTTTGGCAAGAGCGCCAGGGAGATCATGATGTTGAAGCCTCAAAGGCAAACGGCATTGGTGGCATGTCTGGCATGTGGGTTCATTGGCGTAGCAATGGTGCGCGCCTTCGGGCCGCCCGAGCAAGGCGAGAGCGAGCGAACGGTGAAGGAATCCGAAGTTCCCAAGGCCGCACTGGCAACGCTGAAGAAGCACGCCGGGGATAATGCCATTACGGAATTCGCGGAAGAGATTGAACACGGATGCAAGTATTACGAAGGATCGTGGAAGACCGCGTCCGGCCACGTCGATGTGCTGGTGACAGAGGCGGGCGCGTTGGTGGAAATCGAAGAAGGCGTTTCGGCGGAATCAATTCCCGCGGCGGTGGCGGCTGCCGTGGAAAAGGTAGCGGGTAAAGGCGCCAAGCTACGCTACGAGAAAAAGACAATGGTCATGTACGAAGTGAAGTTCGAAAAAGATAAGCGACGCCATGAGGTGGTCCTGTCTCCCGATGGCCGTCAGCATGAGCACGAAGATGAGCAGGCCGGCAAAGGTGAGGACGGGGACGACTAAGACTCGAGTCCAGCACTCTATTCGGCGCGCGCTGCACGCTTCTCATATGTCTTCTCGGTTCCCTGAGTGCCGCTACCGCATAGATGATGAGCGGATACAGTGGGTCCGCCAATTTCCTGGATACCGCTCAGAATGAACGTTAGAGAGGGACTGGCAATCACAGTTCGCACAGCTGCGTACATGGCGTTGGCTCACGCCGCCGGCTGCGCTCGCGTGAACTCACAAGCCGATTTCTCCAAGACGCAACAGGCCCTTCTTGATCGAACCGGCGTGCAAGCGGTCTATGACCCTCAAGCCGACGAGTTAGTGGCCGAAAAGGTATCCACGCTGATCCATGACGGCGTGACGATTGAAGAGGCAGTCCAGATCGCCCTTCTGAACCATCGCGGTTTTCAATCGTTGTTCCATGTCATTGGAGCATCCCGGGCCGATGTCGTGCAATCGGGGCTCATGCGGAATCCGGCGTTGTCGTTCAGTGTTCGATTCCCCGAGGCCGGCGGTCGTTCGGACATCAATCTTGGCTTCGCGCAGGAAATCGTCGACCTCTGGCAGATTCCCGTGCGAAAGAAGATCGCGGAGGCCGAGTTGGAGCAGACGATCTCCGCGGTGTTGCAGCGCGGGATTGAGTTGGCCGCAGAGGTGCAGACCAATGCCTGCCGCCTGCTCGGGCTGCGAATGGCCGAGCAAATTGCGACGGAGAATTTCGATCTTGCTGAACAGTCGCTGAGAGTGGCGCAGGCGCGACTGGACGCCGGCGACGTTGGGCCGATCGACGTGAACTTGGTGCGCAGCCACGTCTATGAAATTCAGCAGAGCATTATTGTCGTCCGGCGGGATCGACGATCGGCCGAGGTGGAACTCGCCCGATCGATGGGTATGGTACGTTGGCCAACGGCGTGGGAGTTGGTTGGCTCATTGACTGACGGCCTCAATCCGCCAACGGCGGCAGACACGCTCTTAACGTACGCCTTTGACGAACGATTCGATGTAAGGCGGGCCAAACAACTTGTGGATGCGGCCGAAGGACAGTTGGAACGCGAATGGCTTGAGATCTTACCCAGTCTGCAATTAGGCATTCAAGGTGAGCGCAATGATCGTCGCGCACTGCCCGGGCGAAATGTGCTCGGCGATACGGCCCGCGCCAGCGTGGCTGCCGGTGCGCCGACGGCTCCGACGATTGAGTCTCGCGGGCAGCGCAATCTGATTCGCAGGCAGTTCATCGATACGCTGCTGGGACCAAGCGTTCAGGTCACGCTCCCGATCTGGGATCAGAATCAAGCGCAGATTGAAAAATCGCGCCGTCTCGTCTTGCAGCGACGAAAAGAGCTGGAAGACCTGCAGGAAGCAACCGGACTCGAAGTACAACTGGCGTGGATCGCGGCAACGGCAGCATCGGAGCTTGTTACCTTCTTTCGCGACAAGGCATTACCACAGGCCGCCAGCAACCTCGAAACTGTGCGGCAGCAATATCAGGTGGGCGAGCAGTCGGTGATCATCCTGATCGAGGCGCAGGAGTTTCTGATTCAACAGCGGCGCCATTTTGTCGATGCACAGCGCGATTTGGCCGTGGCAATGGCCGGTTTGCAACGAGCCGTCGGCGGAAAACTGCCCGCGCCGGCAACGACTCAGCCCGCACAAACGACTCAACAGGAGCACAGCGATGCAAACTGATCCAGGCGTGGGAGTCTTCACGTTTCTCACGACGTTACTTACGTTTCTTGGTGATTTTCTTCGGCAGTTATTAGCTGCGTTCTTGTTCTAAGGGGAATCGATGCCGCGATATCTATTTGTGTTTGGGTGGACGGCGTGCCTCATCAGCGTGGGCGCAACGACGAATACTCTGGCCGATGCCCCGCCGGGCAGCGCCACCGCCTCAAAAGTAACAAACCCGGTCGCCGAATCCACTTTGACGCAGGTCAAACTCCGCCCCGATGCCCAAATGCGCCTTGGTATTCAGGTTCAGGCGCCAGTGCGGGGCACGATGCAGGAACGGCGTTCATACCCTGCCCTTGCCATGGCCCCGATGGGCAACGACGTTACTTTGAACTCGCCGATCGTTGGAATCGTTCGAATGGCGGCGGAGATCGGTAATCTGCAGTCGTCGTGGCGACCGGATCGCGGCGCAGTATTGCTGACCGTTGTGCCGACAACGCCCGATGGCGGCATGTTTGCCACGTCCGACCACATCGCCTATGCGAACGCTCGCTCGGGCTTTCAAACGGCAATCGCCGCGGCCGAAGGCGAAGCGAAGTCGGCCGATGTTGAACTGGAGGCGAGCCGCATTCGACTCAAACGCGCCGAGGTGCTGCGGCAAAGCAACGCCTCCGCACAAAAAACGCTGGATGATGCCACGGCCGAGTTTCAGAAGGCGGATGCACGGGCGGGGTCGACGAAGTTAATCCTCGCTACGCTCAGATCCTCTTTCGACAAGTTTGAAAAGGGCTCACCATCCGGCGTACCGATCACCGCGCCATTCAAAGGACAGGTTGCTGAGTTACATGTGTCCGACGGGCAGCTTGTTTCCGCCGGGACACCGCTGATTCGAGTCACGAACACGGAACGGATGTGGATTCGTGTTCCTGTTCCCGTCGGAGAGTTTGCCCACCTCGATGACAACGGAGCCGCATTGGTCGGGGCGCTGGGCGCGAAAGACGCGAATGGCTCCATAAACGCGAAGCGAATCTCCGGCCCTCGGACCGCCAATGCCGTCAACAGCACGGTAGATCTCTATTTCGAATTTGCAAATACTCCGGCCTACATACCCGGGCAACGACTTTCGGCGTCGCTGCCCACGAAGCGCCAGTCCGGCGGAATCGTCATCCCCCCATCATGTATTGTCATTGACATGCATGGCGGTGCCTGGGTCTATCAGTGCATTGCCGAGTTGACCTATGTGCGCCAGCGCGTCGACGTCGTGAATTCGACTGATAAGAATGCGCTACTAAAAGGCTTGCCATCCGATGCACCTGTCGTCGTGACGGGGGCTGCCGAACTCTTCGGCATTGAGTTTGGGGCGGGGAAGTGACGTCGTCAGACGCGGGAACCTGTCATGCTTAGCTGGCTTGTAGCGACCTCACTTCGATTCCGCGTTCCCGTCGTCGCACTGGCGGTCGCGCTGGTCGTTGCCGGCATCCAGACCGCGCGAGTTACTCCGCTCGACGTCTTTCCCGAGTTCGCACCGCCGCTCGTCGAGATTCAGACCGAAGCCCCGGGCCTCTCCACCGAGGAAGTGGAGAGCTCGATCACTGTGCCGTTGGAAAACGCACTCAATGGGACCGCCTGGCTTAAGACGATTCGCTCGAAGTCGGTGCTAGGTCTTTCCTCTGTCGTACTGTGGTTTGAAGAGGGCACGGATCTCCTCCGCGCCCGCCAGATTGTTCAGGAGCGGCTCGTGGTGGAAGCCGCCCGGCTTCCGGCCGTGTCGCACCCGCCGGTGATGCTTTCGCCGCTCTCTTCAACAAGCCGCGTCATGAAGGTCGGCGTCACATCGAAAACGCTCAACCAGATGGACATGACGCTGCTGGCCAAATGGACAATTCGCCCGCGACTCATGGCCATACCCGGTGTCGCGAATGTCGCCATCTGGGGGCAGCGCGATCGACAATTGCAGGTGCTCGTCGATCCGGAGTTGCTTCGAACCCACGGCGTTACGTTAAATGAAGTGGTTCGTGCAGCAGGAGACGCGTGCGTCGTATCGGCCGGCGGTTTTGTCGATACGCCCAATCAACGCGTGCCGGTCCGCCAATGGTCGCCAGTTCAGACGGCCGACGAGTTGGCTCGGGCCGTTGTCACCTTTCGCGAGGGCGCGCCGCTTCGACTCGGCGATGTGGCACGAGTGGTCGAAGGATTTCCTGCGCCGATCGGCGACGCGGTGGTCAACGACGGCCCCGGGCTTCTGCTGATCGTCGAGAAGCAGCCGTGGGGCAATACACTGGAAGTCACCCGAAAAGTCGAATCGGCGATTGAGGCGCTTCGTCCGGGCCTTAGCGGCGTCGACATCGACTCGACGATTTTCCGCCCTGCGACGTTTATCGAACGGTCCTTGGAAAATCTTTCGCACGCCATGATCATTGGATGCGTATTGGTCGCCCTGGTGTTGTGCGCGTTTTTGTACGACTGGCGCACTGCGGTCATCAGCCTCGTGGCAATTCCGTTGTCAATACTTGGGGCAACGCTCGTTCTCTATTATCGCGGTGGAACGCTGAACGTCATGACTCTCGCGGGGCTGGTCATCGCTGTCGGCGAAGTGGTCGACGATGCGATCATCGACGTGGAAAACATCGCACGTCGGCTGCGACTGAACCGCGCCGCCGGTTTGCCTCAGTCGGTGTTTGATGTGGTACTGGCCGCATCACTGGAGGTTCGCAGCGCCGTCGTTTATGCAAGCGTGATCGTGGTGCTCGTCTTCCTGCCGGTCTTTTTTCTGCCGGGGCTTGCCGGCACGTTCTTTCGACCGCTCGCATTCTCGTACATACTTGCGATCATCGCGTCGTTGTTCGTTGCGTTGACCGTCACTCCCGCACTCTCGCTGCTCCTGCTCCCCACGGATCGGCATCAGTCGGACTCACCGCTCGCCGCAGCGCTCAAGTTGAGGTATCGACGGCTCCTGCTTCCGATCATCGATCGACCGAAGCGGGCAATGCAGTTTTTGGCAGGTTGTTTTGTCGTAGCCGGTATCTGCCTTCCGTTTCTCGGTGAGGACTTCCTGCCGCACTTTCGCGAGACCGATTTCCTTATGCACTGGGTGGAGAAGCCGGGCACATCGCTCGACGCCGTGACGCGATTATCCATCGCCGCAAGCAAGGAACTCCGCGCGATCCCCGGCGTGCGGAACTTCGGCGCCCACATCGGGCGCGCCGAGGTGGCGGACGAGGTCGTCGGCCCGAACTTCGCCGAATTGTGGATCAGCATCGACCCGAATGTTGACTACGACGAGACCATCAAGAAGATCGAAACGGCCGTCGCCGGATATCCGGGTCTGTACCGCGATGTGTTGACGTACCTGAAGGAACGCATCAAGGAAGTCCTGGCCGGTGCGAGCGGCTCTATCGTCGTGCGCATCTTTGGCCCTGAACTCGACGTCCTCCGGGCACAAGCAAAAAAGATTGAGAAGGAGATCGCATCCACACCGGGCGTCAGCGATCTCAAGGTTGAACCGCAGGTCCTCGTTCCACAGATTGAGGTGCGACTGCACGCCGAACAGTTGGCGCTCTATGGACTGACGGCGGGCGACGTTCGGCGGGCGGTTGCAACCATCGTGAAGGGGCAAAAGGTCGGTGAAATCTATGACCGGCAGATGATCTTCGATGTCGCTGTATGGGGTGAGCAATCCGTGCGAAGCAGCGTCCAGTCGCTTCAATCAATGCCGATTGACACGATCGGCGGGGGGACGGTCACGCTGGGAGATGTGGCCGATGTCTCGATCCGGCCGACGCCCAATGAAATCAAGCGTGAAGGCGCGTCGCGACGCCTGGACGTGACGTGCAATGTGAAGGGCCGCGATTTGGGCAGCGTCGCTCGAGAGATCGAGGCGAAAGTAATGGCCCTAAGTTTTGATTGCGGTTATCACCCTGAGTTTCTCGGTGAGTACGCCGCCAGATCGGAGTCGCAGCGCCGCCTGCTTTGGTTGTCCGCCGCCTCACTGATCGGGATCTTTCTGCTGCTGCACATGGACTTTCAGTCGTTCAGGCTGGCCGGCCTGGTGTTTTTCACTCTGCCATTCGCGTTGATCGGCGGAGTCTTCGGAGCCATTGTCGGCGGCGGCGTGTTGTCGCTTGGATCATTGGTTGGCTTCGTAACGGTGCTCGGCATCGCCGCGCGAAACGCCATCATGCTGGTCAGTCATTACCGCCATCTGCTGTCCGAGGGTCATTCGTTGGACTTGAACCTTGTATTACGTGGGGCCGAAGAACGACTTTCGCCGATCTTGATGACAGCGTTGTGCGCCGGCCTCGGACTGTTTCCCCTCGTGATTTCGGGCAATCGCCCCGGTCATGAAATCGAGTATCCAATGGCGATCGTTATCATCGGTGGGCTACTTACATCAACCGTTCTCAACTTGTTCCTGCTTCCGTGTTTGTATTGGCGCATCTTCAGAAATGTCGATCAGACTGTCGTTGGGCGATGCAAGTGACACTCTTCACGCGTACCCGATCACCACAGAATTCAGATTGCGCGACACAGAAACGGGCTAAAAGAATCGCACATTGAAACGCTATTCGCGCCTTAGCACGGTTCGCTTCGCTCTAGCCATGCCAGCAACCTGCGGAAACTCTTGATTTGTTCCTGCCCGGGTCTACGCCGGGATTCTCATATTGGTTTTTGTCGGCACAGTTTCACATCTTTCAGATACTCGAGCCCTTTGATCGCTGTTACCCAGTTCAGGCGAAAATCCGGTGGCATCGCTGCCTTTTCCATCAATTCCAGGAGCTGTTCGTAGTGGCTGGAGCGAATCTGGCGATTCAGGTCGTCCGAGGAATACCATTCTTCGACGTAGCAGATTGTGTTGGCGTCGTCTACATCCTGACAGAGGCGGGACGAAACGAAGCCAGGCGCCGCGGGCAATGTCAACATGAGCGTTCGTAGCGCTTGAATCATCTCCTCCCTCTGTCGCGGAGATATCACCAGTGTCAGCGCAACCTGAACCATGATCTAGATACGGGCAATACTCGTGCCACAGCGCGGCGCGTCACATCAGGCGACCCAGTTTCTTGCGCTATCACAGC
Source organism: uncultured Planctomycetaceae bacterium (assembly GCA_964605185.1). Lineage (GTDB taxonomy): Bacteria > Planctomycetota > Phycisphaerae > UBA1845 > UTPLA1 > JACRIM01. The sequence goes on from CAZSBF010000057.1 coordinate 16,808, forward strand.
TAGCGTGGAAATGGATAGTTGATTGGCTTGCGGTAGTCCCTGTGAACCTCCGGAATACCGGATGTGGGGTCCGCTATTCCGTGTTGTTTCTAGCGGGACGTCGAATTCCCAATTTGGCCATGCGCGTTTCTAGTGTTGTTGGCTTAAGCCCAAGCAGTTCGGCGGCGCCGTTTCGCCCGCGGACTCGCCAACCCGTTGTCTCCAGCACGCGGAGGATGTGTTCACGGTCCACATCCTCCATCTTCAGCCGGGGCGCTAATCCGGCCGAGGCCTTGCCGGGCAGTTCGATCCGCAACTTTGGTCCCTTGGCAGCGATCATTGCTCGTTCGACGGCATTCCGAAGTTCGCGCACGTTGCCGGGCCAGTTGTATCGTTGAAGGGCGTTCATGCTTTCTCTGGCAATGGACGAGACGTTTTTGCCAAATGCCGTGCTAAATTCGCCCACAAACTGGCTCACCAGTGCGGGGATGTCCTCCAGACGCTCGCGTAGTGGCGGCACAATAATTGGATACACGTTTAGTCGGTAGTACAGGTCCTCCCGAAATTTCCCATTTCGAACGGCCGCTTCGAGATCACGATTGGTGGCGACCACGATTCGGACATCAACAGAAATGGTGGTTGAACTGCCGAGCCGCTCGATCTGCTTCCCCTCCAATACGCGAAGCAGCTTGACCTGAATCTCGGGAGGCAAGTCGCCGATTTCGTCCAGGAACAGGGTCGAGTTTTTTGCCAGTTCGATCCGTCCGATGACCCGTGACAGCGCCCCGGTATAGGCGCCTTTCTCGCGGCCAAACAGCTCACTTTCGATAAGCGGCGTCGGGATTGCGGAGCAGTTCACGCGTACCATGGGATGATCTCGCCGTGGACTCATGTCGTGGATTGCGGTTGCCACCAGCTCCTTGCCGGTGCCCGTCTCACCCAACAGGAGGACCGTTGAGCCGGTGGGCGCCACCTCTTCAATTTGTGACAGGACCGATTTGAGGGCGCGGCTTTGGCCTACAAGCCGGGTGTGCCCATGTAGCAGCTTCACTTCCTTGCGAAGGTAGATATTCTGTTGCTGTAATTCGTCGCGAAGCTTCTGAACTTCATCAAGCGATCTACGGAGATTCTCCTCGGACAGCTTGCGGTCTGTAATATCGCGCAGAATGCCGGTGAAAAGCCGGCGCCCTTCGTCAAGCCGGGTCTCACTCACGGCTAGATCCAGGGAAACGTCCGAGCCGTCCTTGCGCCGGCCGATGACCTCGCGCCCAATGCCGATGATCTTTTTCACCCCGGTCGTCAGGTAATTCCCGACGTATGAATCGTGCTCGGTGCGGTACGGCTCAGGCATGAGCATGCTGACGTTTCGCCCCATTACCTCCGCCGGCTCATATCCGAAAATTCTTGTCGCAGCGGGGTTTATGGAGTCGATAAGCCCATGCTCATCGATAATGATGATGCCATCGGTAGCTGTTTCAATTACCGCGCGCAGGCGCTTCTCATTCTCACGCAGGGCCTGGTTACTTCGAGTACGGGCGATCGCATTGGCGAATACCTCGGCGACGAGCCGAAGACGTTTTACGAGTGCCTCCGGCCACTCGCCGCGCTCCCGGCTCGAAGCAAAACTTAGTGCGCCGAGCGATCCACCTTCAATGCGCAGCGGAACCGCAAGCACGGATCGGGTACCGTATTGCATGAGCGATTCCTTATCTCGGGCGGCTTCCGGCGGGAGTTCATCGAGTTTCGAAATGACCACAGTACGGCCCTGCCGCAATTGGTCCATCGCCCACGGAAAGTAAGCGGTCATGTCGGGTGTTCCCGGCGGCGGCAGCGGCATGACCGACCGCTGATAGAGGTGAGTCAGTAGAAATGCCCCCGGATCTTCTGCGGGTTGCTGAATGAGAGACGAACGATCGAAGTCTAGGTCTTCGCAGATCTTGCGCTGGGCCTCTTGGATTTCCCGGTCCACGGATTCGGTCTCGAGTATGATAAAACGCGCAGAAAGCTCGATCAGGAGCTCTTCAACACGATCGCATTTGTCCGGTGCCATAACGGCGTAGGAATATGACTGGTTCATTGGGCGATCACTGATGAGACGCGTGAAACTCTCAAGGGCGAGTTTCGGCCGCACTCATCCGGTATCTACGCGGCCATATGGGGGGCATTCGCGCCAGTATACAGTGCAAGTTGATTTAGCGGAGGATCCTCCAGTATTCCGGAGCTGTGACCCAGACGGGCTTCCGTATACCTACCCAGCTGGACTTCCCATAACAAGCCAGTTCATAAGTAGTTAGAACCATCTCGAGAAAGTCTCCGTGGGCTGGCACAGTGCTTGCCATGGGTATTCAAGCAGGTGATACGCGACTCCGGCATTTGATCTCGGCTCCACACACTTTCTTGCTCTAATGATTGATTCCAAATCAATCTCAAGGAAGTGCGTTGGGGAGGGATCAACTCAGGAACCGCTCGATCAAACGGAGAATTCGCGGGAGACAGGTCGTGGATGACTCGGAGCTGAAACTTAGTGACTTACTGGCGATTGACCGCACTCGACTCGCTGCGGAACGAACCCTCATGGCTTGGGTCCGAACATCGCTCTCCATGATCACCTTTGGATTCACCATCTACAAATTCCTGCAGTTTATTCAGGACGAAAGCAAGGTCGATATTCCGCGTCCTCACGCGCCGCGAAACCTTGCACTTGGGCTCATCGGCATCGGCACGTTTGTTCTTATCGTCGCCGGAGTCCAACACCAGAACTTCATCCGCAGGTTGAGCGCCGTGCAGGCTCAAGGTCGCTGGGATCTATCCCTCATCGTGGCCTGCCTTCTGGCGCTGCTTGGGGCCGTCATGTTTGTAAGCATCATTTTCCGATCCGGCCCCTTGGGTTGAGGTGAACTCGCCAGGCGACCTGGCCTGGCAGAACAGCGAAGACGTCATCACCGCCGGTCCGGTGAGGCACAATAAGGATTGTTCGCATGAGAAAGAAATTGACGGATATGCACCCAGTCGACGACATCGTCACTCAGAACACCCCGGGCCTCAAGATCTTTGAGGAGAACTGGGGCGGCATGCAGTGCGCGTACCACGTCTTTGCCCCGGGTACTGACTTCACAGACATTCTGAAGGGAAAGGGATTACCGCACGATCTGTGCGGGGTCGAACACTGGGCTTACGTCTTGAAAGGCACGTTGAGGGTCATCTACCTTGACGGGACCGTTGACATTTGCCGCGCTGGGGAAGCGTGCTACTGGCCAGCTCCGCACAACTTCATCTCGGAGGAAGGGGCAGAGATCCTCCAGTTCAGTACCGCTGGCGGGTTGGCTGCGCAAGCCAAGATCGTCGAGGAGTTTATGAAGAAAAAGTTGCAGAAGTAAGTGTTGATGCACTCTACATTCCGTGAATCCAACGTCGGGGCGCAGAACACCCGCGCCCGGACACGGGAAATGGATTGTCTAAGTTCTGTAGAAAGGAAACCACAATATGAAACTCAAAACAGGTCCCTCTCGTAGAGTCCACGCAAACAACACCCGCGGTGCCGCCTTCTGTGGACTCGGTGCCTTTGTAGGCGTCGGCAAAACTCAGCGGGCGCACGTCTATACGGCGTCCACCCTCCCTGTCGGCCCCGACGACCATAAGAAGATCGATCCGGAGCGGCTGGCGCGAGAACTCGAAGTCGATAAGTGCGCGGTCAATAGCGGCCGATTCTGGATGATGGACGAAGTGGATTACGCCGGAGGCGAGCCCGTGGACTTCCACGGCGTCAAGATGAATTGGGCCGGAGACATGACCGGTGCTGAGATGATCGCCCAGTTCCAGAGCGCTTACGTGCCCTCGTTGATCCAGCGTAACACCAACTGGATTTGGCATGCACGCAAGCCATTGCACCTGCTGCGCGAGCAGGGTGGCACGGTCTGGGTTCTGCAGGAATACACCAAGTCTGTCGATCCAAGCCTGACCCCCGACAACCTTCACGAGCTCGGGAGCAAGCTGAAGAGCCTGCCCAAAGGCTGGACGTTCGAAACCAAGGTGATCACCGAAAACCTGTCCTTGGATACGGGTCGCTGCGGCGGGTGGGCGGCCATTATTCGCGACGATCTTGGCAACACCTACCAAGGCTGCGGCTATGGCGCGGACACGAGCGCCAGTTACGTGCCGTAATCACGGTTACTGCGAATCTGATGCAGACGGCAAGCAAGGAGTTGAGAAAATGACGGAGAATCGACATGCCGACGATGGCAAAGGGGCTACCACCGCCACCGGCCCGAACAGAGAGAGCAATGCAGGCGCGCCGCCGACGCCCCACACGAAGGCAAAACGCACGCTGACCCCTGACAACTTCATCAGGACGGTCGCCAACGTCATGGTCTCCGGCCCCGCTTTGTTCGAAGCGGCAGTCAAACCGAAAATATCACTTGCGTTGCGCGAGAAGCTCTTTCTTGCCGTTACATCTATCAACGACTGTCGCTACTGCAAGTGGGGCCATTCCCATTGGGCGATGGCCCAGGGAGTTTCGCTGGAGGAGGTAAACCAGATCCTGAGCCATCAGATCGACACCCTGACAGCAACGAACCCAGCCGAGGCCGCGGCAATCCTGTTTGCTCAGCACTACGCGGAACAACTCGACCATTTCGAGCCCGAATCGGTCGAAAACTTGCGCATTTACTACAGTGAAGCCCAGGTGGACGAGATCCTCGCTTACGTGCGATTTATCACGCTTACCAACCTTACCGGCAACACCGTGGACTCCTTTCTTGGTCGATTCCGAGGCCAGGATGACACGACCAGCTTGTTCGAGGGCATGGTAGCCACATTCGCCGCTCCGTTGGCGTTTGTTCTGATGCAATGCGCGAAGTTCGATTGTCAGGTGAGCATGGACAAGTTACGCCCAACAAGAGCGGACCCCTCGGGGATGCCCGCGTCGAATCTGGACTCAAAAGGGCCTTCATGAGGTTTTCTCTTTTTCAGCCGTGAAAAGCGAACATTGAAATAGCGGCCCCGCGGCACCATTGGGCAAAGGCAAACGAGGTTTGAGGCAATTCAAATGAAAGTCATCATAGTTGGCGGAGTGGCCGGTGGTGCGTCGTGCGCGGCGCGTCTGCGCCGATTGGACGAAAAAGCTGAGATCGTCTTGGTGGAGCGCGGTCCGTTTGTCTCCTACGCAAACTGCGGTTTGCCCTACCACGTGGGCGGCGTCATTCCCGAGGAGTCAAGCCTACTCGTGGCGTCGGAGCAGATGTTCCGCGCGATGTTTGCAATCGACTGTCGGCCGAACTGTGAAGTAATTGGCATCTCTGCAAAGCAAAAATCGGTCGAGATCAAGAACCACATAAGTGGCGCGGTAACCACCGAGAATTACGATAGGCTCGTGCTGTCCCCGGGCGCTGCGCCGATCCGCCCACCGCTGCCCGGTATTGATCTTCCTGGAATTTTCTCAGTGAGAACCGTGCCGGATGCCCGAAACATCCGCGAATGGTTGGATAGGGACAAGGCTCATCAATCTGGACTGAATTCATACACGGGATTCCAAACGGTCACCAAACCAAAACACGCGGTGGTGGTAGGCGGGGGGTTCATCGGTCTTGAGATGGTGGAAAACTTGGTTCACCGCGGGCTCGAAGTGACGCTGATCGAGAAGTTTAATCAGGTCATGCCGCCGCTCGATCCGGAAATGGCCCGGCTCGTCGAACGCTACATTGTCAAGCATGACGTCAAGCTCGAACTCAATGATGGGGTGTCCGGATTCAGGCAATCTCCAAACGGATCGCTGGAAGTGCTCACCAGTTCAGGGAAGGCGCATCCGGCAGACATCGTGATTCTGGCAATTGGCGTTCGCCCGGAGACCTCGCTGGCAAAGATGGCCGGGATCGAGCTTGGCGAACGGGGCGGAATCCGCGTCGATGAACACATGCGGACGAGCAACCCGGATATTTTTGCCGTGGGCGACGCGATCGAAGTAAAAGACTTCGTCACCGGCCAGTGGACTCTCATCCCGCTCGCCGGGCCGGCCAATCGGCAGGGCCGGATCGCGGCCGACGTGATTGCCGGATGCGATTCGCATTACCGTGGCACACAGGGCACCTCGATCTGCCGGATATTCGAGGGCACAATTGCCCAAACCGGTGCGAGCGAGAAGGTGCTTGCGCAACTCGGCGACAAGGACTTCGAGAAGATCTACCTCTATTTGAACTCGCATGCGGGGTATTACCCGGGCGCCAAGATGCTCGCCATCAAAGTGCTCTTCCGGAAATCCAACGGACGTCTGCTCGGCGCGCAGGTGCTGGGTGAGGATGGCGTTGCCAAGCGGATCGACTCCTTTGCCATGGCCATCCAGATGGGCTGCACAGTATACGACCTGGAAGAAGCAGAACTGAGTTACGCTCCCCAGTTTGGAAGCGCGAAGGACCCCGTCAATTTCGCAGGAATGGTCGCTGGAAACATCCTCCGCGGCGACATGCCAATGCGCCATTGGGATTCGTTGAATGGCGAATTCCTACTCGATGTAAGAAATCCCCCGGAACTTGCCGTCGAATCCGTTCCTGGCGCCATCAACATCCCGCTTCCACAATTACGCTCAAGACTCGGGGAACTTCCCCGCGATCGCGAGATTCTGACGTTCTGCCGCTCCGGAGGGCGGGCCTATTTTGCGACGCGTATCCTGCTGCAAAACGGGTTCAAAGCGTGTGACATTTCCGGCGGCATGCTGTCGCGGTCGCATCTGGTGCCGATGCCGCAGAATAACAGGTAAACCTGTTCAAGCGACGGCATCGCAACAAGTGATCTATGAATGCCATTACGGAGATATTCTCGCATGGGGTAGAGCAGCTCATTGGACGGGCAAGCGGACCATTGCACGTTCGGTTGATGATCATGCCCATCGTCGTTTCGATAATCGCGATCTGCGCCGGGTTGAAGGACGCTAGGGAAAAAAGGCCGGCGTTCTTTTGGGCCATCCTTACTGACCGGCGGGAGCGCCCTCGGCTTTTTCGCTCGGCGATGAAGGACATCGCCAGGATATTTATTGTGGCCATCGTGCTCGACACCGTGTACCAACTCCTCGTTCTGCGGGCGTTCCATGTTGCTCAAGCATTGATCGTGGCCGTGGCCTGCGCCATCGTGCCGTATGTCCTTCTACGGGGCCCGGTCACGCGCCTCGCCCGACGACGATAGGAGAAAAAAAATTGTCCCCTGATCGCGCTCAACTTCCATTCCGCATCCCCACGTAGCAGATTGCATGCACCTCGGAAGATCACCGGCGCTTCGGCAAATGGATTCACCGACGAATAGTCGGCGATGTTCTTTTCGATGGTTTCAATCTCTTTTCGCAATAAACAAAAACGCCTCCAACTGGCCCTGATCTCAATGGCGTCGGCAATGCCTGCGGCGGAGTGCCGCCGTACGATAACTTGGCCGTTACCCCATGGGTTCCGCGATGGTCCGTTCGTCTTGAACAGCTCAATCAGAGCGATCAAAGCTCGGGTGCATCTGATCCTGCAATTCTCGTTCCCTGGGGTGATTCTGGGGTTGAAATCGTTTGACCATGGCGATCATGGTGACTAAAGTTGCAGTGAGCTAACGCCTTGTCGCTACTGCATTTCGATGCAAATCCGGGTGCCGCAAGAAGTTACATAAAAAGGCATTTTGGCGTCTCATAAACCGGAGGCCCATCGCAAAAAAAAACCGCCGAGCCTTTCGGGCGGCGGTTCTTCGTTTTGTAATAATCAGTTACTGATTAGGCGCAGCGTCGGCGGCGAATCAGCATCAGACCGGTGAGGCTCAGCAATGCCAACGTGGTCGGCTCAGGCGCCGTTACCACGATATTGCCGTATTGGCCAACATCGGTGATCCATACGTTCGGCCCAACCGTCTCGAAGCCATACTGAACGTGTCGCGCCGGATCATTGATGGTCGCCAGCGAGATGCTGAACGGTCCTAGGTTCAGCGGGATGGTGACTTGATTGAACGACGAGAAATCAGGGGCGAAGTCTTTGATGAATGCCACGCTTGTCCAACCGTTTCCGTTGGCATCCGTTTGACCAAAAAGAGTGTTTGATAGTACCAAACCTGAAAAGGTCACGGTCTGGCCAGGCAGTGATCCGGCAGGCTCAACATACATGTTGGCATCCATGATCTTGTTGCCGACCGAGCCAGGTCCGCCCGAGGGTGTGTACCAGTACGGATCCGGGTCGCCGATCGTGTTCGGGGAAAGCGTCAAATTAGGGCCGGCAAAGACAGCGCTCAAGTCGCCCGTACCCCAAGGGCTGCCAAACTGATATGCCCCGCCGTTGCCCGGCAGGTCAAACACATTCATAAATCCATTCCACGTTTGGCCCGGGTCAACCGTGACGTTTGTGTCGGCCATGCTCGGCATTGCGCCGGCGAACAGCGCGACGGCCAATGCAACTGCCAACCGGCTTCGCATTCGAATCATTTTTTTCTCCTCCGATTTCGTGTATTAGGCCATTCCAAATACACAGTTGTCAAATTACCATTTTCCCGACTGGAAAACTGCCCAAATCGTAACTCAAATCGCAATGAAATTCAAGTGTTATCCTCTTGTTTTCGCTTGACTTACGGTGAAACAGTTTCACCGCTCGCGAGACACCACAAGGCACTAAAGAAACTGTTTCAGTGCGGATTTACCCACACTGAAACACATAGGACGAGAGTACTCATGAGCTCATCTGCAAGCACGGTCGTCGTGATCGGTGATCCCCGCAGCGACCGAAAAAACTCGTTCCCATGAACGCCCGGCCGACAGAAGTCCCACGATGTGATGCGTCGACTGAACGATTGCCGGCTGCCGCGGCTCGCTCAATCAATGCACGAACATCGTTTCCGTCGTCATTCATCCCTGTTTCACAGGACCACCGTCCTTTAGAAACCGGTGACCTTTTTCACAAATTGCTGGACATCGCGGCCATCATTCAGGGTGTCCAGATTCATGTCGGCCAGTTCGATCAGGCAACACTGCGCGTAACCGGACAGATACGCCGGCGGATCGAGCAACGCCGTAACGAACGGGCCTACGTCCGCCAGGTCGACGATTCCGTCGCAGTTCATATCACCTTTGATTACCTCACCCAGGAACAAATTGTCGACGGATAGCGATCCCGACGTACCCCACGTGGCGATCTCGTCGGCAAAGGTAACCGTCACGGTGTAAGCGTCCGCATCATCAAGCGTCACGCCGGTGAGGAAGATGTCGTCGATCGTGAGTGTTCCACCAGTTCCCCAATTACCGTCCGTGCCGACAAACCCCATGGAGATGTTGTAGGTCGCCTGATTGTAATTGAAGATCGCGTCACCACCGGGAATTACCTCCAGCATCGCCGTCGAGAGCGGCCCACCAACGCTTTGGAATGAGCCGTCGGCGGTCACCGAGAAAGTCAGAGCGGTGAGGGTGCTGTCCTCGATGCGGAAGAAATACGTGCCAAGTGTCTCACCGGCGCCGGCGTTTGCGGCTCCCATGATTTTTGCGGATAGCACGACCTGGCTCAGATCGCCACTTAGATTTGCCGGAACATTTTGCCAGAACGCGCCCGCAAACCACCCTCCCGTTCCCGGGGTGACCCCGGCGACGGAAAGCTGGCCGGCCTTGGTACCGCCGAAACCGCAAGTTCCACATGCCTGCGCCGACCCAGCACCGCCTGCCGCGTTTCCATATCTCCCGAAGAACGCGTTTTCATTAACCAAACCGTTGTCCCAGTTTCCGGTTTGGGTTCCAAAGACACCGCCACCTGTTAATGAGGCGGATTCGAAATCTTCCTCAAAGTTTCCGAGGTTGGTTTGACCGGCGGAAAGCAGGCACCCAACACTTTGGAAATCTCCATTCGCAGTCCCTGGGAACGAGACTTCGCCGATCTGGGTGCCAATCGTCACCGGCGTGATGAAGAGATTATCCACATCAAGAATGCCGCCGAAGAACCAGGTCAACTCAGGATTAATGAACGAGATCGCGACGGAGTAGCTCGGTGAATCCAAATCAAAGTTCCCGTCACCCGCGCCACTTAACGCAGCGCCTTCGATCGCCGTGCTTAGAGGCCCGCCGACGGTCTGCCATGCTCCGTTCGCGACCACCGGGAAATACAATCGATCTCCCTGCGCGTCCTCGATCCGAAGTTCGAAATCTCCGAGGAAGCCGCCCGAGAGCGGTACCGTGCCTCTCACATTTGCCGTCAACACCACCTGACTAAGGTCCGTTGGATTTGCCAAGCCTTGGCCACCCCAGCTCAAGCCTGCATACCAGGTGCCGCCCGGCCCGACGACCATGTTCTCGACACGTATTCGACCGGCCTTCCCAGGATTGCCGCCGGACGTAATAGCCTCGGCCACAATGATAGGATTGAATTGTGTATCGATGAGACCGGCGATTCCGCCGAATGCGCCTTCTCCGCTAATGCCCTCATCCCAGTCGCCGGAAAAGCCGAATGTCGCGCCGCCGTCAATGGCCGGACCGTCGAGCAGCACATCACCACCGACGCCGGTGGCTGCTTCGAAGTTCTCATTCAAGCCGGCTTGCGTCAGCGTATAGGCCTCTAGTCGAAGTGCGTAATGACCGCCGACGGTTCCGCCACGAATATCTCCACGAAGCAGGTATTGGCTTGGGTTCGAAATGTTTGCGACGAGTTGGTCCCAGTAAAGGCCCGCGTACCACGAACTGCCCTGAGAATTGGAGTTCGTAAACAGGAGGTTGTCAACGTTGAGAGTGCCGCCGGTACCCCAGGGCGGGGCCGCTTCATTGTCGAAGGCGATG
>CAZSBF010000058.1:0-27537 GCA_964605185.1 uncultured Planctomycetaceae bacterium
GCCTGTCGCATGGCCCGTGAGGCATCGCCGAATCGACCCATGGCGAATTCAGTCATGCCGAAGGGGATTCGCACGCCAGGGTCGCTGCCGCCGATGATCAAGGCGCGCGTGTATTCGTCGCGTGCGTCGGCGTAGCGGCCCTTGCCGAAGTGGTCGTCGCCTTTATCAAGGAAAGTTTCAAGCTCTTTGACTTCGACGTCGCTAAGGGCATTCGCAGATTGCGGCGGCGGCGGAGCGGCGGCATCGACGCGATTGCGCTTGTAGTCGGCGAGTGCGGCGCTGATGGCGCGATCGGTTCCCGGTTGCCGTTCGCCGTAGGAGTTCCAGCCGGTGGTTGTCGCCGGCGGCGGGAGCGGAAGCGTGCTCGGCACGACGGCATTCAGTGGTTGCACCGAGTAGGCCGGGCCGGATGAGACGCTGAGGCTGCGATAGTTGTAGAAGGACCCGCTGTTGCAGTGGCCGAGGTTGTTCGATGGATAATCCCACGGGGAGGAATCGTAGTAATAGTTGTTGAATGTCGAGGCGAAGCACGCGGGCCGGGGGTTGCAAAATGATCGGCCGCCTGCGCCGCCGCCAAACCGATTGCCAAAGCTCAGCACGCGCGTGCCGACGAAGGAATTCGGCGATGCAAAGCTGGGCGTGTTCGGCCGGACACCGATGCCGCCACCGGCAAAGCCGACGCCGAGCGACGAGCGCGGCGCATCGGGCCGGATGGCACAAGAGCTGATGGCGGTCTGGTTGCGTCGCTTGCCGAGCTGGGCGTGGGATGATTCGGTGATGGCGACCACCGCAATCGCGGCTATCGCACACGTCAACGTGATTCGCTGTCGAGCCATGGTGCTTTCCCCACTTCACTCTAGCCTGCCGGGCGACCGCGATTCAAGCTAAATGGGTGCCAATTTACGGCAATCCCCTACCGGCTAGATCGGTCGGCGGACGGGTGGCTGTAGTTCCAAGGCGAGGCCGGGACATCCATTTAGACCGGGAGCGTCCTGATATGGTTAGCCTGAAACGGGGGTTTTTGTCGACGGGCGGATCAGCCTTCTAGGGCGAAGAGCGGCATTGACTGAGTCTTGCTAGTGCGGGCCTTGCGGGCGGGCTTTTCCGGACGCATGGGGATCGTGGCCGGGACGCTGGTCAGTGGGTCGTCGACGCCGTCGAGGCGGTCGCCTTCGTGAATGCCCTTCAGGCGATCGCGGCCCTGCTTGGCGTATTCCTTGGACATCTCGAAGCCGACCCAGCGGCGACCGAGTTTCTTGGCGACGGCGAGGGTTGTGCCGCTGCCAGCGAAGGGGTCCATGACCAACTCGCCCGGGTTCGACGAGACTTTGATGATGCGGCCGAGGACCTGCTCGGGCATTTGGCAGCCGTGCCAGCCTTTGCGCTCTTTGAAGGTGCCACAGACACGCGGGACATACCATGTGTCGCCGGCGGAAGCGAAGCCTTCGGGGACATCCTGCGGGCGGAGGATCCAAGTGTCGTCGGGGAGTCGGCCTTGCGGGTTCGCACGGGCGTCGGCGTACACAAGCTGGCGGGCCGAAGGGACGCGGACTTCGCCATCGTTAAAGGTGAATCGCTTTGCGTCCTTCACGAAGTGGAAGAGATGGACATGGCTGCGGGCGAATTTCTTTTTGCAGTGAACGCCAAAGGTGTAATACCAGATCACCCAGCTTCGCATGGTGAAGCCAAGCTCGCGTGTGGCGATCACCTTTAGCTCGGCGGCGTATTCATCGCCGATCGCGAGCCAGAAGGTGCCGGTGGGCTTCAGGCATTTCTCGACCGCGGCCATCCACTTTCGCGACCAGTCGAGATACGCCTCGCCCTCTTTTTTGTCGTCGTATTCGTCGTACTCATAGCCGATGTTGAAGGGCGGATCGGCGAAGGCGAGATCGACGCTGGCCGGGTCGAGCTTCTTCATGCCTTTGAGGCAGTCGATGAGATGCAGCGTGTTGACGTCCATGTTCCCGGCGCGGCTCCTGCGTTTGAGTGTGAGATTCTAGCGGGCAATGACGTTGGTGCGTCGGGGCTGTGAAAAGTTGGATGGAACGTCCGCGCCGCGCCTTGAATCGTAACCTCGCTACACTAGGCCCGATCGCATGACTCGACTCCTTCCCCCGCTTGGCTGGCTCGTGCTCATTCCGGCGCTCGTACTCAACGCGCTTGGGCTGATCGGCGTCTACTCGGGCGAGGCGGCCGGCCCGGAACCGGCCGTGCAGACGATGCGGCAGCTTGGGTTTTTCGGGGCGGGCCTTGTCGGGCTGATTTTGGTACAGATGGTCGGGTATCGGTGGATCGGGCGCTATTCGTACCTGCTGTTCGGCATCATTCTGATTCTGCTCACGCTGCTTATCGTGGCCCGCAAGATTCCTATGGAGCCATTCATCCGGCCGAAGCGAAACACCTATCGCTGGATCTTCATCGGGCCCATCAATATTCAGATTTCGGAATACACCAAGGTCGTGTACATCCTTGCGCTGTCGTTTTATCTGCGCTTTCGCACCAACTATCGCACCTTTCGCGGATTGGTGATGCCGTTTCTGCTGACGATTATCCCCGTTGCACTGATTCTGAAGGAGCCGGACCTCGGGACCAGTCTGCTGCTGCTACCGACGCTCTTTGCCATGCTGTTTGTCGCGGGCGCGAAGATCAGCCATCTGGCGGCCATCATCGGGCTGGGGGCCGTGGCTGCGCCGGTGTTCTACTTTTCGCCGCTCATGAACCCCTATCAACGCGATCGCATCCATTCTTTGGTTCGACAGGACGACACGGACGAGCGATGGCGGTTGAACGAGGGCTATCAACTCAGCCAATCGAAGATCGCGCTTGGGAGCGGCCGGGTGTTTGGCAAGGGAGTGGAGGAGAGCGATTTCTTTCGGTTCAATCTTTTGCCGGAGGAGCACAACGATTTCATCTTTGCGGTGTTGGGGCATCAATGGGGGTTCGTCGGCTGCATCGGGGTGTTGATGCTTTATCTGCTGATGATCGGCGCGGGGCTGACCATCGCATCGTCCACCACCGATCCGTTTGGTCGGTTGCTTGCGGCGGGAGTCTGCGCACTTCTTTTTGCACAGACGATTATCAACGTGGGCATGACGGTCGGCCTGATGCCGATCACGGGGATGACACTGCCTTTTGTGAGCATGGGCGGCAGCAGCCTGATTGCGAACTACCTCGCCATTGGACTCTTGATTGATGTGGCCCGACGGCGGCCGGTAAACCTTGCGCCACGACCGTTTGAGTTTGCATACGCGGATGATTGAACCGCGCACGGCCGACTCATTCAGCTCGCGTTTTGGGGACCACCGTCATTCGTCGTGCTTTGCGTCGGGGCACTTTCACGCGATTCCCGCTGAAAGGCCTCCACCGCGGCGTGAACCGATGGGAAAATCGCGGACTCGCCGAGTTGTTCCGCCAAACCCAGTTGGATCAGGCTTTCGCGGAGCGGCCGGTTTGCACGCGCCACAAAAAGGGTGACGCCGCTGTGCCGCAATTCACCGGCGATACGCTTCAACGCGTCCGCGGCTGTGATGTCAATCTCCCACACGGCTTGCATATCGATGACGAAACACCGGACTGGGTGAGGACTCGACGCGATCAGTTCACGAACACGCTGGACCAGATACTCGGCGTTGGCGAAGAACAGTGGGGCATAGATGCGATAGGCGATCAATCCGGGAACTGTATCGTGCGCGGACACCTCGCCGAGATCGTGATAGCGGCCCGTACCAGGAACCTCGCGCAGAACGACGTCCAGCGGTCGTGTCAGGCGGGCCAGCACGTAGATCAAAGACGCAATGACGCCGATCAGTATGCCGGGGACGACTCCGACGAAGAGCACGCCGGCGGTGACGGCGAGCGCCAGCCAGAAGGCGCGCGGGCTCAGCTTGAACAGCGAACGATACTGTTTGATTTCGATCAGATGCAGGCCGGCGAAGATCAGGATTGAGGCGAGGGACACGGTTGGAAGAAAACGAAGCAGCGGGGTAAGGAAAAGAAGAAACGCCGCCAGCGCGCCGGATGCGATGTGACTGGCGACCTGCGATTTGCCGCCGCTTGAATCGTTGACGGTCGTGCGCGATTGGCTGGCGCCGACGGAGAAGCCCTGAAACAAACCGGCGGCGACATTGGCCGCGGCCAGGGCCACGAGTTCCTGATTGGGGCGGATTTCGTATTGCCTCTTTGCGGCGAAGGCGCGGGCCAGAAGCACCGCCTCGGGAAAGGTCAGCATGACGATGCCCACGGCGGCGGGTAGGAGTTCCGGGATGTCCGAGAGATTGACGCTTGGGAATTGGAACGCGGGCAGGCCGAGCGGTACATGCCCGATGACGCGAACACCGCGACCTTCCAGTCCAAAGGCAACGGAAACCAGAAGCGCGACAACCGATACCACCAACGTCCCGGGGACGCGCGGGGCCAGTCGCAGCAACAGCTCCAGGATGCCGATCAGCAGTGCCCCGAGGATGAGCGTGAGAACGTGGGTTTCGCCGAGCCGGCGCAAGACCTCCCCAATGATCGGAAAGAAATCGTGCTCACGGGTGGGAATGCCAAAGAGTTTGCCCAATTGCGTGGAGGCGAGAATCAAGGCGGCGCCGGTGAGGTATCCGACGAGGACCGGTTTGGAAAGAAAGTCGGCGATGACGCCGGCATGTAACCACGCCGCGAGGAGCATGAGTCCACCACCGAGAATTGCGGTCATGGCGGCCAGAAGCGCCGCGCGCGACGGGTCGCCCGCCGACAGCGGCCCAACGGCACTCGCTACCAGTAACGTCAACGCCGCGTCGGGTCCGGTGATGACATGGCGCGAGCTGGCGAAGAGTGCGTAGCCGATCATTCCGGCCAATGCCCCGTAAAGCCCGTGAACCGGTGCGAGCCCGGCAAGCTCGGCGTAGGCCAAAACGGATGGGATCATGACTAGGCAGACGCTGATTCCGGCGACAAGGTCGGACACGAACCAGCGAGGGGAGTAGGTGCGGAATAGTTGGAGAATGGGAAACGAATTCCCGAAGCGACCTGCGGTTAACGAGGCCATTAGGATCATCCTTCGCACGAATTCGACGAGCGTCGGCAGCCAGAAATCAGACTTGGTGGCTGCAAATTACGCTCAGCGAAATATCGTACGCGCGAGGTTCGATGCTTGCGAGCCGGGAATCTTCCCACACCTTCGTGCCACAATCTGTCAATGTTCGGGGAGCCATGATTGCAGGCGGAGATACTGATATCAATTGCCTCGCTTCCACCAGAGGATCGCCGCCGCAAGCCCGAGGACCACTTCGAGTCCGAATGTGCCATAGGTGATGCGCTCGATACCGGGGACAGTCAGAAGTGTCACGATTCGAAAGGCAACGATGGCCGCATAGAGACACAGAGCAAAGAGAAGCCCCGCCAACTGGAACTCACTGCGCATACCTGCGATAAGAAAGAAAGCGGCCATCCCGAGTTCGAGGCCGCCATACACGGTCACGAATTCGCTTCGACCCGAGCCAGAGCGGAAGGCGAAACCGATGTTCGCGGCCGTCTTCTCGGGTGCGATGGTGCACCACAGGGAAAAAATTACGTAGATCGCCGCGTTAAGGATGAGGTAGGCTCGGATCATTGTTTAACACTCAGAGGAAATCGGGAGTCGCCCTCGCTACCGAGCAACACGTAGGCGACTTGGGGGGCCTTGCTCCCTCAAATCTTCGTCAACATCACACCGCCATTGTCCGTCGTGATGGTGGTGTTGCCAATGGTGATGATGGTTGAGAACTTGCCGTCGATGATGTTCTTGTCGGCATTGAGGGTGCCCTCGAAGACGTTGTTGTCCGAGGTCTCGATGCGGACATTGTTGCCGGACACGCGCGTGAGGCGGTGGACGTCTGGCTGGGACACCGTTGTCGCACCGACCGTGATTCGGCGTTCGATGAGCCGGCCGGACTCGTTGAAGATCAGGACCTCCTGGAGGCTTGGGTTGCTGGCGAGCAGGACGTTCCACGCGCCGAACAAAATGGCCTCCGCCGGCGGCGTGACATTGAAGCCTATATTGCAACTCGGGCCGACCACCAGCAGGACGACGACGACAAGACCAGCAGCAATTCGATTCCGGCGGGAAGCCATGGGTGCACCCCTCAATGGTTGCGGCGAGGCAAGGGTCGTCGCTTGGCGACGTTCACTCTCTAGAGCGTACCCTAGTTTATCGGCGGAACGGTGAACAGGGCTTTCCCCGGCGCGTTCGGCCACCCGCCGGGTCGCAATTTCGGCCCCTTGACGGGTCGAACCGCTTTCGGTCCTAATGACGGGAATAACCACTGGTGGGGACGGGTTTTAAGTGAGGACGTAATGCCGAATGGGCCGCAGAACGCCCCGGGTACCGCGATGGATCGCGATGCCGCGCGCCAATTTACCGAATTGGTGTTGCCGCATCTGG
Source organism: uncultured Planctomycetaceae bacterium (assembly GCA_964605185.1). Taxonomy (GTDB): domain Bacteria; phylum Planctomycetota; class Phycisphaerae; order UBA1845; family UTPLA1; genus JACRIM01. The sequence goes on from CAZSBF010000058.1 coordinate 6,404, forward strand.
ATGTCGTGTATCGGGTAGCGCTCAAACTCAGCGGCCGAACGGCTGAGGCCGACGATCTGGTTCAGGAGACGTTTCTCCGGGCGTTTCGGAGCTTCCAGTCGTTCGAACTTCGGGAGTATGGTGCGAAGCCGTGGGTCCTGAAGATCCTGCACAACGTCTTTTTCACACGGCGCGGGCAAGAACAGCGCGGTCCGTCGCTGTTGGACGACTTTGGCGTGGACGACGTCGCGGCCGGTGAGATGGTGGAGCCGATCGGCCCGCTCGGCATCGGCGAGTTGAACTGGGAGGGCTTCGACGAGGAGTTGAAGCACGCGGTGGAGAGACTCGCGCCGGAGTATCGCTCGGTGATCACGCTCTGGGCGCTAGGAGATTTGAGCTACAAAGAGATCGCGGACGTATTAGGCGTCGCGCTGGGGACGGTCATGAGCCGGCTCTACCGGGCGCGCAAACAACTAACCGAGACGCTAAAGGAATATGCTGAATCCCGTGGGATTCGGCCGACGACAGCATCATGAACTGCAACGACGCCAAGAAACATCTGCACACCTTCGCCGACGGTGAGTTGCCCGCGCCGGACGCCGACGCGGTCGCCAGTCATATCGGCAAGTGCCCGTCGTGCGAGCAAACGGTTCGGGATCAGAAAGCGCTTCGGGCGGTCGTATGCAAAGTGATCGAGCGCGAGCCTGTGCCTGAAAGCCTGAAATTCAAGATCAATTCGGCTGTAATTAGCGAGGCTCGGCCGGCGGTCGGCGGCGGCATCTTTGCCACGCGACTGCGGGCCTATGGCATGGCTGCATGCTTGTTACTGGTGGCGGGTTTGTTCCTGTGGCGAAGCGCCCTGCAAAGCTCCACTCCGCCGGGCGGCGTAAACATTCGCGAGAAATCCGACGCCGTACCGCAGTTCGCCCGCATGGTCAGCGATGTGCACGACATGTGCTGCGCGCATGGGCCCAATCATCACGCGCAATCGCTACCGACCAAGCTCGCCGCCCTCGAACCGGCCATTTGTTCGCACTTTCACAACAAGATTAAGGCGCTCGCGCCGGACCTGACCGCACATGGCTATCGGTTTGAATCCGCGAATTATTGCGGGGTGCTGGAGGCCCCGGAGGCCGCCGGCGGGCACCTGATCTATACCCACGAGACCAAGCCGACTCGGCTATCGTTCTTCAGCATTCCACAGTGGGATGAACTCGGCGGCTGCATGGCGGCGTGCAGCGAGGCGGCGGGTTGTCGGCAATGCGAAGTTCCGCAGAAAGACGGCAAGACGCTGGCCATTCTGACATGGACCAAGAACGGAACGACCTACGTCTGTTGTGGGCCCGAGCCTGTTTCGGTAATCGCGTCGATGTTTTCGCAGGCCCGGCTGGCGATGGCCCGCATTGATGATGAACTGGGCCTGTCGCTGATGCTTCCACGGCGGTAACGCCGCCGCTTCCCCTCGACGAATCCGCGCTTTACACTCGCTCCGGTCATGACTACCACTTTCGCACCGCTTCTGGCTGCCTACGACCTTGGTTACGCTCCCATCGGCTTGTTAATTGCATTCGTGATGGTTGTGGCGACGGGAATTATCGTCGTCACGCAGACCATGCCCAAGGCCAAACGCAGCGGCCCGCGGAAAGACGCCACGTATGAAAGCGGCATGGAACCGGTCGGCGATGCTCGGCGGCGGTTCAACGTGCGGTTCTACATGGTGGCGATGCTGTTTCTGCTTTTCGACGTGGAATTGATTTTTATGTACCCGTGGGCAAGGGTTTTCACGCAATCCGCGAGTGCCGGCGCGGCCGCTGCCGCCGATACCACGTTTCTTTTCTTTGAGATGGTGATCTTCTTTGTGATCCTGCTGGTGGGCTTTATCTATGCCTGGGGCAAGGGGATCTTTCAGTACGACTAGCGCGGCGCCAAACTCACCGGTTCGATCCTTACGGCACCAGTTGATCGATGAAGGCCGCGATATCCGCGCCATCGACGCCGGCATCGTTGTTGAGATTGGCGGCGCAGGGTGAACAGGGCGGGTCGCCGAGCAGCGTGCTAACGAATGCATCCACGTCGACCAGATCCACCACCGTATCGCAATTCGTGTCGGCGGCGTTGCAGCCGATGACGCCGCCGATGAGCGTCAACGTCAGTGCGCTTCCGGTTGTCTCGCCGGGGAGATTTTCGTCGGACACGGAGATGAGATACGTCGCGGAGAACGAACCGGGGCTGCTGGTGTCGAACGAGGCCGTGAGCGACAGGCTCGATGCTGCGGGGATGTTCGCCGTGGGCGTGAGATCGGAATAGAGAATCGCGGAATCGCCGGAAGGGGCGATGGCGTCGATGTCGAGCTTCGCGGTGAAGCCGGCGACGGATTCGAGATTGTGGATCGAGAACGGGAGCGTCACGACGCCGCCCTGTGGAAGCGATCCAAAGTCGATGATGAGCGTGTTCTCGTCGGCCATTGCCGCAAACGATGCATTGGAATGGTCGAGCACACTGGCGACGACGTTGATCGAGTCGTTTCCGTCGGCGCTTCCCTGGCCCGCGGCGGCACTGGTCAGATCGGTGTTGTCGATCGTGATGGTGCCGGACTTCGCACCGACCGGCGAGACCGAAGTCAGGGCGACATTGATGGGCCGATTCTGAACACCACCCACGAACGTCTGCCCCTGCCCCACCGTTGTCGAGGCCGCATCGCCCGACACGGTGATGTTCAACGTGGTCGGCGTCGTGCCGGTCTTGTTGAGCGTCACGACCTGGGCGGAAGGTATAGACGCGCCGATGATCACGCTGCCGAAATCGGCGGTCGCGCTCGACACGCCGTCGGATGGCTCCACGCCGCCGACGTACAAGCGCGAATCGTTCGGCCCGGTACCGAAGATGGTCCACACAAACTCCGGGCGGTCCACGAATGGGTTTCGGTTGTTCTGGTGCGATGTGTAGATCTCGTGGTTGCGCTTTCGCTCGACCGTGCTGGGCGGGTCGGCGAAGTGCCATGCGATCAGTGTGGAAAGCTTGCCCATGTTGTTGTTCGCGCTGGTAATTAGGGCGACGGTGTCGGTGAGTGTCAAATTGCGAGGGAAGCCGTCGTTTGCGTCGGCTTCATACCGAGTGTCCATGTAAAACATGGCCCGGGCGAGATCGCCTTTCTCCACAATTCGCGGTTCCCAGCGCGTCGCATCCGAACGGCACTCGGGGGCAAGTGCGTGCGCCGGGGTGGCTCCGCCAACATCGTCGTAATACTCATTGCCTCGTGTGCTGTTCACGCTTGCGTTACACGGGCGAAGGTTGAACAAGTCGCCATAGGCCGGGCTGCCGTCGTCGATGCCGTAGGAGTTCGGCCAGAGGTGTTCGGTGTTGGTCGAGCCGGCGGGGAAGTCTGACTTGGGGACTGAGAAACCGGAATAGACGCAGATGACGTTGAGCGAGTTGGCGGGATCCTGATCGAGGGCTTCGATGCGCGGCTCTCGGTTGGAGTACGAAATGATCGTATGCTGATCAATAATCTCGTTGAGTTGGGCCTTGAGTGTCGCGCCTGTGCCCGTCGCCGCAGAGTAATACGACGGTGGTGGGTCGTATTGGGCCCACGATGGAAGGGCGAAAAGCGCCGGGAGTGATCCAATGAAACAAAATAGCCGACGCATTCGTTCCCCTTCCAAGAGTCTGGCCGCGGCCGGACCGCGTGATCGAGTATTATAACACGGGACCGCCAACACCCACCCCATTTTGCGCGAAGAATGTGTTCGGACTTGGATCGCCGCAGATTGAATCCGAGCCGATAAGCGACCGTCCGGCAATTCGCACAGGTCTCGGAATGCGCCTATTCGCACATCACAAAATGGCATGAAAAAGGGCGGCAATAACCCGGCGGAGGCCGTCGTTTAGACCGTCAGATCAGATGCCGATACGAGGCGTTGATCGCATGCCTGTACGAGGTGTGGTGGCCTCGCCAAAAAAAGAAGGAAGAAGGAGAATTTGTATGTGGAAGCTGAAGGTCTGTACGTGTTTAGGCGCAATCGCAATTCTGGCCGGCGTTGCCTGCAACGGCGTGCCGGGTGGATTGTTTGGTGGACTTACGAATAACGGCGGCGACCAGTCGGCCGTCGCGAAATTCCTGCCCGAGGGTGTATCGCTCGATGTGAGTGAATTGCCCGATGATGATGCCGGTGCGGGCGACAAGTCGAAAAACGACGCGGCCATGGGTATCACCACGCCGTATCAGCGCACGCTGCGTTCGGCGGCGCGGATCATTCACAACTTTCATCGATTGGCCGATCGCTCACTTGCCCTTGGTGCCGTAATACGAAATGACATGACCGACCCCTCGCAGACGCAGGTGTCGGGCACGTTCAACGTCAACGGTTCGCCTGTCGCCTATATGGCCGACTTCGCCGCATTTGACATTGACGGCGACGGCACGGCTGATGGCAGTGGCAACGCCGTCGATACGCCGGTCGCGGTTCGCATCTGGACCGATCGCGGGAATGGCTATGAGCGATTCCTTTGTGCGCTTGTGACCACCAAGCCGAGCACTGATAACCTAGGCGCGGGCAAGATGTTCACCAAGCCCGGCGCTGCCCGGCCCGATGCGCCGGCGGATTTCCAGGCGTTTGTGGAGTGGGACCGCACCGACTCCGCTCACAAGTGGAACGAGGCGTTCATCAGCGGCGCGCTCCGCGATGTGCTGAAGCTCAACAACAGCCACCAGCGCGTGGATGTTCGCATTGATGGTTCGACGAACGAGCTGGAAAAGACTGTTCGCTCGGCCACGGAGTTCGCTGACAACCCATATAGCATGACGAGCATCACGTCATCGGTGCACTTCAAGCCGGGAAGCGGCTATGCACTGATGTCGAGCGACGCGGTGACGACCGGCGGCACGTTTGGCTTTACCGACGTCTGCGTCGATCTGGAGAATCAGGCGCTTGCGACCGGCGGCGAATGCTCCGCGTTTGATACGCAGGACATGAGCTTTATTGATCCGCCGACGACCGGGGCTTCTGATTTCCCGGTCGATTTCCCTGAGACGCCGACCTTTGACGCGACGAGCGACACCGTCGGCGGCTAAGTCACAAACACTGCACACGAACCCGCCGGGCCGCCCGCGTTCAACCGAACCGGGCGGTCCGTTTTTTTTACGGAACTGGAGGCGTGTGCTTGGTTGGCGGTCTTGGTGGAACGTCGGATTCGTATTGGTGGTAGATCGTGCGATGCGGGAAGGGAATCTCGATTCCGATTTCATCGAAACGCTTCTTGATCCGCCGGAGCAATTCGCGCTTGACCGGCCACTGTCGGCCGGGTCGCGTTTTGACGAGGAATTTGAGGATCACGGCTGACTCGCCCAGGTTTTCCACGCCGAGCATTTCCGGATCGTCGAGGATGAAATCGATAAAGGCGGGATCGCGGCGGAGTTCGCGGGCGAGGTCGAGGATGACCTGCATCACCCGGTCGACGTTTTCCTTGTATGCCACCCCGATTTCCAATACGGCGCGGGACCATTCATGCGTTTTGTTACTGACGGTGGTGATCTGGCCGTTGGGGATGAAATGAACAGTGCCCTCAAGATCGCGCAATACGGTGATGCGGAGTGTGATCTGCTCGACTTGTCCGCTGATTCCGCAGACGGTGATGACATCGTTGATGCCGTACTGATGCTCCAGCAGAATCATGAATCCCGTGAAGTAGTCGCGGATGAGGTTTTGCGCGCCGAAGGCCACTGCCAAGCCGATGACGGCGGCACCTCCCATCAGCGGCAGGATGTTCACGCCCAATTCCGTCAGGATCATGAAACAGCCGCCGACGATGATGGCGACGCTCGCCGCATTGCTAAAGACGGAGATCAGCGTTTGGGCGCGATTCTCACGCTCCTCGATTGTGCCGCGGTCGTTTGCTCGTGAGAGCAGAAATACGAGCCGCCCGCGCGAGCGACGCGTGAGCCAGAGCAGCACGGCCATGCCCAAGAGGACCGTCAAGACCTTTGGCCCGGATTCGACAAACCACCGGCGGATGTTCTGCGGGGCAAAGGGGTTCTTAAGCTCCTCGACTTTTTTGTCGGCCTTCTCGGCCTCGCGGGCCTTTAGATCGGCCTCCCGCAGGGCGTTGATGTGTTCGTACTGAACGCCGGTCAATTCGACTTGCAACTCCTCAAGATGTTTGGATCGTTCGGCGACGTCCTTCTGTGCATCCCGGGCACGCTGCTCGGCCTCCGAGATCTTTGCGAGATACTCCTGCAATTGGGCTTGTGGCGCGCCCTGCGACCACTTCGCACGCCACTCATCGCGGAGCGATCGGGCGGTCTCCTGTGCGTTGTCTTCCTTTTTTCGCGCGGTTTCGAGTTGCTTGCGCTCCAACCCGATGGACTTCTGCAAAGCGTCCATCCGCTCGTTGATCGACTGAGCGACGCTCTTCGCCGCCTCGGCCTCTACCTGCTTGACTTGTGCTTCCTTGCTGGCCTCGATCAGTTCCTTGGACGGCGGTTTTACTTCGAGGATCGACTGGCCGGCTCCTCCTTTTCCTTCCAGTGCTTTCTCAATCGCACCCATCGGCGTGAGCGGTGCAGCGTCCTTCGCGCCTGCTGAATCTGCCCCTGTCGCACCCGCAGGTGGACCGGCTGGCTGGCTCGTGGGTGGCGATTCCGACTTAGGCAACGCCGCAGCCGGCTGCGTCGTGGGCGGCGCGAGCAATCGCTGCAACGCGTCGCGATCTCGTTGAAGCTTCTGTTCGAGGGTGACGACCTGTTCCTGGCGTGTCTTGCGTTCCTGAATGGCGAGGTCGAAGCGTTCTTTCGCCAGTTTCCAATTCTTTTCGATGGTCTCAAGCTCGGTCTTGAGCGTCGCCGCCTCCGATTTTTGCCCTGTTTCCTCCAGTCGCTGCAAGTCCCGTTTCTTGGCATTCACTTCCGCGTCGATCAGGCGAAACGCCTTCTCGGCCTCGGCATACTCCCCCATCGGGGCTTCGAGTTTTTCCTTCTGGTCGGCAAGCCGGTTTGATCCTTCTTCGATGGCCCGTTGCAGGCGGGCGATTCGCTCGGCATCCGAAAGGGTTTCGGCTTCCTGCGCCGGCGCGGTCGTTCCCTGTGGCTGCGCGCGAAGCGCCGCCGTCGCGATCGCGAGAAAGATGAATGCAATGGAGAACAGTTTGATCATTCGCCCCAACCGCCCTTTACGCCCCACAGCCGCCATCAACGAAACCGCCCCCGGAACCGATCGGCCGGGTACTTGGCCGCGTTTTTCACCATCTTTTCGCGGAGCGCCGTAGACACATCGATCTCCAGCGCGTTAGCAAAGCTCAGGGCAAAGCAGAGGATATCCGCCAATTCCTCGCGGACTTCCTGCATCACTTCCGGCTTATCACGGACGGCCTTGGCCTCGGCGTTTTCGAGCCATTGGAAGTGCTCCATCAGCTCGGCCGACTCGATGGCGATGGACATGGCCAGATTCTTGGGGGAATGAAACTGCCGCCACTCCCGCTCATCCACAAAGGCCTGCACCTCGCGGCGGAGGTCGGCCAGCGTCGTCGAATTGTCGCTCATCGCGGTACCTTTCACCAAGTTGCGGCGATTGTGCAGGGGACCGCCTCAATTCGCAATCGGTCGAGCGATGGCAGCGGGAGTCATCATGAGTAAGGGGTGAGCTAGATGGAACGGCAACGATTGGCTAAATTTGTTCTGGGCGAATTCGTTTGTTGATATGACTATCGATCTTCCGACACGATGCGGTCGTGGCGCATGATGACCCCGGGCCGACTTGCGACCATGGGTCGAAGGCGAAAAGTTGAATGACCCCTTTCCCATCTTTCTTGAAATGTGACGAAAAGACTCTGTGTACTGTGAGCAAACATGGATTCGACTCCCTTTCACAGGTGCCGCCAAACCCATTTTCCTCTCTCGGCTACAATAAACTATTAGGAGAACTTAATACCGTGATATGTCAATTCATGGACCCCTCCATTTCTTTCGCCAAGCTGTCACTGCGGCAAGCAATGACAAATTTAACAACGTGCTCGGTTCGGGCGTATTGTGCAATTGAAATGCAAGGTCGGCGGGAATAACCGTCGACCAATCCGGGACGTTTGCGTTCTGGAATGCGAAGCCGTTAACGTCGATAGTTGCAACTTGCCAACGAAAGAGGCTGTCAGACAATCCAATCTGTTGGAAACTCAGCCAGTACCGCGTGCCACCCACGGCCTCGAATGGCGTCATTAGTGGAAGATCGAAACGAAACTCGGCCGGACTTCCCATCACACCGACCCGGCGACCGGTCGCTACTCGTTGAGCATTCACCACCGATATTTCTCGTATCAGTGTGCCGGGCAGCCCGTCCGTGGGTCGTGCCGCGTAGAATCGAACAAGAAGGGGCTCGTCTTCCGAAGGCGGATCGAGAGAAGACCCGGCAATTCCACCGTAAAACCCCCACCAGGTCAGTTGTCGGATTGATGCGTCGGCATCGAGCGTGAAGTCATCCGCCGACTGCTGCCAACGCAAGAATCCGAATTCGTTATAAAACGCCGTGTCCGACGCAGTACCAAATGCATCCGAAGGCGGCTGATCCACGATGATGCCGGCGTCGGCGATCAGTGGTGACGCCAGCGCGAATGCAACAACATAAACGAGTACATTGTTAGCGTGAATCATTGGAAAACTCCTCTCGCCAGCGGATTCGAGCATCGGTGTGATTACTCTTATTATAGCCCCGTGCATTGAAGTTTCCGTGCCGTTTCTTAAACTGTTACTGCATCCTACCCACGCGCGCATCGCCCACGGGCCGCATCGGCGCGCCGCGCGCACCGATCACGCAAAGCCTCAAAACCCTCTCTTTCACTCGCCCGAACTCGAATGCCCTGTTGCGTGGCGACGACCGGACGCTTGGTCCACGTCACCCCGCAGGAATGACCCCATACTCACCAGCAATTCGCGTGCCACAAACCCCGATAACCACGCAAGTGCGGCGAGCATCATGCGTTGCAACAATTCTGCAGGAGTGAATGCCGCATTGTCGATTGCGGAAGAGCCCGCAAGTGTTGCGGAAATGCACGCAAGCTTTGTTCATCGCCATGCGCAAGATAGCCAGGGATAGGTGAGATGGTGCGTGATGTTGGGATTGTCAGATATTGCGTATGGCTCGGGCGAGACTCGATCTCACAACGAATTGCATACGCGGAATAGAATCGTCAGAATTGGGGAACAGTTAACACCCCAGGAAAATGCGAGCGCGAACCTGATTATTTCTTGCGGCGCTTCACCGGGGCCAGCGTCTTCTCTTCCAGAATGGCGTCGATGCGTTCGCGAAGCACGATGGCGTCTTCGTAGCGTTCTTCGTCCACGGCCTTTTGCAATTCGGTCTGGAGCTTTTCCATCGGATCGACCGGCAGACGCGCGGCGATCTCCTGATGCAGCGACTTAAGGATGCCGACTTCCGTGGCTTCCTCGAACGCATCTTCCTGGCCGACCTCGGCGAAGACTTCCTGAATCTTGGCGAGGCCATCTTCGACCTGACCGAGCGCCTTGCGGAACGCGCCCTTGCGAAGGGCAAGGTGCACCTGGGCCCGCGTGTTCATCATGAGCAGGTAGGGCCGATATTGTTCGAGCGCCGCCCGGTCTGATTCCTCGGCGGCGGCCTGTCGGCACAAATCCAGAACGCGGAGGTTGCGAGCCGTGTCGCGCTGGACGCCGGCGAAATCCTCCAGCACGAACTCCGCCAGATAGCGGTGGTAATACTGCACGGCCTCTTCGCGCAGGCCCTGGCATTCATCGGGCGTCAGTTCGATGCCCAGATCGGTGCCGTTCTTATCGACATGTTTCTGGAGGCGATGCTCGTGATAGGCAAGGAGCGACTCGTAGCCGTGCGGGCGCTGCCCGTCGGGACGACCGCTGACCTCCATCTGAAGGATACCCAGATCGAGGCGCATCTGAATCTTGATGGAGCCGTCATCGCCCGTGACTTTCCTCACGGTGATCTGGTTCGGCTCGTATTCCCAGCCGGCCAGGATGCGACGGAGGTCTAAAGATGCCATGTGCTTCTCCTCGCGGGTTACTCACCCAATTATATAGTCCTGATTCGGCAAAAACGTCGGAGATTTCCGCATCGGGATGGGCGAAAATAATTCCAATTTCGAGGTGCCGATAAAGACACGCCGTGGCAAAAATGCGCGCCTATAATTTAGTTCCGGGGGCCGGAATCCACGCGAAAAGAAATCTGCAAGTTGCGCGCGCTGGTTGTACGCTCGCATCCGTGATATCGGTCAATTTGGATTGATGTCCGCACATTCTGCGCGGGCGACGGACGTTACGGCACGGGGGCCGGCTTGCGGAGATACTCGGCGATCTTTTCCGCGGCGATGGCGTGGGCGATTTCGTTGGGGTGCTGATCGGTCGGGTGAACCCAGAGCGACTCCGCATCCTTTCCACGGAATGCGTCGAGCAGATCCAGCGACTCCAGCCCCAGCCGCTTGAATTCATCGGCCAGTTTGGTGTGGATGTCCAGCAGCGGATACGCATCCAACTGCCACAAAACCGGAAAGACCACGACCACCATTCGGGCCTTCCAATCCAGCGTGTCCCCCTTCAGGCGGAGGAATTGATCCTTGCATTCCTGCCAGAGCGGCGAGTCGAAACTCTTGCGCGTGGATGCGAAAAACTCGTCCTGTCGCTCTTGCGCAATCCGCCGCCGTTCGAGGATTTCGAAAACCTTCGACACCTTGGCCAGGCCCGATAGGGTTAGTTCGCGGTTCTTCGCGTCGTTCTGGCGAATGGTCTCGCCGAAGTCCGTCGCGTCATTCAGATAGAACCCGACCAGCACGACGTCGGGCCGATAGGCTCGGCCGACCATGAAGAACGATTCGACTTCTTCCTTCGTGCCGTAGCCTTGCACACCCTGATTGATGACCTCGACCTGCTTGTCGCGCATCGACCCCGCGAGCAGACGCTGGAGTTGCACGGGGTAAGTGTCTTCCTCCTTCACGCCTTCGCCAAAGGTAATCGAATCGCCGAGGCATACAACGCGAAAGCCGTTGGGTGGCTTCGGGAAGGGAATATCACCACCGCGAATGCCGAAGGTGTTGAGCCGGTAGAGCACGCGCCCCTCGGGGCCGAAGTAGCCGCGGGTGTCGCCGCGCGGGTCGTACACCGAGGAAAAGGTCAGGTTCCGGTCGTAGACCATCTGGGTCGCCCGGGAATTGGTGCTGGGCACAAACGGCACGCGGCCGTTGGGTTCGAATCGCCGCGGGGCATAGCTGGTCGGACCGACGCCGGGGATGCGAAGCACGGCCTCCACGAGGACGGGGATCAGCAACAGGATCACAACAATAAAGACGACCCGCCGCGAGCCGGTGGGCTGCTTGGGCGTCGGCTTGGGGGTGGGCTTCTGGTGTTCTTTCTTTTTTGACATGGTGGTTCGTCGGAGAAGTGTCGCCGATTGGTGTTGGTGGTCAAGCGTCTGCCCCTACCTCCACGTCGTGGTATACTTACGATGACGTGGGCAACCGCATCAGCCACAAGTACCGGACCGATTCGGCCATCGGCTATGCCCATGACAAGGCCAATCGCATGACCACCCTGGCCACCAAGACGCAGGGCTACGACCTGGCGGGGAATCTCACCCTCGCCTACTCGGCCGATCGCGGCACCAGCTACGTCTATCGCTGGGACCACCACAATCGACTCACCGGTGTGTACGACAGCACCAACACCACCCGCAAGGCGGCCTTCACCTGGGATGCCCTCGGCCGACGCGTCGAGACCATCAACGACAAGCTGGGCACCACCACGCGCTACTACTACGACGGCGACAACGAGGTCGTCGAGGACAATCAGTCGGCCACCCGGCAGCGCTACTACGTCCACGGCATCAGCTACGTCGATGAACGATTGATGATGTACAACGATGGCGACAGCCGGCCCTACTACTATGTGCTGGACCGCATGTTCAACGTGCGAGCCCTGATCGATCGCGCGGGGGCCATCGTCGAGCGGATCGCCTACGATGGCTACGGGCAGCCGCTGATCCGCGAATCGGCAGGCCGTGGCGACATGAACAACTCAACGACCATCGTCTCCGGCGATGAGACCCGGTTCGACTCCGCCAAGGCGGCGAGCATCTGGGATCCGCGCGCTGACCTTGATGACGACGGTGATGTGGATTCAACAGACGAGACCCTCTTCGACGCCAAGCGGCCCACCTGGGATCCGGCCGGCCTCGACTTCCCGCCGGGCGTGGCCCAGGCCTTCAGCGACGTCGACAACCCATACCTGTTCCAGGGCGTGCCGCACTTCGCACTCGATACCGCCGCAAACGATACCTCGGGAAAACTCATGCTCAATCATCATCGGGCGCGGTTCGCCGATCCAGTGGCGGGACGGTGGGGGAACCGAGACCCCTTGGTCACTATTGGGCAGTCGCTAACGCCTAACTACCAAACGGCTCTAGTTGGCAGCCTTTTGTCATCACCACTTCCATCTCCCCAATATCCTGAACTCGACCACATCTCATGGACTGAGCAGTACGGGTATTCAGTATCAAATCCAATAAACAACTCAGATCCAAGTGGTCTTGCTCCCATGATTAGTGGCTGTCATCCTCTTGAAGCCTTGGTGATTGCAGGATACATAGTTCAAGCCTCTGATATACTAATGGCAAAATCTGCATGGGCTACAATGCGTGCAGGACAGCTTTCGGGTATACCAAGGCGCAAAATGGAGGATTTTGCTTCCATCACTAGGAGCGCGGGGCTAGAAATGAGACGCAACGACTATAACGTGCGTTGTTACTCGCAAGCGACGGGAAATTATAACAATCAGCAGGTTGTCTTGTGCAACATTCCGTGGGTTTGGGCTTGGACTAAGTTCAGGAGGGAAGGCCCCCTCCCATCAAACTACACACCGAACCCGGTTCACCTATGTAACTTATTCTTTTGGTCAGCGATTCCCGGTGCCCAGAGAGGCATTCTGGCGCACGAAACTACCCACCATTATGGCACCGTTGATAATCTTGGGGGCCGACTTGATGAGTGGAATGCCCATACGTATAATTATGTTGTGTGGTTTTATCCCGTGTTCAACCCTGATATTCAATGATATCTAGGATCGATCGTGAAATGAAGCAGGGCCATACGCTCGGATTTGTAGTCGCCTGCTGGTCCATGGTTGGTTTGACCGGTTGCGATTACTTTCTCCAGCGATATATCGAGGACCAGTGCGATTGCTACCTTACTCCCTGCGTGGTTTCTGAATCGCCGATTCAGATGGGTGGAACGGACGGGTTTGCTGTACCCGACCAATCAAGTAATGTTTATGGCACTCAATGCACTGATATTCTAGTAAGGCGTACCTACCTGGATGATTACGAGAAGTCTCTGATTCTGAAGGCCGAGTCACTCGCGTCAACGACCGGCCCCACCTGGGTTAGTACAAAATTCCAAGGAAATTTGCTTGACGAAAGCGGCGAACCCCTAGTGCTCATTGCAGGCGCGGTAAATGCGGAGGCGCTTACTTATTATGCCAATCGTGGCTTAGCATTTCAGAAAGATGCCAGCCCCGAGAATCCACGGATTTATTTATATTACACTGCCAATGTGTATGTTTCGGTCGATGCGGATCCTGTTGCATATGTAGCTCTCCAGTTGACGTACAGTGAAGTATATGGCCCCAAATCGGGGGACGGCGTTATGCGCGATCGTATGATCACATTTGACCAAGAGGGAAACGTCACGAGCATAAGCGGAGACGACGTTCAAATTGTTATTGCGATCAACTAATTCACGGTGTGCAGTTTTCGCAGAATCTTATGTCAGGCGGAAAAGGGGGCGGAAAAGGGGACGGGAGTCTTTTACTTGACCCCTCGGCCCTCCCGCGTTAGCGTATTGCCATGCCTCGACGCGCACGTGCTGCCTGTGGTGGATTGGTGTATCACGTTCTGAACCGGGCCAACGGCCGGGCCACTCTGTTCCACAAAGACGCCGACTACGAAGCGTTTGAACGCGTGATGGAACAGGCTCATGCGCGTCTGCCGATTCGACTGCTGGCCTACTGCATCATGCCAAATCACTGGCACATGGTGGTATGGCCGCGCGAAGATGGCGAACTGTCCGAGTTCATGCGATGGCTCGGCGTCACCCACGCCCAACGCTGGCACGCCCATCATCACACCTCCGGGACCGGGCACCTCTACCAGGGCCGGTTCAAATCCTTTCCCGTGCAGCGTGATGACCATTTCCTCACCGTCTGTCGTTATGTTGAGCGGAACGCGCTCCGGGCGAAGTTGGTTCGCGATGCGGAGAAGTGGCGTTGGTCGAGTCTGTGGAGATTTGCTCAACGAGGGACGCAGTCCGATTGGATTCTGAGCGAATGGCCCATCGCGCGACCGCGGAATTGGATTGAGGTAGTGAATAGACCACAGAACAAAGTGGAGTTAGAGGCGTTGCAGAGCTGTGTCCGTCGAGGCACGCCATATGGGTCGGAAACTTGGCGCGATCGGATCGCGGAACGACTGGGGCTGGAGTCGAGCTTTCGGCCACGAGGCAGGCCGAGGCTTGAATCGTCCCAATAGGCCGCACGCTGAAAAACGACTCCCGTCCCCTTTTTCCTTTTTTAGAGCGTCGCTAGCATCTCCTCCATCTCGCCCTTGGCGTGCAGTTCGCCTATCTTGCCGGCGTGTTCGATGCCCGCGGCGAGTTCGCGCTTGGCGGATTCGACGTCGCCCATGGTGACCAGGGTCTTGGCCTTGTGAAAATGGGCGGCGACATAGTTGGGGTCGACCTCCAGCACGCGAGCGAAGCAGGCCAGGCTCGCGTCAAACTCCCGGCATTTGGCCAGCTCCATCGCCAGGCCGAAGTTCAGGAAGGCGTCGTTCGGCTCGGCAGCCAGCAGTTTCTTCAATTGGTCGATACGGGTCGAATTGTTCATCGGTGTGGCGCTCTCCCGGTGCGAAGTCTGCGGCTCGATTTTCGTTGACGCCGCGAGGAGACAATCATAGCATGGCCCCATGCCGACGCCCGGCGAGTTGCCAACTGATGCCCCCGCGACCGAGTCGACGCCCGAAGCGCCGACCGGCGTCCCGCAAATTCTGGACTCGGTTGAGCCCGCCACCAGCGCATTACCGACCGACCGCCGCGAGGCCATCCGCCCCGGCGTCTCCACGTGGGACAACGCGTTCAACCAGTTGCAGCAGCGCGTCAGCAGCCTGATCGAATCGATCGAAACGCAGGCACAGACCTCCCCCCTGCCGGCGAATGTCGAGCCCGACCCGGAAGGCGACGGCATCGCCGAGGCGGAGCAGGCGCTCGCCGTCGATCGCGCGGCCGAGCGGGCCGAGCTGCCGCTGCTCGTCGAGCGAATCAAGGCCAAGACCGAGCCGGCCCAGAATCTCTCTGGCATTCTCGCCACGCTGCCGGAACTGACGGCGGAGCATCGCCAGACACTGTCGCGCGTCGACCATCGCCTTGATTTGATGAAGGCCCGCACCGATGCCACGGCCGAGGCGATCACGAGCCTCGTTCGCGAGGCGGAACATATCCGGGCCCTTGTGAACGAGATCCGCGAGGGGCTGAACGGCTGTCGCCTGACCGAGGCCGAACTGGCGGCGAACCAGAGGCAGATGGCCGAGTCGCTCAATCTGCTGCATGACCTCGTCGGCCGGGCGACGGAGACGGTGAAGGCGAATGCCGCGTGGGTGGAGATGCTGGCCGACGCCCCGGATGCACGGTATCAGACCCTTCGCGAACAGCTTACCGCACAGGCCACCCGCGCCGAGACGAAGAGCAACCTGACGCTGATCGCATCGGCGTTTGCGGCGATGGTCGGCGTGATCGCCGTTGTTGTTGCGCTGACGCGGTAAATCGGAAACCCATCCAAACGAAGTCGTTAGAATGCCCGCGTGACGACTGTTGCCACCGTCAACAAGACCTTTCTTGCCAACATGGCGCAGCTGTGGCGGCGCGATCCGCACCTTGCACAAAAAATTGACGATCTGCCGATTGATACGTCGCTCGTCGTGCAGCCGTCGAAATCCGGGCCGGTGACGGCCAGCGTCACCACCGATGATGGCCGGGCCGTCTTCCTGCATAGTCGCTACGACCCGGTCCGCGAGGCGGCCGATTTTTGCAAGAGCCTCGAAGGGGCCGACGCGAATTGCGTCATTCTCTGCGGGCTGGGGCTGGGCTATCACCTCAAGGCGCTGATCGAGACCTTCGGCGAGGAAACGACCGTGTTGGTCGGGGAGCCGGACCTCGTCACCATTAAGACGGCAATGGAAAACGTTGACCTGTCGAAGGAACTGGCGACCGGCCACGTGGAGATTTTCACCAGCCTCGACAAGGGCGAGCTGCATGAGCGGCTGCAGCGGCACTCGACGATTCTCATGCTCGGCACGCGCTTCGCAGTGCCGCCGGTCTATCGCGATCATGGGGCGCCGTGGCAGGCCGAATTCCGGCAGACGCTGACGGATTACGCGGCGTTTGCGAAGATGTCGCTGGTCACGCTGGTGCGCAACGCGGGAATCACCTGTCGCAACATCGCGAACAACCTGCCGGCCTACCTTGCTACGCCGCCGGCCGACATCCTGCGCGGGAAATTCGCGGGGTATCCGGCGATCCTTGTGGCGGCGGGCCCATCGCTGGCGAAGAACATCGACCAGCTTCGGGAATTGCGCGATCGGGCCGTCATCATCGCGGCGCAGACGACGCTCAAGCCGCTGCTGGCGCGCGGGATTGTGCCGCACTTTGTCACATCGCTGGATTTCAACGAAATGTCGCGGCATTTCTTTGATGGCGTGGATATCCCCGACGAGGTCGTGCTGGTGGCCGAACCGAAGGCGACGTGGCACGTCGTCGACGCGTTTCGCGGGCCGGATGCCAAGCGGCCAAGGCGCGTGATCCTGCTGGACAATGAGTTCGCCCACCGCTGCGTCGGCGCGGACCTGGCGCAGCGCACGCCGATGGAGGCCGGGGCGACGGTGATGCACCTGGCGTTTTATCTTGCGCAGTGGCTGGGCTGCGAGCCGATCCTTTTCATCGGGCAGGACCTGGGCTTCACCGGGCATGTTTATTACTCGCCGGGTGTGGCGATTCATCGCGCGTGGCAGGCGGAGTGCGGGCGCTACTGCTCGATTGAGATGAAAGAGTGGGAGCGGATCGTCCGCAATCGCACGATCCTGCGCAAAGCAGTGGACCATCTGGATCGCGAAATCTACACCGACGATCAGATGTTCACTTATCGCGAGCAATTCGAGCGCGACTTCGCGCGGAGCCCGCAGCGAATCATCGATGCCACCGAGGGCGGCGTGCGAAAGCAAGGCGCCGAGGCAATGACGCTGGCCGACGCGGCGAGGGCTTTCTGCGGGCGGCCGATCAAGCCGGAACGATTCGATTATCTGCGACAACCATGGGAATCGGCAGAGCGATTGGAGAAGGGCCGTGCGGCGTTGGTCGAGCGACTGCGGATGCTCGCCGATTTCCGTGCCCTGTGCGAAGAAACGCTGACGCTGATCAAGCTCCTCCGCAGCCTGACGAGCGAGCCGGCCCGCTTCAACAAGCGCCTGGTTCGCATGGATGAGCTTCGCACGCTGGTAAAGCAGCACGACCTTATCTTCACGATGGTGCGGGATGTCTCTCAGATGGGTGAATTACAGCGATTCGCGGCCGATCGTAAGCTGGCCGGCGAGGAACTGGATGACGTCGACCGGGCCAAACGACAACTCAAGCGCGACGAGCAGTTTATGAATTCTCTGCTCGACGGCTGCACACTATTGCAGACCATTCTCGACGAGTCGCGGGCGCGATTCGACCGACTCGTGGAGGCGACCCGATGAAGTGCATCGCGGTGATCAATGTCGATCTCGATCGCTCGCCGCTGGGCACACGGTCGCGCCTGGCGGAGGAACTCGCGGGCAAGACGGTGCTTCGCCGAACGCTTGAGCGAATCGGGCGCGTGTCGCGCGTCGCGAGTGTGCATCTGCTTTGCCCCTCCGCGCAGACAGAGCAATTGCGGGATATGACATGGGGCCTGCCGGTGAAGGTGGAGCCGCACAATGCCGGCGCGCCGCCGTATGAACAACTGGTGCGTGCTTCGCGCTGGTGGGGAGTTGACAGTTGGCGCGGCGGCGCGGGATGCCTGTCGGTCTACGACGAAGACGCGCGGCTCGACGCGATGGCGGCGCTGGCGGCGCGCGAGCAGGCCGGCATGGTGTTGGCGGTGCCGGCGGCGGCAGTGGTGATCGATCCGGCCATGCTCGACGCGATGATCGAACATCAGGAAGAGAATATCGACGCGGCGAAGATGACATTTGCACCGGGCCCGCCGGGTTTGGCGGCGATTGTGCTGACACGTGAGCTGCTTTCCGAGATTGCACCAAGCGGGCAGCCACCGGGCGTGCTGCTGACGTATCACCCCGATCGCCCGTTTGCGGATTTGACGGGCCGCGAGGCGTGTTATCGCGCGGATGCGGAGGTCATGGAGGCACAAGGTCGCTTGTTGGCGGACACGCAGCGCAGTATGGATCGACTGGGTGAACTTCTCGCAGCAGGCGGAGGCGAGTGGAACGCTGGGCAGATCAGCCGGTGGCTCACGGCTCGGCAGGAGATCCACGTTGAGACGATCCCTGCTGAGATCGAGATCGAATTGACCACGGACGATCCGCTGGCGGATACGTTGTTGCGGCCGCGCGGTGCAGTTGTCGGTTCTCGGGGGCCGATTCTTACGGATGTCGTTCAGCGCGTGCTGGACTCGCTTGGCGAATCTGATGATGTGCGTATCGTGCTGGCGGGCCACGGCGAGCCGACGCGCCATCCGGCGTTTGCCGAAATCTGCGCGATGCTTCGCCGGTGCCCGGCTGTCGGAGCGATCGCAGTGCGAACATGTGGCAACCTGCCGACCGATGCGAAACAAGCCGATGCGATTGAAGAGGCGATTTTCGGAACGCCGGTGGACTTGGTGGAAGTAACGCTGGACGCAGCGACGGCTGGAACGTACGCGCGGGTTCAGGGCGTCGATGCGTTTGAAAGCGTGACGGCCCGCATGAACATCTGGGCCGAGCGACGCATTCAGCGACAACAGGTTCGCCCGCTGATCATGCCGTCCTTCGTGAAGGCCAACGAAAACATGGGCGACATGGAGGCGTTCTTCGACGCGTGGCAGGGCAAGCTGGGCATGGCGGTGATCACGGGGTACAGCCATTTCGCGGGGCAAGTCGAGCGACGCGCGGTCACGAGTGTTGCGCCGCCGGTGCGAGTGCCGTGTCGGCGGACGTTTTCACGCGCCAAGATTCTCGCCGATGGCCGGATGACGACGTGCGATCAGGATTTCGCGGGGCGGCATGCGATCGGCACGCTTGACGAGAAGTCATTCGGCGAATTGTGGGCCAGCGCAGCGATGCAGGCGATTCGCGCCGGGCGGCACGGTGGATTGCCGCTTTGCGCGAAATGCGACGAGTGGCACAGACCCTGAGTCAGTCTGCGTGTGTCGCGAGAACCCGGCAGGCCTGATCCTGCAAATTCGTCAGAGGCTTGGTGCTTCCCGCCTGATTGTAATAGAAGGCGAATGCGACCCACTTGCCAGATTGCGTCTGCACATAGCCGGCGAGTGTGCGGACACCGTCGATATAGCCGGTCTTGGCAAAGACGCGGCCTTTGGTCTCGGGGAATTTCATTCGCTTTTCCAGCGTGCCGTCGATCCCGGCATGCGAAAGGCAATCGAGCAATGCCTCGAACTGCCCGCCGGGAGAATTGAACATGTGGTGCAAGACCTGCGTCGTCGCCGCGGGCGAAAGACGGTTGTTCCGCGAAAGGCCGCTGCCATCGTCGATGGTGACCTGATCCGCCGGGACGCCAGCCTTCTTTAGAAACCCCTTCACGGCGGCGCGGCCGCTATCCCACGAACCGACGCCGCTCGTCTTGGACCCGAGCAGCTTGATGATCGCTTCGGCCATCATGCCGAGGCTCTGCTTTCCACAGCGAGCCAGTGCCCATGTGATTGGGGCGTGATAGGTATCGATGAGTTTGCAATCGCCGGGCAACTTCGCCGGATCGAGGCGGCCACTGTTGCGAATGACTTTGCCGTCGACCCGAATGCCGTTGGCCGCGAGAACGGTCTTGAGGACATGGCCGAAGTAGAGGCCGGGATCGCGGACGGTGATCGGGCCAAGCTTGGACTCGCGAGATACGACGCCGCTGACGACAATGGTGTCGCCCTCGCGCGTGCGCGAGGCCGAAACGGTGCTCTTCGCGCCGGTGACGGATTTGTTGTTCACGGCAAACATCGCGTTCGCCGGGACGAAGCTGACCTCAGGCGGTTGGCCCTTCTTGGTCGGCTGCACGCGGACATCGAGACAATTCGACGCGAAGTTTAATCCACCGATTGGCGCCTCGTACCACGCCTGAAATTGCGGCGGCGGCCAACTGGGGTGAACCCATTGGCGGTCGAACAGGGAATCATCGATGACGAGATTGCCTTTGATCTGCGTGATGCCGGCGGCCTTGAGCTTGGCGGCCCATGCGCGGAATACCTCGGTGATGGGCTTGCCCTGTATTTCGGCGATGCGCTCGTCGCCAAGGGTCGGGTCGCCCGCGCCAATAACAACGAGATCGTTGCCGCGCATAACGAGCGTGGTCTTGTATTGATAATCCTTGCCAACCGCATCGAGGGCCGCGCACATGATGATGAGCTTCATGTTGCTCGCGGGGACCATGGGTCGTTCGCCGTCGAGGTCGAACAGTATCTTGCCACTGGGAAGCTCCACCACGCGGCCGCCGACGCGGGCCTTGGGCTGACCGTGGCTGGTAAGGATCTTCTCCAGTTGCGCCGAAAGGCTGTCGCCTTTGGATGCTGCCGGGCCGCGTGCAAGTGCCGTTCCGGAGAGGATGGCAACAACGAACCCGAGGGTGGCGAGGTACGTCCGAATGTTCGGTCTGAGAATCATAGGGATGGATGATACGTCACGGGTGGGAATGCTCAACTGATTCATCGGTATACTGCGGCCAAAGTCACGCTTTGACTTGAAAATCCGGGCTCCGTAGACTCCAACGAGAGCGGGGAACTCCCAAAGCGTCCCATTTTAGCTGCTCGGCCGAACCCACCCGAGCACGGTGCGAGTCGCCATGCGCCCAACGGCCCAACCAATGTACCTGCTGGTGTCCGATGCCCGTGCGGATTCCCTGCGCGAAGCGAT